>NZ_JBHXVO010000047.1:0-38943 GCF_042672265.1 Nocardia sp. NPDC127526 | reverse complement strand
CGCCCCACACCGCCAGCACCCATTCCAGCGAGCGCGGCACACCGACGGCGACCACCGACTCCGGGCCGATGCCACGCCCGATCAGCGAGCGCGCCAGACGATTCGATCGCTCATCGAGGTCACGGTAGGAGAGCCGCCGGTCACCATCCAGCACCGCGTCCCCGGCCGGATCGGCAGCCGCCGCAGCCGCCAGCAGATCCGGCAAGGTGGCCGGGCCGCGCCCGCTCGCACCGACGCGCTGAATGCCCTGAACGGAAGCGTGATCGAGGTCCAGCACGCCGTTGCGGCCCCACTCGTGCACGAGCCGATACCGTTCCGGCGGCGACAGGACGTCGATATCCCGCACCGGCATCGTGGGATCTCCGGCAATCGCGTGCAGCACGTGGCGCAGGCGTTCACCGAAGGCTTCGATCGTGGCCGTATCGAAAACCCCACTCTGGTACTGCAACCGGATGCGCAAGGCGTCCTGAAGAACCGCGGTGCAGGTGAGCGGGTAGTGCGTGGCGTCGCCGGCCGCGATCCGAGTGATCTCGAGATCGCCGTCGCCGGCGGTGTGCGCGATGCCGTGCAGGTCGACGGGGTAGGACTCGAGCACCATCAAGGTGTCGAAGAGGCTGTCGTTGCCGGTGAGCGCGTGGATATCGCGCAGTCCGACATGGTGGTGCTCGAGCAGGGCCGCCTGCTCGTCGTGGATTCGGCTCCACAGCCGGGTGATGGTCTCGGCGGGTTCGAGCCGGACCCGGGTCGGAATCGTGTTGATGAACAAGCCGATGGTGTGCGCGGCGGCGGGGAGCTCGCCGGGACGGCCGGAGACGGTCGCGCCGAATATCAGATCGGTCCGGCCGCTCAGCTGCGCCAGCATCATCGCCCATGCCGATTGCAGCACCGTATTCACCGTCACCCCGGCGGCGGCCGCCGCGGCGACCAGGTTTCGGGTGTCGGTCCTGTCGATGGTGATCGAAATGTCCGCCACGTGTGCTGGATCGTCTTCGGCCCCCGCCGCGATGAGGGTGGGTTCGGCGCCGTCCAGGGCTGCCGCCCAGGCCGACAGGGCCGCCTCGTGATCGCGAGCGGCCAACCAGGCCAGGAAGTCCCGATACGAACCGGCCGGAGCCGCCGGTTGCTGTCCGGCGTAGGCGGAGAACAGCTCGGTGATGAGCAATGGCATGGACCAGCCATCGAGGATCACGTGGTGGTTGGTGAGAATCAATGCCCACCGATCGGCTCCCATGGCGGCCAGGGTGCAGCGCAGCAGCGGCGGCTCGGCGAGGTCGAACGGGACCGCCTTCACCTGTGCGGCCAGCTCGTCGAGCGCGGTCTCGGGATTCGGCCGGGTCGTGAGATCCACCGTTTTCCACGGCATTTCAATGTCGTCGCAGACCACCGCGATGTACTCGCCGCTCTCCGTGGCGGTGAAGGCGGTGCGCAAACCCTCGTGTCGCCGCAGCAACAAGGCCGCCGCCGCACGCAGGCGTTCCGCGTCCAGGCCACCGGTCAGGTGGAGAACCACCTGCGCGACATAAGCATCCGTGGCGGCCTCGGCACCGGCCAGCTGTGCGTGGAACAACAGACCGGCCTGCAGCGGCGTCACCGGCCAGACGTCGGTCAACGATGGGTATCGCCGCTCCAGCGCGGTGATACCGGCCTGCGGCAGGACCAATGCGAAGTCCGACGGCGAATGTCCGCCTGCGCCCGGCGTTTCGGCGTGGGCGGCCACCGCTGTGAGCGCCTGCGACCACAAGCCCGCCAATTCCTCGACCGCGCCACGGTCGAGCAGTGTGCGCGGGAACCGGAATACCGCCCGCAGCCGGTCCTCGATGACGATCGCCGACGCATCGACGGCGACTGTCACCGGCATGTCGGGGTCCGGTGCGGCGATCAGTTCACCCAGGCCACCGTGCACTCCGTCCACACCGATATCGCCGCCCCCGATTCGGCCCAGATAGTTGAAGCAGATCTGGCCCGGCATTCGATCCGGCAGCAGCGCAGCGGTTTCCGGGCTCAGGTAGCGCAGCAGGCCGTAACCGATGCCCTTGTCCGGGATCGAGCGCATGGTCTCCTTCACCGACCGCACCGCCGCCGTCACGGCGTCGCCGCCCGCCATCGCCTCGTCGAGATCGATGCCGGACAGGTCGAATCGCACGGGGAACATGGAGGTGAACCAGCCCACCGTGCGCGACAGGTCCGCGCCGCCGACGACCTGCTCCTCACGACCGTGACCTTCCAGACGCAGCAATACCGAGGTCTCATCGATACCGCGCCGCACGCGCCAGATCCGCACGGCCGCAGTGAGTCCCGCGATCAGACCGTCGTCGACGCCGCCGTGGAAGACGGCCGGTACCCGGGTCAGCAGCGCACGCGTCACCGGCTCGGGCAATTCCACGTCGACCTGGTCGAGCATCGACGCGGTATCGACGGCCGGGTCGAGCTCGCGGGCGCCGAGTGCCGGGTCGGGACCTGTCAGCATCGACCGCCACAGCTCCAGTTCTGTGGCGCGCCCGGCCTCGCTCGCGGCGGTCAGCAGTCCGTGCGCCCACGCTCGCATCGACGTTCCCACCGGCTCCAGCACCGGCGTGACGCCGCGCATGGCCTGGTCGAGTGCGGACATCAGATCGGGCGCCAGCACCCGCCACGAGACGCCGTCCACCACGGCATGGTGCACGACGACAATCAGCCAACCCGCGCGGTCGGCGGGGTCGAGCCAGACCAGTTGCGTCATGATCCCGCCGACCGGATCCAGTCGCTCCGCCGCGGAGTTCAGTTCCGCGGCAGCGAGATCCGTCACCAGTGTCCGACCGGCGTCGGAGTCGACGTCGATACCCGGGTCGAGCGGACGCCTGAGCAGAACCGCCGCGGCGTCCACACTGCCCGGGGCCGCCACCCGCATCGACCATTCACCCGATTCGTCGCGCCGCAGGCGAGAACGCAGCATGTCGTGGCGATCCAGCACAGCGCCCACCGCCGCCACCAAGCACGCCTCGTCCACCCCGACGGGCAAGCGCAGCACAACATGCTGCTCGAACCGAGCGAAACCCTTGCCCCACTCCACCATCCACCGTGCGACCGGCAGCAATGGCAATTCGCCCACCCCGCCACCGGGCAGCTCGGCCAACCCGGCAGCGGTCTCGTCACCGGTGTGGCGCGCGCATTCCGCCAATCGCGCGACGGTGCGCTGCTCGAACACATCACGCGGCCCGAAGACCACGCCTCGTGTCCGCGCCCGCGCCACGACCTGGATCGAGACGATCGAATCGCCGCCCAGTGTGAAGAAGTCGTCATCGATGCCCACCCGGTCCAGTCCGAGCACCTCGGCGAAGACCTGCGCCACGATCGCCTCGGATGGTGTGGACGGCGCTCGGTAACCCGCGCCCATCGCTGCGGGCTCCGGCAGCTTCGCCTTGTCCACCTTGCCGTTGACGGTCAGCGGCAGCTCATCGAGCACCATCACCACATCGGGCACCATGTAGCCGGGCAACCGCTCGCTCACCGAGCGCCGGACCACCGCGGGGTCCAGCGTGCATCCCGGCCCGGCCACCACGTATCCCACCAGTCGCGCACCGGAATCGGCCCGCGCCTCGTGCACGAGCACGACCGCCTGCGCGATGCCCTCCACCTCGCACAGCCCGGCTTCGACCTCGCCCAGCTCCATACGCTGTCCGCGCAGCTTCACCTGGAAGTCCGCCCGGCCCACGAACATCAGGGCCGCGGTGTCCGGTCCGGATTCCGGCCGCGACGCGGTCCAGTGGACGAGATCGCCGGTCCGGTACAGCCGGTCTCCGGGCTCCCCATAGGGATTCGCGATGAACTGCGTGGCCGTCAGACCCGCGCGGCCTCGGTATCCGCGCGCCACACCGGAACCCGAGATGTAGAGCTCGCCCACGACCCCGGAGGGAACCGGGCGCAGCCAGGAGTCCAGCACGAGTACGTCCATACCGGCTATGCCCGAACCCATGTCGAGCGGATCACCGGCGCTCAGCTCGTCGCTGATCGTCATGATGATGGTGGTCTCGGTGGGCCCGTAGGTGTTGAAGAACCGGCGCATGCCCGCCGCATCGGTGCGCGACCAGCGCGCCACCAGCTGGGTGGAATACCGTTCACCGCCGACCGTCACCACGCGCAGCGCGTCGAGCCCGCGCGGATCGAGCGAGGCCACCACCGACGGCGTCAGGAACGCGTGACTGATGCGGCGCTCGCGCATCAGGTCGGCCAAAGGCTGTCCGGCGTAGACGTCCTCGGGCGCCAGGACAAGGGTCGCGCCCGCGGGCACTGCGAGCAGGATTTCCAGCACCGACGCGTCGAAGGTGCGCGCGGAGACGCCCAGGATGCGGGCCGCGGAGTCGATGGCGTACCGGCTCGAGTGGGCGGCGGCCACCGCGGCCAATCCGGCGTGGGTGACCTCGACGCCCTTGGGACGGCCGGTCGAGCCGGAGGTGTAGACGACGTAGGCGGTATTGCCGGTGCGCAGCGGCCCGTGCCGATCCGCGTCGGTCGCAGAGGTTTTCGGGCATTGTGCGATCGACGCGGTCACCGCCGGATCGTCGAGCAGCAGCCACGACATGCCCTGCCGGGGCAGTGCGGTGGTGTGCCGGTCCAGCGTAATACCGAGCCGCACAGCGGAGTCCGTGCACATGAACTGGTTGCGATCGAGTGGATGGGCCGGATCCAGGGACAGGAATCCCGCTCCGGTCTTGGTGACCGCCCAGGCGGCGAGCATCCATTCCACTGATCGCGACAGCGCGATCGCGAGCACCGATTCGGGGCCGACGCCCTGCTGGATCAGGTAGCGCGCCAATTGATTCGACTGTTCGTCGAGTTCTCGATACGAGATCCGCCGGTCGCCGTCTTCGACCGCATCGCCCCGCGGGTTGTTCGCCACGGCGGCGGCGAGCAGTTCCGGCAGGGTGGCAGGCTCGGTGACCGGGAGGTTGCGGCCCCATTCGGCCAGTAACCGGTGCCGTTCGGTATCCGACAAGGTGTCGATGTCACGGACGAGGATCGCGGGATCGGAGGTGATCGCTCGAAGGACGCGGCACAGGCGTTCGACCATGGCGACGACGGTGGCCCGGTCGAAAAGGTCGGTGGCGTAGCCGATATCGACGGGTATCTGCCCGTTCTGGTCCGGCCTGTCCGACAGGGTGAGCGTCAGGTCGAACCGCTCGACACCGGTGTCGGCGCCCGACGGCGTGACCTCGAGGCCCGGGAACGCGACACTCTCGGGATCGAGATCGTGGAAGGCGAGCAGCACCTGGAACAGCGGGTGGTGCGCCTGGCTGCGCGGCGGATCCAGCGCTTCCACCACCTGTTCGAAGGGCACCTCGCCGTGGGCGAAGCCGTCCAGATCCACGGTGCGGACGTGTTCGAGCAGTTCGCGGAACGGCAGGGACTCGTCGATGTGCGTGCGCAGCACGATCGTATTGATGAACATGCCGACCAGGTCGTCCAGGTGTGCCGAGCCGCGACCGGAAACCGGTGTGCCGATGACGATGTCGCCGCTGCCCGACAGCCGCGACAGCACGATCGCCAAGGCGGCGTGGAACATCATGAACACCGTCGCGCCCTGTGCCCGCGCCACGGCCTGCAAGCCCTGGACCACCTCCGCGTCCAGGACGAATCCATGGGTCGCGCCACGATGGGACGCCACCGGGGGCCGGGGCCGGTCGGACGGCAGCTCCAGCACCTCGGGCAGGTCCGCCAATTGCGTGCGCCAGTACGTCAGCTGGCGCGACAGCATCGAGTCCGGGTCGGCGGCGGAGCCGAGCAGTTCGCGCTGCCACAGCGTGTAGTCGGCGTACTGGACCGGTAGCTGGGCCCATCCTGGTTCCCGGCCCGTGGAGCGGGCCGTGTAGGCGGTGGCCAGATCCCGGGCCAGCGGGCCCATGGAGAATCCATCGGCGCAGATGTGGTGCGCCACGATCACCAGCACGAACTCATCGGGTCGCAGTGACAGCAGCCGCATGCGCAGCGGGATACGTTCCGCCACATCGAATCCCGTGGCGATAATGCCGGAAATCGCGGCCGTCAGCTCGTTTTCCGTCACCGGTCGGGGTGTGAGGTCGATATCCGCGGCATCCGCCAGGTCTTCGACGCGGACCACCGATTGGAACGGCACGCCGTCGGCGTCCGGATACCGCGTGCGCAGGACTTCGTGCCGGGCCAGCACATCGGTGACGGCTGCCGACAGGGCGGCGATGTCGAGTTCGCCGGAAATCCTGAGCACCATCGGAATGCTGTACGCCGCCGCACCCGGCGCGAACCTGTTGACGAACCACATCCGCTGCTGTGCGAACGACAGGGGCATCCGTTCCGGGCGCGCCAGCAGGCCCAGCCGGGTACCGGTTGCCGGTGCGCCCGGGTGTGCGGCGAGCAGCTCCGCCAGTTCCGCGACACCCGAGGCCTCGAACACCTCGCGCACGCCCACCGTGACGCCGGCGGCCTCGCCGAGACGCGCCACCACGCGGGTCGCGGACAGCGAATTGCCGCCGAGTGCGAAGAAATCGTCGTCGATGCCGACCCGATCGAGTCCGAGGACCTCGGCGAACACCCCGGCCACGGTCCGCTCGGCCGGCGTGGACGGCGCCCGGTAGCGCGCACCCGTCGTCACCGGTTCCGGCAATCGGGTCTTGTCCACCTTTCCGTTGACCGTCAGCGGCAGCTCGTCGAGGACCATGACCACATCCGGGACCATGAAACGCGGCAGGCGCTCACCCATCGCGCGGCGAACCGCCGCCGGGTTCATCGCACGGCCCGCATCCGCCACCACATAGGCCACCATCCGCGCATCGGCCGCACGTGCGTGCACGACGACCGCCGCCTGCTCGATGCCCTCCACCGCGCACAGCCCGGCCTCGACCTCGCCCAGCTCCAGCCGCTGGCCCCGCACCTTCACCTGGAAGTCCGCGCGGCCGACGAAGGTCAGAACCCCGGCGCCCGAACCGGATTCCTCCGCGACCCAGCGGACCAGGTCGCCGGTTCGATACAACCGGTCGCCCGCCGTTCCGAAGGGATCGGCCACGAACCGGGCGGCGGTCAGGCCGGGCCGGGATCGATATCCGCGTCCCACACCGGCACCCGACACATACAGCTCGCCCACCACCCCGGCCGGTACCGGACGCAACCAGCGATCCAGCACCACCACGTCCAGGCCGCCGATGACCGAGCCCATGGTGACGGGATCGTGCGCGTGCAGTTCGGCGCTGCCGGTCACCCAGATGGTGACCTCGGCCGGGCCGTAGAGGTTGAAGACCTGCCGCCTGCCCGCGGTATCGGTGCGCGACCAGCGCGACAGCAGAGCGGGTGGGCAGGCTTCGCCCGCCGCGATCAATACCCGCAGCTCGTCGAGCCCGGCGGGATCCAGTGCGCAGGCCACGGTCGGGGTGAGAACGGCGTGTGTGATGTGTTGGGCGCGAATCAATTCCGCCAGTGGCTCGCCGCCGTAGACCTCCGGCGGGGACATGACCAGCGTTCCGGCGCCGGAAATCGCCAGCAGCAGTTCGAAGATCGCCGCATCGAAGGTGCGGGCGGCGACACTCAGCACCCGGGAATCCGGGCTCATGCCGAACCGGTGTCGTTGCGCGGCACAGACATTGGCGAGCCCGGTGTGGGTGATCTCCACGCCCTTCGGGCGACCGGTCGAACCCGACGTGTAGACCAGGTACGCCGCCCTTCCCGGGTGGGAGGTCGCGCCCGGACCGGCTTCGGTCACCGGGGTGCGCGGGCACAGCTCGATCCGCGCCGCCGTGTCCGGATCATCGAGCAACAGCCACGTCGTTTCTTCCCCGGGCAACGCGCCGGTGTAGCGGGACAGCGTAATGCCGACCCGCGCACCGGAATCAGCGCACATGAATTGATTGCGATCGCGCGGATGCTCGGGATCGAGTAAGACGAACGCCGCGCCGGATTTGCTGATCGCCCATACCGCCAGCGCCCATTCCAGTGAGCGCGGCAGACCCACCGCCACCACCGACTCGGGGCCCACCCCGCGGTCGATCAGATAGCGCGCCAGGCGATTCGACCGGATGTCCATCTCCCGGTAGGTGAGGCGTCGATCGCGGTCCACCACCGCGTCCCCCTCGGGATGGCGCGCGACCGCGGCGGCCAGCAGCTCCGGGAGCGTCGCGCCACGGGTTGCGATGCCGGGCGTTCCGAGGGTTTCGACGATCCCGCCGTGACCCCAGCGCTGCAGCCGCTGTCGTTCGGATGCCGTGAGTGCCTCGATATTTCGCACCGGGATGCCCGGGTCGGCGGTGACCGCGTGCAGGATCCGCCGTAGTCGTTCGCCGAGGGTGGTGATCGTGGCCTGGTCGAATACGTCCGGCCGGTACTGCAATCGGATGCGCAGCCCGTCCTGCACGGTAATGCTGCACGTCAGCGGATAGTGCGTGGAGTCGGTGGCGGCGACGCCGGTGATGTCCAGGTCGCCCCGGCCGATGATCTCCCGGATGTGTTGGAGGTCAATGGGATAGGACTCGAGGACCATCACGGTGTCGAACAGGGTATCGTTGCCGGTGGCGGCGTGGATGTCGGTCAGTCCGAGGTGGTGGTGGTCGAGCAGGGCGGCCTGCTCGCCGTGGATGCGGGCCCACAACCCGGTGACGGTCTCGGCGGGATCCAGTCGGATCCGTGCCGGGACCGTATTGACGAAGAGTCCGATCGTGCTGGCCGCCTGCGGTAATTCAGCGGGACGGCCGGAGACGGTGGCGCCGAACACGATATCGGTCCGGCCGGTCGACTGTGCCAGCAGCATCGCCCACACCGATTGCAGCACGGTATTCACCGTCACCCCGGCGGAAGCCGCAGCGGCCGCCAGGTCCTGGGCTTCGGTGCTGTCGATCTCGAACCACTCTTCCGCCGTCGCGGTCGGATCGGTGTCGGCCGTGGCCGCGATCAGGGTGGGCTCGGCGCCGTCCAGCGCCGCGGTCCAGGCGGCCAGCGCCGCGTCGCGGTCACGGGCGGCCGACCACGCCAGGAAGTCCCGGAACGACCCGGCGGGGGCGGTCTTGCCGCCACCGGCGTACCGGGTGTACAAGTCGGTGATCAGCAGCGGCAGGGACCAGCCGTCGAGAATGACGTGGTGATTGGTGACGATCAGCGCCCAGCGATCGGCACTCATCGCGACCACGGTGAACCGGACCAATGGCGCCACGGCGAGATCGAACCGCCGCGCCTTCTCGGCCGCGGCCAGCTGTGTGAGCGCGCCTTCTGGATCCGGCTGTCCGACCAGATCGATGACCTGCCAGGGCACTTCGACGGCATCGCAGATCACCGCCACGTTGTCGCCGGCGCCGGTCGCGGTGAACGCGGTCCGCAGCACATCGTGGCTCGCCACCATCGAGGTGGCGGCGGTGTGCAAGCGCGCCACGTCGAGAGCACCGGCCACGTGCAGGATCACCTGCGCGACATACGCATCGACGCCGCTGTCGGTGCGGTGGGCGTGGAACAGCAGACCGGCCTGCAAGGGCGTCACCGGCCACACATCCGTCAGGGACGGGTAGCCGCGTTCCAGCGCCGTCACGCGCGGCGGGGTCAGGCGTACCAGGGCGAAGTCCGACGGTGAATACCCACCCGCGCCGGGCTTTTCGGCATGGCTCGCCATTGCCGTCAGCACGTGCGACCACAGTTGCGCGAATTCCTCGACCGCATCGCGATCGAGCAGCGTGCGCGGGAACCGGATCTCCGCCCGCAGGCGGTCGTCGATCACCAGCGCGCTCACGTCCACGGCCAGGGTCACCGGTGTATCCGGGTCCGGCGGGATCTCCAATTCTCCCAAGCCGCCGTACAACCCGCCCGCACCGAGATCGCCGGGCACGACCTGGCCCAGGTAGTTGAAGCCGATGCGGCCCGGTAGGTGTTCCGGAAGCGCCTGCGCCGCTCGCTGATCGAGGTAGCGCAGCAGTCCGTAGCCGATCCCCTTGTCCGGGATTGCGCGCAGCGTCTCCTTGATCGAGAGCACCGCCGCGGCCACCGCCGCGCCTCCGGCGGCCACCTCATCGATATCGATCGCGTTCAGGTCGAACCGGACCGGGAACATCGAGGTGAACCAGCCCACCGTCCGCGACAGGTCCGCGCCGGGGATGATCTGTTCCTCGCGGCCGTGACCCTCCAGGCGGATCAGCACCGACGGCTCGTCGATGCCACGGCGGGCGCGCCACAACCGCACCGCCACAGCCAAACTCGCCAGCAGCCCATCTTCGACCCCGCCGTGGAACACCGCGGGCACGCGGGACAGCACGGCGCGGGTCACCGAACTCGGCAGCTCCAGGCGCACTCTGTCCAGGGACCCCGCGGTGTCAAGATCCGGATCCAGGTCCCGCTCGCCCCACAGTGGATCGGGGCCGGTGACCATCGTCTGCCACAGGCTCGATTCCGCGGCTCGGCGCGGGTCGGCCGCCGCGGCTTCCAGGCTGTGCGCCCACCGTCGCATCGAGGTTCCCACCGGGGCCAGGATCGGCACCGCACCCGTGCGGGCCTGCTCCAGAGCCGACAGCAGATCCGGGAGGAGGATCCGCCAGGACACACCGTCGATCACCAGATGGTGCGCTGTGATCACCAACCACCCTGGCGCGGAGGCGGACTCGAGCCAGACGAACTGAATCATCGTCCCGGCCCGCGGATCCAGCCGATGGACCGCTGCGGAGAGTTCGGCGGCGGCGATATCCGTCACCGCCGCACGGCCGTCGGCCGAGTCGATGTCGATGCCCGGATCGAGCACCCGCCGATGCAGCATCCCGGCCGTCTCGGCACTGCCCGCGGGCGCGACGACCATGGTCCACGCACCGGTGTCGTCTCGGTGCAGCCGGGACCGCAGTGCGTCGTGGCGGTCGAGGACCGCGGCCAGGGCCGCCAGCAGGTCCTGTTCCTCCAGCCCGGCCGGCATGCGCAGCGCCATGTGCTGCTCGAATCGATCGAAACCCTTGCCCCACTCCACCATCCACCGCGCCACGGGCAGCAATGGCATGGCGCCGATACCGCCGCCGACCGGCTCGAGCGTATGGTCGCCGAGCGCATCCGGGACGGCGCGCGCGATGACCGCCAGCCGTGCGGCGGTGCGCTGCTCGAACACATCGCGCGGGCCGAACTGCACGCTGCGGGCGCGGGCGCGCGATACCACCTGGATCGAGACGATCGAATCGCCGCCCAGAGCGAAGAAGTCGTCGTCCGCTCCCACCTGATCGAGGCCGAGGACCTCCGCGAACACCGTGGTGATGATCTCCTCGACCGGGGTGGACGGCGCTCGGAACGACTCGGGTGCGAAGACCGGGGCGGGCAGGGCCTGCCGGTCCACCTTCCCGCTGGCGGTCAAGGGCAGCTCGTCGAGCACCATCACCACATCCGGCACCATGTAGCCGGGCAACCGCTCACTCACCGATTCCCTGATCGCCGCCGGATCGACCGCGCATCCGGAGCGGGCCACGACGTAGGCCACCAGCCGCACCGCGGCGTCCGCGCCCGGTACGTGAACGACAGCCAGCGCCTGTCCGACTCCTGCCGCCTCGGCCAGTGCGGCCTCGACCTCGCCCAGCTCCAGCCGCTGCCCGCGCACCTTCACCTGGAAGTCGGCGCGGCCGACGAACTCCAGAACGCCCGACCCCGAATCGGATTCGTCCACGACCCAGCGGACGAGGTCGCCGGTGCGGTACAGCCGGTCTCCGGGCGCGCCGTACGGGTTGGCCACGAATCGTGTGGCGGTCAGCCCGGCCCTGCCGCGGTAGCCGCGCGCCACACCCGCACCGCACACGTACAGCTCACCCACGACCCCGCTGGGCACTGGGCGCAGCCACGCGTCGAGCACCGCGGCGCCCGTTCCCGCGATGGGCGCGCCGATGCGCACCGCCCGATCCGGGCGCAGCTCGGTACCGGTGACCCAGATCGTGGCCTCGGCCGGGCCGTAGAGGTTGTGGACCCTCCGGATGCCCGCGGTATCGGTTGCGGCCCAGCGCGACACCAGCTGTGGCGAGCACCTGTCGCCGCCGGTGAGCACCACGCGCAGATCGTCGAGGCCGGTCGGCTCCAGCGACAATGCCACCGAGGGGGTCAGGAACGCATGGGTGACGCGTTGCTCGTGCAGCAGCTCCCGCAACGGCTGCCCGCCGTACACCTCCGGGGGCGCGATCACCAGTGTTGCGCGCGAGGTCACTGCCAGGAGAAACTCCAGGACCGCTGCGTCGAAAGTCCTTGCCGCCACGGCCAATACTCGCGAATCGGCGTCGATGTCGCAGCGCCGCAACAGGTCCGCGGTCAGAGCTGCCAGACCGGAGTGTGTGACGGCCACGCCCTTGGGTCGCCCGGTCGATCCGGAGGTGTACACCACGTAGGCCGTATTCGCCTGGCGCACCGGCACACACCGGTCGGTATCGGTGACCGCCGTCCCCGCGCAGAGCTCGATCGCTGCCGCCGTGTGCGGATCGTCGAGGGTCAGCCACGAGACCTCGGGTGGCAGCGTTGCGGTGTACCGATCGATGGTGATGCCCACTCGTGCAGCCGAATCGGCGCACACGTACCGATTCCGCTCCAGCGGATGTGCGGGATCCAGGGAAAGGAATGCCGCGCCGGTTCTGGCTACGGCCCAGACCGCGAGAACCCACTCGGCCGACCGGGGCAAGGCTGCCACCACCACCGACTCCGGGCCGACTCCGCAGTCGATGAGGTAACGCGCCAAGCGGTTCGAGCGCTCGTCGAGTTCTCGATACGAGATCCGGTCTCCGCCCGCCAGTATCGCGATGCCGTCCGCATTATCCGCCGCGACCGCAAGCAGTTCCGGCAGGGTCACCGGGTCGCCGGTTTTCCCGACCGAATCTCCGAGGTGACCCCAGTCGCGCAGCAAGCGGTCTCGCTCGGGGGCCGGGACGATATCGATATCGCGGACCGGGACGGCAGGGTCATCGGTGACCGCGCGCAGCACCAGCTGCAGGCTGCGGGCGAACCTCGTGACGGTGCCGGGATCGAAAAGGTCGGTGGCATAGCCGATCTCGACCGGCATTGCGCCCGTGTCATCCGGTGCGTCGGTCAGGGTGAGCGTCAGATCGAATCGTTCAACACCGGTGGCCGCGCCCGAGGCCGTCACCTCGAGTCCGGGGAAGTCGAGGCGCACTTCGTCGAGGTTGTGGAAGGCGAGCATGACCTGGAACAGCGGGTGGTGCGCTTGACTGCGGGGCGGATCCACGGCATCCACCACCTGCTCGAACGGCACCTCGCCATGGGCGAAGCCGTCCAGGTCCACGGCGCGCACCGCGGCCAGGAATTCGGTGAAGGGCAGCGATTCATCCACCCGGGTGCGCAGCACGATGGTGTTCACGAACATGCCGACCAGGTCATCGAGAGCGGCCGACCCGCGCCCCGATACCGGTGTGCCGACCGCGATATCGGTGCTGCCGGACAGGCGTGACAAGACGATGGTCAGGGCCGCGTGGAACACCATGAACACGGTGACGCCACGCGCCTGGGCGAATGCCCGCAGTGCCGAGACCACCGCCGGCTCCACCGTGAAGCCGTGCGTCGCACCGCGATGAGACGCCACCGCGGGTCGCGGGCGATCCGACGGCAGTTCCAAAACCTCTGGGAGATCGGCCAGCTGGGAACGCCAGTACGCCGATTGACGCGACAGCAGGGAATCCGAATCGTCGGGCGATCCCAGTAGCTCCCGCTGCCACAGCGTGTAGTCGGCGTATTGCACCGGCAAGGACTTCCAGTCCGGAGTCCTTCCCGCACGGCGGGTGGTATAGGCGGCGGCCAGGTCGCGGGTCAGCGGGGCCATCGAGAATCCGTCCGCATTGATGTGGTGCATCACCATCATCAAGACGAATTCCTCCGGACCTGCCGACAGCAATCGCACTCGCACCGGAATGCGCTCGGCCACATCGAAGCTCATGGTCGCGATACCGGAGATCGCGGCCTCCAGCCCGGCCGGGTCCACCGGCTCCGGCGTCATGTTCACGTCGGCGGCATCGGTCAGGTCCTCGATCGGCGCCACCACCTGATGCGGTACACCATCGGTGTCGGGATAGCGCGTCCGCAGGACCTCGTGCCGCGCCAGCACATCCCGTACCGCCGCCGCCAATGCGGGCACATCGACAGCGCCCGACAGGCGGAACACCACCGGAATGTTGTACGCCACCGAGGCGGGCTCGAAGCGGTTCACGAACCACATGCGCTGCTGCGCGAACGACAGCGGCATGCGGGGCGGACGCTCGACGGCGCGCAACTGCGGCCCGACGCCCACGCCCGCATCGGCCGCGCGGGCCGCCAGCATCGCGGCCAGCTCCCCCACGACCGACACCTCGAAGACATCGCGCACGCCGACCGCGATGCCGACGCCGTCCGCCAACCGCGCCGACAAGCGAGCAGCGGACAGCGAGTTCCCGCCCAGCACGAAGAAGTCGTCGTCGGCGCCGACGCGTTCCAGGCCGAGCACCTCCGCGAACACGTTCGCGACAATCTCCTCCGTTGGCGTGGACGGGGCGCGATAACCCGCACCCGCCGCCACCGGATCCGGCAGGCGGTCCTTGTCCACCTTGCCGTTCACCGTCAGCGGCAAGCTGTCGAGCACCATCACCACGTCCGGCACCATGTAGCCGGGCAGGCGGTCACCGAGACGCCGGCGCATGAGCTTGCCGAGAGCCGCGGGCGCGCACCATTTCTCGTCCGGCTCGAGAAGGTCGCCGGTTTCCGTCTGCGCGGGGCCGCTGCTCGGGGCTAGGGTGTTCCGGATGGCGTAGACAATGTGCAGGTCGGTTCCGATGACATTGGGCGACACCCGCGCGTCCACGGTGAATCCGTTGGCGCGCAGTAGATCTTCGATGCGGGCCAGCCGGTCCTCGACATCGTGGACCTCGATCACCATGCGGTCGATCAGCGGCCAGTGCGGGGCGTCGATACCGAGCAGAGCATCGAGCTCGCTGCCCTCCACATCGATCTTCAGCAGGTCGATGTGGGAGATGCCGTGCTCCTCGATGATGTGCGACAACGTGCGCACGGGGACCTCGACCTGCACGAAGTCGAGGCGGTCGTCGATCAGCTGGTCGACATAGCTGTCCCCCACGTCCCGGCTCTGCTCGTTGAACTCGTTGTGCAGGAACGATTCCAGGATGTCGCGTTGCACGCTGCTGTCGGTGCCGCGGCCGGACAGGACCGACATTTCCGGGTAGTAGGTGAAGACGTCGGTGGTGACCTCGGCGCCGATCGCGCAGGGCACCAATGTGGCATCCAAGCCGTGGATGGCCGAATTGGCCTCGTACATGCGCCGGAGTTCGGGCATGGGCTCGACGGCGTAGATCCTGATATCCGGCGAGGTGCGCTTGGCGTACATGGAGAACATGCCGACGTGCGCACCGATATCGACGATGCAGCCCGCGGGCGGGATGGTCACGCCACCGTGGCAGTATTCGGCTTGTTCGAAGATCTCCTCGTACAGGAACTCGATATTCGAGCGGTTGCGGCCCACGACCGGCATGCCATTGGGCATTTCGTGCAGCTCGGCGGGGTCGATGGCGCCTTCGCGTTGCAGCTCCAGGCATTTCGCTGCCACGGGGGCACGATCGGGGTCGGGAACCAGGTAGGCGACCAGCTGGGTGGACGGCTGGGTGCCGGACTCGGCGGAGCCGGTGACGCGGGTGGTGACGACGGTGCGGGCGACAGCGTCCTGGGCGGCGAGGGCGCTTTCGATTTCGCCGAGTTCGATGCGGTAGCCGCGGATCTGGACCTGTTCGTCGGCTCGGCCGAGGTATTCGAGTGTGCCGGAGTCCGTCCAGCGCACGACATCACCGCTGCGGTACAGGCGCCCGCCGCTGCCCGACGGATCGAACGGGTCGGCGATGAAGCGGGCGGCGGTCAGGGCCGGGCGTGCGTAATAGCCTCGGCCGACTTGATTTCCGGCCACATACAGTTCTCCGGCGACACCGGCGGGGACCGGGCGGAGCCAGGAATCGAGCACGTACACCCGGAGGTTGGCCAAGGGCGCGCCGATGGGGCTCACCCCCGCCTCGCCGGTCCAGTGGCGGTGATCGAGCGGTTGTCTGGTGACGTGCACGGTGGTCTCGGTGATGCCGTACATGTTCACCATGGCCGGGCCGTCCGGATGCGCGATCGGTTCCCAGCGCTGTAATCGGGTGGGGTCCAGGGCTTCGCCGCCGAAGATCACCATGCGCAGAGCCGCGTGATCGGCTGCGGCGGCGCGGGATTCGAGCAGCGCGTAGAAGGCGGAGGGCGTCTGATTGAGGATGGTCACGCCGTGCTCGACGAGCAGGTCCCACAGTTCCGCGGGTGAATACGCCGATCCGCGGGGCACGACGACCACTCGTCCGCCGTACAGGAGTGCGCCCCAGATCTCCCACACCGAGAAGTCGAAGGCTTGGGAATGGCACCAGGACCAGACGTCGTCGGGGCCGAATCGGCACCAGGACCGGGTGCCCTGGAACAGCGACACCGCGTTGGCGTGAGTTATGGCCACACCCTTGGGTTTTCCCGTCGTGCCCGAGGTGTAGATGAGGTAGGCGAGATTGCCCGGACGCGGGCGCGCGGCCACGGCGTCGATATCGCCTGGGTACGAGGGAATCCGGTCGATATGCAGCACAGGAGTGTCGGCGGCCCGGACGAGCGCCGAAGTGCTGTCGTCCACGATGACCAGCGCGGGAGCGGCATCGGCGAGAATGTAGGCGAGCCGCTCCGGCGGCGATGCCGGGTCCAGCGGCAGATAGGCGGCGCCGGCCTTCAGGATCGCCAGCATCGCGGTGATGAGCTCGATACTCTTGGGAAGTGCCACCGCGACAATGCTTTCCGGTCCCGCGCCGCGGGTTGAGAGCGCCGCGGCCAGTCGGTCCGCGTGGGCGCTGAGCTCTCGGTAGGCAATGGATCGCGCACCGTCGATCACAGCGGTGGCGTCGGGTGTCGCCGCGGCCTGGCGGTGGAACATATCGACGAGGGTCGCCGACGAGTCGATGGCCGTGGCGGTGTCGTTCCAGTCCCGCAGCACGCATCCGCGCTCGGTGGCGTCGAGCAGGCCGATGGCACGCACCGGCGTTGCGGGATCGGTGACTATCGCGGCCAGGAAATCATGGAAGAACCCCAGGAACCGCCGATGATGATGCGCAAGCTCCGCGGCGGTGTACAGATTGTGGTTGCCGACGAAATCCACACGCGTGGCGGCGGATCCGGAACCGGAATAGAAGCTCACCGACAAATCCGAGACCAAGCCCGGCGTCAGCACCCGCAGCTGCCCGGCGATCGAGCCCAGGACGATCTTCGTATCGAACATCATCAAGTCCACGTACGGCCCGAACACCTGGGTTTGTGGTGTCAGGCGGCCCATATCGCGGAACATGTCCTCTTGCCGGTACCGCTGCCGCCGCAGCACCTCGATCAGCCGCTGTTGTGCCGCGTGCAGCAGATCACCCACGGTTCCAACCGGATTCAGCGTCATGCGGAACGGGACGGTATTGGCCAGCATGCCGCCCGAACGCAGGGCCGCGGTCGTGACGCGCGCGGAGACGGGCAGGCTCAGCACGATGTCGGCGCTGTCGGTCATGCGGCCGAGGAAGGCTCCGAACGCCGCCAGGATCGGCACCGCCGGATTCGTGGAGGTCACCTTCACCACGGCCGCGAGCAGGTCGGCGGTCTCGGCCGGGAGCGCGCCGGTCACCGAGATCGGGTGCGCGTCGGCCTGATCGCTCTTGCCGGCGAGGCTGACCGGCGTGGGCAGTCCCTCCAGCTGTTGACGCCAGAATTCCCGGTCGGTCTCGAAACGCTCCGAGGCCCGGTACTGTTCGTCCGCGGCGACGAGTTCGGCCAGGGTCTGCACCTTCGACGCCGCCGGCTCCCGGCCTTCGGAGACGGCGGTGTACACCTCGCCGATGCGGCTCAGCATCGTCATGGCGGCCAGACCGTCGATGGCGATGTGGTGGGCGCGCACGTACCAGAACCAGCGCCGATCAGCCACGCGCAGAACGGCGGTCGCGATCAGCCGGTCCCGGTGCAGGTCGACCGGCGCGCTGTATTCGGCGCGCATCCAGTCCTCGGCCGCGGCCTCCGGATCGGGCTCGGTGCGCAGATCCAGATACCGGATCGGCTCGTCCAGGGGCCGGTCCACCGCCTGCAGCACCTCGCCATCGGATTCGATCAGGCGCAGACGGCCGGCCTCGAACTCCCCCGCCACCCGCCAGAACGAGGTCAGCAGCAGCTCGGCATCCAGATCACCGTGCAGGTCCACGCACAGCGCATTGGTGACCGGCGTCGCACCGGTCAACTGCTGGGCGAACCAGATGCCTTGCTGCGCGGCCGATAGCGGAAAAGGACATGAACCAACGCCGGTCAATTCTGCTCCTGCGGCTCGTGGCTACGGGACGAGTTACTGGACGGACGACGCCATTCGATGCAGTGCGGCAAGCGATTCCAGGCCCGTCAGCACCGCGCCGTCGGGGATGCCGAAATCGATGAGGCAGGCGATCTCGTTCACGCCGATCTCGCGCAGGCGCGTCGCCATCGGCAGCGTGGAATCCGGTGTGCCGAACAGGCCGTTATTGCGGTAGTAGCGTTCGAAGGCGAAGTCCAGCACCTTGGCTCGCGATTTCTCGTCCAGGCTGTCGAGCGCGGCCGAGCCGCGCCGCCACAGGTCGACGGAATCCTCGAGGTAGCGCTTGAACGGGCCTTCGACAGTCTTGCGCACCTGCGCCTCCTGCTCGCCGAGGAAGGTGTGCAGCATGACGGTGACGGTGCCCTCCTCGGCGCCGTGACCGTGGTGCACCCGCGCCTTGCGATAGGCGGCGACCTTCTCCGCCAGCTCGTCGACCTCCTGAAACAGCAGGGCGGTAAGGACATTCACGCCGAGCGCGCCCGCCATCTCGAACCGTTCGATGCCGCCGCTGCAGGTGAGCCAGGTCGGCAGGGCCGGTTGGACCGGGGCCGGGAAGATTCGCACCGAACGCTCTTCGCCCGCGCCATTGGGCAGCGCGATCGACTCGCCCCGCCACAGCCGCTGCACCGTGTCGATGCCGGTGCGGGTGACCTCGACGCGGTCGGCGTACTTGTCGCCGGCGAGCACGAAGTCATCGGCGTTCCAGCCGGTGGCGAAGGCGAGGTCGACGCGTCCGTTCGACAGGTTGTCGACCACCGACCAGTCCTCGGCGACGCGGACCGGATTGTGCAGTGGCAGAACCACACTGCCCGCCCGGATGCGCACGCGTTCGGTGGCGGTGGCCAGGGCCGCGCCGAGCACGGCCGGGTTCGGGTAGAGGCCGCCGAAGCTGTGGAAGTGACGTTCCGGGATCCAGATGGCCTGGAATCCGTGCTCATCGGCGAAGCGCGCGCTGTCGAGCAGCAGCCGGTAGCGGGAATCGGTGTGCTGCTGGGCGTCGCTCGAGAAGAAGAGCAGGCTGAATTCCAGCCGGTCCGTGGCCGATGCACCGAAGCTCGCGGGGACCGGATCCGCCTGTGCGCCGGCCAGTTTCGCGATATCGGACAGGCTCAGTCCGTCGAAGATCTCCTCGGCGGTGATCTCCGTCCGATACCTGTCCTCCAGAATCGTCATCAATTCCGCGGCTTTCACCGAATCGAGGCCCAGCGAGGTGAGTGGTGCATGAGGATCGACGGAATCTCGCTCCAATCGGGCCGACACCCAGTCCACGAAGAATTCCAGAACGCCGGTGCCGTGCGCTGATTCACTCATTTCGCGCTCTCCTAGGATACCGCTACGGATGAGTAGGCCTCTCGCAAACGCTGCCGCTGAATCTTGCCGCTGGTCGTCTTGGGCACTTCACCCTTACCGACGAAAACCACCTGATGCAGGCTGATCGCGTGCACCCGGCTGACGATATCGCGGATGGAGCCTTCCAATTGTGCGGCGCTGTCGCGCTCGAGTGCGTCGTTGAGTTCTTGCACGACCATGACGCGATCCTCATTTCCGATACTCGCCGCGAACACCGCGCAGCCGCCGGGGCGCAGCATGGGATGGCTCGAGATAATCGTGCGCTCGATATCTTGCGGAAAGATATTGCGGCCGTGCACGATCATCAACTCTTTGATGCGGCCGGAGATATACATCTCCCCGTCGCTCGCGAATCCGAGATCGCCGGTCCGCAGGTATTCCGCGCCCTCCTCGCCGTCGATCCGCGCGCCGAAGACGCGCTCGGTTTCCGCCTCCTTGTTCCAGTAACCCGCCGCAACGCTCGGATTGCGCAGCCAGATTTCGCCGACCCGATTGTCCCGACAACGCTGCCGAGTCTCGGGATCGACGACGGCAATCCGTTCCGGGTCCGCACTCCCCACACCCAGAAGTTCACGCCCCTGAGGTGCTTCCGTGGCGATGCCGCGCTCCAGATCCGCCGCGGCGAAGTACCGCGAGCGCGGGCCCCCGCCGCGCAGCCCGCCGGTGACATACAGCGTGGACTCGGCCAGCCCGTAGCAGTGCATGAAGCTTTCCGCGCGAAACCCGCTGACCGAGAACATCTCCGCGAACTGCCGTAACGTGCCGGGGTCGACCGGTTCCGCACCGACGAAGGCATTGTCCCATCCGCTCAAGTCCAACTGCGCCGCCTCCGCCGGGGACACCCGCTTCACGCAGAGCCCATAGGCCAGGTTCGGCCCGCCCGCCATCACGCGCGCCCGCCCCGATATCGCACGCAACCAGGTCAGCGGATCCCGCAGAAAGCTCATCGGCGGAATGAGGGTGCCCGGGAATCCGCCGAACATCGGCAACAGAATCCCCTGAATCAGCCCCATGTCGTGATACGGCGGCAGCCACGAAGCAATCGCACTGTCCTGAGTCAGCTCGAACTTCCGCATCATCAGCCCAAGGTTGTGGGTCAGATTCCGATGCAACACCACAACACCCTTGGGCGTGCCCGTCGACCCGGAGGTGTATTGCAGAAAGGCAATGTCATCCGGCGCGGGCCCCGGCTCGGTCCATGCCTGCGATCCGCCACCGTCACCGATCACACTACTGTCGATGATCGCGATATCCACCCCGAGCAGCTCAGCACTGACCGGCACCACCGCCAACGGCGCAATCGCCGCCACCGCGCCACTATCGCGAATGATCGCCGCCAACGTCGCCGCATGCCGCACCGACGACGGCAGCGCAGCCGACACCGCGATCCGCCCACTCACCAAACACGCATAGAACGCCTCGACGAACCCCGCCCCCGGCGGGCACAGCAAAACCACCCGATCGCCGGGCGCGGTCACTTCCCGCACCCGCCCCGCAAGCGCGCTTACCCGATCCCACAACCGCCCGTAATCGACATCCTCGGATTCCTCCCGATAGCTCGAGAACGTATAGGCGATCCGATGTGGAGTTTCCCTGACTCGCGCCGACAAAATATCAACCAAGGTGGGATTGCCGTGCACTGATCTCTCAACAGTCAAAGGCACCTCCACATAGGGAAACGACAGAGCCAAGCTAGTGCCCCCACCCCAATCTCATTCCGCGACGCGCCGAGCACCACCGAGCCGTGACCCGCCCGGAAGCAGCAGCGCGACCGCAGCCGTTCCGACCGCGAGCACGATCGCCCGATCAGGCTGGTGCCGTCGACCGCCCCTCGACGATCATGAAGGCGAGCGCGGCCACATGGACCACCGACATGACCGTCACAGCGATAACTGATCCCGAAGAGCTCGGCCTGGTCACGCGATTTCTCGACGGTGGCGGTCTCGTAATGGGAACCAGCAGGCGTTCCGCCGACCTGCTCGACCCCGCCCGCGGCAGAGTAATCCCCACGACCACCCGCACCGATGGAACGTGGCTGTGGCCGACATCGGTGCGGTACTACCTGATCGAACATGCGGCATCGATTCAGACAGAGTTCCTCGAGCACATCAGAAGCCGCGACTACGTCCCCGCCCAACCCGACACCGAACAGATCCGGGCAGCGCTGAAGTTCCTCGGCGACGTGAGCCTGTGGGCGAGCGCCCCCAAAATCTGCATCGTGCGAACGAAGTCCGACACCGAATGGTCGGCTGCCTTCGCGATCGACGGACGAGACTACGACACCCACGACGAGTTTCACAGGGCTGTTTTGGCGGCTTTCGACGTCCTCGCTGTCAGCGATGTGATCGCCGAATTCGAAACCAGCCCGGTCGGAATCGCCGAACCCGTGCAATTGCCGACGTGGAGCGAGTATCGCGCCCGACGGCTCGCCAACGACCTCCGCTAGGTCATGTCTCCCGCTAACTTCCGCCACCGCCACACCTAGGGCATCGGCTTAGGGCATTCGCCCGATGGAGCCGGAAGTTGTTGCCTGGCAGCATGGCTGGATATTCATCGGACGTAATGTGAGGAGTCGGTAGTCAATGGGAAATCTTCGGATCGCTGGGTCGGTTGCGCTCGGGCTGGCCGTCGGCGTGGGGTTCAACGCACCCCAGGCCGCGGCCGAGATCGGGGCTCGGGTCGTGATCGCAGGGGGTGGCCTCAGCAATGGGTTCGGGACAGGGTGCAACTATCAGGTCGTTGCGACGGCGAACTCCGGTGCGGGGATGAATTTCTATGACAATGGAGTGTGGTTCGCCGCGACGGAGGGCAGTTCGAGTCCGAAGACGCATGTGGCGCCGTGGACCCCGGCGACGACCGGGACGCACGCCATCCTGATCACCCAGGACGGCGATTCCAAGACGATCATGCTCACGGTCGGCACCGGGATCAATGCGGGCAGTTCCTGCCTCGTGATCTAGTGCGCCGCCTCGCCGCCGGCTTCGACGGGCGGAGCGGCGGCATAGACCTGGCGCCAATGCATGGCCGAGCGGACCAGGTCGTCGCTGACGCGCTGGAGGAACTGGCCCATTTTGTCGAGCCGGACCCCGGCGGGGGTGGTGGCGCCGAGTCGTTGGGCGTCGGTGCGGCAGGCGGCGGCGATCTGGTTGTCGATGCGGGCGCTGGCCATGGCGGCCCGGAACCAGACGTCGTCGTCGATGACATAGCGTTCCACGCGGCGTTCGGCGTCGCGTTCGCGGTTGATGAGCTCTCTCGCCTCCAGGTAGCCAACGGCTTTGGAAATGGAGGCGGGGCTGACGCGCAGGCGTTGCACAAGTTCGGCCGAGGTGAGGCTCCCGCTGTCGGCGGTCAGAAGGGCGGCCAGCACCCTGGCCATCATCCGCGGGAGACCGGTTTGGATGAACAGTTCCGTATTGCGTGCGGCGACCGCGTTCACGAGTCGCGGGTCGCGGCCGCCGAGTTCCGCGCTGCCGGGTGACCGGTTCGGGCGAATGCTGCCGTGCCGGTGCGTGTTTCGCGTGCCGGCCCGGTGAGCCTGATCCGGACGATAGTCGCCGGGGCCGCCGTTGCGCAGCACCTCACGAGTGATCGTCGAGGTGGGTCGCCCGATACGGCGTCCGATCGCGGCGTAGGTCAACCCTTCACGCAGCCCCGCGGCGATCCTGCGCCGGTCCTGCTGAGTAAGCCTTTCTCCAGGCATCCGAAACCTTCACCCCTCCGTGTCCGCACCGCTCACGCACCACGATCATTGCATTACCCAGCAATGGCTCGCAACGATATTCGCCTACCTACCAGCGGATCTCAGCGTTGCTTCAGCAAGAGCTGATTGATCGGATCGTGTATGCAACGCAACTCTTGTCCTATGACACACAACGACATTCAGCAAGTCATGGACTGGGCGGTGGCCGAGAACGGCATCCCCGGCATCGTGGTCGACATCAAGGACGGGGACCGGACCTGGTTCGGCACCGCGGGCGCGGCCGACCTCGAGACCGGGGCGCCCCGCCGACCGGGGGAATACGCGCAGGTCGGCAGCGGCGGAAAGGCTTTCATCGCCACTGTGCTGCTGACGCTCGAGGCCGAGGGCGCACTGAGCATCGACGATCCGGTGAACAAGTGGCTGCCGGGCGTACTGGACGTCAACGGCTACGACGGCGACGAGATCACCATCAGGCATCTGCTCAGCAATACCGCCGGCATGTACTCCACCGGGCTGGCGCCGGAACTGACCAACCGCTACGCCACCCGTTCCGCATTCCGCGCGCACCGCTTCGACACCTACACCGCCGCGGAGCTGTTCCGGATCGCGGTGTCCCAGCCGCCGGTCGCCGCACCCGGCGAACGCTTCGTCTACGCGAACGGCGGGTTCTATATCGCCGAGGCGATGGTCGAGAAGATCACCGGCAACAGCTTCGCCGCGGAGGTCGAGCGCCGGGTCTTCCAGCCGCTCGGCCTGGACCACACCTATGTGCGCGGCCCCGGCGAGGTCGGATTCCGGGATCCGCACCCGCGCGCCTACTCCCGCCAGTTCTACAAGGACGGTGTCGACACCGCCACGGTCACCGCGGAGAACTGGGAGTCGGTCCTGGAGGATCCGAGCCTGGCGCCGCTCGATGTCACCGAATTCGAGACCTCGTGGACGCCCGGCAATATCGTCTCCACCACCGGCGACATGATCCGGTTCGTCAGCGCGCTGGCCAGCGGCAGCCTGCTGCCGCCCGCCCAGCACCACGAGATGTGGACCACGGTCTCCACCGAAGGCGCGAACTGGCTGCCGCACACCCGATACGGCCTGGGCCTGTTCGAGTTCGACAAGACCGCCGCCGACGGGCGGGTGCTGCGCGGGGTGGGCGGCAGCTACTGGGGAACCATGTTCTTCACGGTGAGCACCGCCGACGGCGAACATGTCATTTCCGTGCAGACCAATACCGAGTTCAAATCCTGGAAGGTACTCCGCCGCATCTACGAAGCGGGGTACGGGGTTTCCCTCGGCTGACCGCGCCCGTCACAATCGCGGCCGGCTGATCGCCGAGCCGACAGCGGATGCCGCGGGGCATCGGGGAGGATGGACGGATGCCCGTTGGAGGAGAGCGCGTGAAGAGCGCCGGCCGGCCGCCGCGCCTGTCGCTGGAGACGATCATTGCCGCGGCGGATCGGATTCTGGCGGCCGAAGGGCCGGAGAAGCTTTCGATGCGGCGGCTGGCGAACGAGTTGGGTAGCGCGCCGATGGCGGTCTACTACCACGTGCGCGACAAGGACGAGTTGTTGCTGCGGGTGCTGGAGGCGCATGCGCGGAGCATTCCGCGGCCCGAACTTCCCGAGGATCCGCGGGAGCGGCTCGTCACGACGGCGGTGCTGCTGTACGAGTTGCTGTCCGAGCGGGCGTGGATCGTCGAGGTGCTGACGGCCGATGACCTGTTCGCGCCGACCGCGCTCTGGTTCGTCGAGAACCTCATCGGCGCGGCCGTCGAATGCGGTTGCACGCCCGAGCAAGCCGTCGATGTGTATCGCACGCTCTGGTACTACATCGTCGGCAATCTGCTCATCCGGGTGAACAGCGGGCGGCGCCGGGCCCAGGCCGGCAAGGCGATCTATCGCGATCAGGCCATTGCCGATCTGGCGCCCGGCGCCTACCCGCACATCGCGGCGGTCGCCGACCGCTGGGCCGAACTCAGCACTCGCGATTCACATCGCGAGGGGCTGGCGGCCATCGTCGATGGGATGGTGCCGCGGGGCCGCTGACCTGCCGCGGTCCCCTCGGAATCTCGGCGGTCAGTCGCGCACTGTCGCCAGGGCGAGGTTCCAGAAGTCGGCGTAGCGGCCGCCTCGATTCAGGAGTTCGTCGTGGCTGCCGGTTTCGATGATCCGGCCGTTGTCGAGGAAGACGACGCGGTCGGCCCGCTGGACCGTGCGCATGCGGTGGGCCACCATGACCACCGTGCGGCCCGCCATGAGGCGTTCGATGCCCGCGTGGACGGCGGCCTCGTTGACCGGGTCCAGGGCGGAGGTGACCTCGTCGAGCAGGACGACGGGCGCGTCCTTCAGCAGGGCTCGGGCGATCGAAACGCGTTGGCGCTCACCGCCGGACAGCAGGGCGCCGGCCTCGCCGACGTGTGCGTCCCAGCCGCCGGGCAGGCGCTCGATCACCTCGTCCAGACCGGCGGCGGTGGCGGCGGCCCGCACCTGATCCGGGGTGGCGTCGGGGCGGCCCAGGCGGACGTTCTCCTCGATGGTGCCGTCGAAGAGGTAGACGTTCTGGAAGACGATGGCGATATCGCGCATGAGCTCCTCGGCGCCGATCGATCGCACATCCGCACCGCCGATGCGAACCGTGCCCGCGTCCGCGTCGTAGAAGCGGGCAAGCAGTTGCAGCAGCGTGCTCTTGCCCGCACCCGACGGGCCGACCACGGCCAGTCGCTGGCCCGCCGGCACGGACAGCGACAGATCGTCGATGATGGTGCGCCCGTTCTGCCGGAAGGTGACGGACTCGAACTCCAGGCCGTGGTCGAGCGGCCGGATCGGTTCGGCGGCTTCGGGCAGCGGTTCGGTGCGCAGCAGCGTGTCGAGCCGGATCAGTTCGGCGCGGGCGCTGCGCAGTTTGCCGCCGATATCCGAGAGCGACAGCAGCGGTTCGGCGCAGCGGGCGGCCAGCACCAGAATGGCCAAAACCTCTGCGTCGCCGATGCTTCCACCGAGTGCGAGATAGGCGCCGAGGGCCAGGAGCACGGTGAACACGAGCTGCACCGCGAGGGTCAGGCCGACAATGCCGGGCAGGGCCGACAGGGCGGAGGCGCGGGTGGCGCGCTGCACGTCGCGCAGGGAGTCGTCGAGCAATCGGAAGCGTTCGGTGGAGCGGCCGCCGGCGCGCAGAACCGGTTGCGCCTGGAGGTATTCGATGACGCGTCCGGCGGCCTCTTGATCGCGTTCGTGCCGTTGGGCATCGGTGGCGGCCATCGAACGGCCGGTCCAGACCTGGATCGCGGCCACGGCCGGGGCTGCGAGCAGGGCGGCCAGGCCGAGTTGCCAGTTGTAGGCGAGCATGACGGCGACAATGGTCAGCGGGGTCACGCAGGCGGAGATGAACGGCGACAGCAGATGCGCGATCACGCTCATGGCTTGCAGCACACCGCGACTCGCGAGGACCGATACCTGACCGACGCGGTCGGCGCTGTACCAGCCCAGCGGGAGGCGGGCCAGATGATCGCCGAGGCGGTGGTACATGCCGCGCAATAGCGTTGTCCCGACGCGGAATCCGGACAGATCGCTGAGATAGCGCAGGATCGCGTACGCCGCGACCGCGATCCCGAAGGCGGTGAGCGCGGGCCACACGTCGGCGGGATCGCTGCCGAACAGCGCCCGCAGCACGGGAATCAGCAGGGCGTAGGACAGTCCTTCTGCGATGGCGGTCACCGTCATCAGGGCCACGGTGCGGCGCACCGGCCGGGCGTACTCGTCGCCGAGCACGCGCAGCAGCATGCGGATCATCGGAATTCTCCTTGCGGTCGCTCATCGGTGAGGTCGAGTGCGGCGCGCGATTGCCAGAATTCGGCGAACCTGCCGCCGCGAGCCAGCAGCTCGGCGGGTGCGCCGGACTCGGCGATCGTCCCGTTCTCCAGCAGGACGACGGTGTCGGCGTCGGCGACCGTCTCCAGGCGATGGGCGATGACCAGCACCGTCCGATCTCGCCCGGACGCCGTCAACGCTTGGCGCACCGCGTATTCCGTCTGCGGATCGGCGAACGAGGTGGCCTCGTCGAGCACCAGCACGGGAGTGTCGGCGAGCAGGGCGCGGGCCACCGAGATCCGTTGCGCCTCACCGCCGGAGAGGTTGGCGTCCACGCCGATCACCGACTCGTAGCCGCGTGGCAGCTCGAGAATCCGGTCGTGGATGTGCGCCAGTCGCGCGGCCCGCACCACGTCGTCGAGGTCGGCATGCGGCACCGCCAGCGCGATGTTCTCCGCGATCGAGGCGCGCAGCAGGCGCACGTCCTGGAAGACGAACGACACCGTCCGATACAGCTCACGGCTGTCGAGCTCGCGCAGATCGACGCCGCCGAGCACGACCGACCCGTGGGTGGGGTCGAAGAATCGCGGCAAAAGCTGGACCAGCGTGGACTTTCCGCTGCCCGACGCGCCGACGATCGCGGTGACGGTCCCGGGCTCGAGCACCAGGTCGATGCCGCGCAGCACCTCCGCACCCGTGTCATAGCCGAAGCGGACATCGCGCAGTTCCACGCGGTGGCCGCGCGCCGCGATCGGCCGCGTGGGTTCCGGAAGCGACTGCACCGCAAGCACATCCTGGATTCGCCCGACCGCACGCTGAGCGGCCTGGATATCGTCGAAGCCGTGACCGAGCGCCGCCACCGGCGCCGTCAGCCCCAGCCCGAGCAGCAGAAACGGCAGCAGATCGGCAGGCGCCAGACCCCCGTTCGTGATCAGCACAGCACCGCCGATCAGCACGACCAGCAGCACGAACGGCGGCGACAACACCAACTGCATGCCCGCGGCGATGCCGGAGAGCCCACGCACCCACCGATAGAAGGTCGCGGCGAACTCCTCTGTGGCCGTGAGGAATTTGCGATGCGCCCGCCCGGATCCGCCGAACGCCTTGACCACCGCGATCCCCTGCACGAATTCCACGGCCGAATCCGCGATCCGGCCCATGGCCGCATCGAACTCCTCCTGCTCGCGCACCCGCGTGGCGGTCATCATCAACGGCACCAGCGCGATTGCCAGCACCACCGGAATCAGTGTGATCAGCGTGAGCCGCCAGTCGATGGTGAACAGGTAGACCGCCGACACCAGCGGCACCACGAACGCCGACACCAATTCCGCCGGCGTGTGCGCGATGAACGGATGCACGGCGCTCACATCATCGCCCACCACCTTGGCCAGCTCACCGGTCCGCCGCCGGGAGAACCACCCGATCGGCACCCGCCCCAGCCGCGCGGCCAGCCGCCGCCGGAACGAGAGTTGCACCTGCCCATCCAGCAGGTGCCCCACCCCGGACGACGCGGCCGTGAACAACAGCCGGACGAGCAGCCCCGCCGCACCCACCAGCACCACGACCCACACATGACCGTGATCAACCGGCCCCGGCGACAACAGCGTCCGTCCCAACTCGACGACCGCCAGCAGCGGCGCGAGCCCCGCCACCGCCCCGATCACCTGCAGGACGACCACCGCCGCGAACCCCCCGGCAAACGGGCGCAGCAGCGTCGAAAGGCTCTGCCCCGCCGCGGATTCGGGCTCCGCAGCAGTTGCGGCCCGCTCCCCCGGCTCGGCAAGGTCGATGGCGTTCATCGTTCTCCATCCTATTTTTGTACGCGTACGAATAGCGTACCCGCAGATCGGCCACCGTCAACGGCGGCCGATCCCGCGGACGGAGCGAAGCGCGTCAGGGAGTCGCGGTCGGGACGAGATCGAACTGATAGGACTGGTACTGGAACAGCAGACAGTCCACCCCCGGCGCGCAGCCGCTGAAGTGCGGCAGATCGGCGGGGAGGTTGGTGCGGGTGTGCACGCCGGAGGCCGCGCCCATCGTCACCACCGCCGGATTCACCGTCTCCACCGGTCACGGCCCGGACGAAGTCGCGGGCGCGTCAATCTCGCCAACCGCGTGGCCCGCCGCCTGGTCACCCTGCCGCACCGCGAGGGCGGCAGGCCCAGTTCATCGAACATCCTTTGCCAGCAACGGGATCCCAGCACCCGCTGACCGGCACCCTGCACTGGGCCATCGCCCACCTCGGTGAGGACCTGACCGTGGATCGCATGGCCGACGACGCCGCCATGAGCCGCCGCACCTTCACTCGTCAGTTCCGGAAGACCGTCGGTACCAGCGCAACCGCCTGGATCGCCACCCAGCGCATCGCAATGGCCCAGCGCCTGCTCGAAACCGGCGACTGCACCGTCGAACGCATTGCCGCCCATTGCGGTTTCGGCAGCGCGGTCACCCTGCGCGAACAATTCGCCCGCACTCTCGGCACCACCCCGTCGGCCAATCGCCGCACCTTCCGCGGCCCGCACGCCGCTCCGGTTCATCCCGACGGCTATTCCGGATCCGGCCCGTACCACCAGGATTCGATCGAGTCGTCCTCGTAGAACGGGGACTCCTCAGAGTCCGCTGCGACGGGCCAGGACCCGGGTCCCCGGACCGGCAGCCGCGCCGGGTCCGGGCAGAGCCCTCACATTCGCGGCGTGCACCCGCTCCCCGCACTCCGAGCAGCAGACCTGCGGTGTGAACGCCTTGCCGCAGCCCTGATGCACCAGCTGCACCGGCGGCCCGCCGGGCGGGGTTGCCCACTTGTCGCCCCACGCCATGAGGGCCATCAGAACCGGTACGAGTTCGAGACCGGCTGCGGTCAAATGGTATTCGTACCGCGGCGGTCGCTCCCGGTAGGCGCGACGCTCGACGATGCCGTCGGCGACGAGGCCCTCGAACCGCCGCGTGAGCAGGTTGCGGGAGATCCCCAGATTCTCGGCGATGTCGTCGAATCGGTGCAGCCCAAGGTAGATATCCCGCACGATCAGCGGCGTCCACCACTCACCCACGAGTTCCAGCGACTGCCCGATCGAGCAGTGCATCTCCGCGAAGCTGGTCCGTTGCATGCCCACAGTCTAGAGGGTTGATTCATTGAACTCACCCGGCGTAGCGTTGTCCGCACATAGTTCAATGAAAGGACTAACCAATGCCGTTCGTAGAGTTGTTCGTCCCCAAGGGTTCCCTCGACCAGGAGCACCGCGAAAAGATCGGCAGCCGCCTGGTATCGGAAGTGATGCTCGCCGAAGGCGCCCCCGACACCGAAATGGCCCGCTCCATCTCCTGGCTGGTGGTCAACGAGATCGACGCCTGGTTCATCGGCGGCCGCCAACTCCCCGCCGGGGAAAAGCCGAAATACGTAGTCCGAGTAGGCGTCCCTGCCGGCACCATGAACGACGACAAACGACGCGACATCGTCGAACGAGTCACCCGAGTCCTCGCCGACGCCGACGACGACCCGGCCCGCTTCACCGAAGCCGCCTCCGCCTGGGTCCACATCAACGAAGTCCCCGAAGGCAATTGGGGCGCCCGCGGCCAAATCGTCCGCACCGAGGACATTGTCGCCCTCGTCGCAGCGGGCTAGCCGGCGGTCGGCAGGACCAAGCCGAGGTCGCCGTCGTAGCGGCGGTAGAGGAGGCGGCCTCGGCTGTCGGCGGGGTCGGTGTAGAAGAGGAACGGGAGGCCGTAGCCGCAAAGGCGGAGGGCGGCTTCGGATTCGGTGAGGATGCGGGTGGGGTGGGGGTTCATGGTCAGTTGCAGGGCCGAGGCGTCGCGGGGTGGTTTGGTGCGGCGCTGCCGGGCCATCCGGACGCCCAGGGGGCCGGCCCAATAGACGATCGCGTCTTCGCCGGTTTCCGTGTCGGTGAACAGATGCGCCTCGTAGTCCATGGCGTCCATGGCCGCGACGGCCGCGACCACGCCACAGGTGCGCAGGGCGGCGGCCTTGCGGCGGACGATGGGACGGTCGGCGGTCACGTACGCCAGGGGTGCGCGATTGGGATCCGGGGACCAGCGGGGCGCGGAGCGGCCTGTCAGGCGGTCCAATTGGCGGTCCAGGCGCTCGGCGGCGAAAGTGAGGGCGAAGCCGCCGGGGCCGTCGGCCTGTGTGCGGACGGGGGTGTGCCCGAAACGCAGGGTCACCTGTGTCACGGTGCGACCGTCGGTGGAGCCGCCGCTCAGGCGGACGCGGGCCGGGCCGTCGAGATGATGGCGGTGCATGACCTGGCCGATCATCCGGCGGGCTCGCATCACCTGCATGGCGGTCACGTCGCCACAGCCGGCGACCTCCACGTACTGTTCCGCCGCCATCCTCGCCTCGCCTGTACCCACGGGACGAAAGCCTCCGATCCTGTTCATCGTGCACCGATTCCGACCAGACCCATGCCACCATCAGGGTGGGCCGTGAGACAGGGCCGAAAGTCCTCAGAGGTCACCGATGCCGGGCGGAAGCCGCGCCGCGAGGCGCGGCGGTGTCACAATCTTGGCGTGAATCCGATGCGTCGCCTCGGCCGTGTGGTGGTCGCCTTCGTGCTGGTGGTGCTGGCGGGAACGGTCGGCTATACGCTGCTCGGGTTCGGGGTGCTGGATGCGCTCTATCAGACGGTGACGACGATTTCGACGGTCGGATTCCGCGAAGTGCATCCGCTCACGCCGGTGGGGCAGGTGTTCACCATGGCGCTGATCCTGATCGGCGCGGGGACCGTTCTCTACATGTTCGGGGTGCTGCTGGAAGTGCTCATCGACGAACATCTACGCGACCACTTGGAGCGGAGACGAATGAACCGGGAAATCGACCGGATGCGCGGGCACATCATCGTCTGCGGCTGGGGCAGAGTGGGTCGCTCGACCGCGCAGTATCTACGGGGCCTCGGCAAGCAGATCGTGGTCGTCGATCGCGATCCGGAACGGTTGCAGGGCATCGAATATCCGCACATCCTGGGTGATGTCACCGATGACAGCGTGCTCGAGGCGGCCGGTATCGCCCACGCCCACGCACTCATCGCGGCGCTCGACAATGATGCCGACAACGTCTACGTGACGCTGTCGAGCCGGGCCATGCGCGACGATCTGGTGATCATCGAGCGGGCCCGCACCGAAAGCTCCAAATCCAAACTGCGGCGCGCCGGCGCGAATCGAGCGGTCAACCCCCAACTGATCGGCGGCCGCCGGATGGCGGCATTCGCATTGCAGCCCAATGTGGCCGAGTTCCTCGACGTCGTCATGCACGATGACGCGCTCGAATACCGCATCGAGGAAATCTCGCTCGACGCGCACTCGCCACTGATCGGCCACACCCTCCTCGACACCGACCTGCGGCGCACCACCGGCGCGCTCCTGCTCGCCCTGCGCACCGCCAACGGCCGGTTCATCGCCAACCCCACCGACGACATCCACCTCCACGCCGACACCATCCTCATCGTCCTCGGCACGCCCACCCAGCTCGACGCCGTCCGCGCACAAGCCGCCCGACCTGCGACCTGATCGCCCGCCACACGTGACCTTGTTCCCTGTACACCGTCGAATCCGGCCGGTGGACTGGGGAATACGAGTCATATCAGGTGAGGGAACAGATGGACACGATGGCGAACGACGCGGCGAGCACCGTGCTGGTGTACTACCTCGCCGTGGTCGCCGTGGTGTTCCTGGTGAACCTGATGCCGGCGTTCGGCCCGCCCACCGCGCTGGTACTGGTGCTGTTCCGGTTGAACTGGCATCTGGAACCGGTGGCGCTGGTCATCATCGGCGCCTGTGTTTCCGGCACCGGTCGCTATCTCCTCGCCACGGCGACCAATCGCCTCCGCAATCGCCTCAGCGACCACCGGAAGGCCGGGTTGCAAGCCGCCAAGGACTATCTCACCGGCCACCGCGGCCGATCGCTGGCCGGACTCGGATTGTTCCTGCTGTCACCGCTGCCGTCGGCGCAGATGTTCGAGGCGGCCGGGCTGCTGGGACTGCACCTGCTTCCGCTCGCGGCCGCGCATGTGCTGGGGCGGATGGTCAGCTACTCGCTCTATATCGGCGCGGCCGGGGTCGCCGAACGAAGTCTCGGCGACACGCTGGCGGCCTCGTTGACTTCGCCTTACGGCATCGCGGTTCAGATCGCGCTGCTCGCGGGCATTGTCCTGCTCGCTCGCATCGACTGGACCAGATACCTTGCGGGCGCGCCCGGCCGGCCCGGCCGCTGACCATGCCCGGCGCAGCCGGGCGCCGCGGATCGCTCCCGGCGCCGACGGCCGCGCGATGGTCCGCGCCCTAGCCGGTCGGTGCGATCTCGCGCAGGGTGGCGAGCCGGCTCGCGTATTCCTTGTCATCGATCTCGCCGCGCGCGAACCGCTGGGCGAGAACTTCTTCCGCGCGGGGCGGTTCCGGGCGCGGCGGTTCCGGGCGGTCGCGGTCGGACACCGCGATGCGGATCATGACCGCGAACCCGGCGATCAGCAGAGCCCAGAACAACAGCATTCCCAGACCCATGCCGAAGTAGCCCCAGCCGCTCATTCCGTGGTCGTACCAGAACATCACGACAGCACCTCTCTCGCAGTGCGGTTGAGCCCGCCGAACCCGTGCTCGGCGGCGCATTGTCACTGTGCGTCCGGCGGCGGTCCGGCGGGCAGAGGCGATTGCCCTCACCTGCGGTTACCAACGACCCGGTGGGACCATGGGCCCCGGAATGCGGGCGCTAAGGCCGTACCGCGGTCACCCGCCGGCCGAGCAGACTCGCCGATATGACTGGTACAGACACACATACCGCGGCGACCGTGCCGGATCATGCGAGCCTGGCGGAGGCCATCCGGGTCGCCGGCCGCGCGCCCTCGATCCACAACACGCAACCCTGGCGCTGGGTGTTCGACGGCGACCGACTGCACCTCTACGGCGATACCGACCGGCAGCTGTTCGCCACCGATCCGCACGGACGGGAATGGGTGATCAGTTGCGGTGCGATGCTGCACCACGCGCGCACGGTATTCGCGGCCAGGGGCTGGCGCACCGAGACGGTGCGGCTGCCCGATCCGCAGCGGCCCGACCATCTGGCGACGCTCATCTTCCGGCCGTGGCCGCAGCCGCCGGCGGATGCCGCGACACTGGTGCGGGCCATCGAGGACCGCTACACCGACCGGCTGCCGCTGCGTGAACCGCCGCGGTGGAACAATCTCGTGATCGACCTGCGCCGCTTGGTCGCGGCGCACGATCTGACGCTCGACGTACTCGTCGACAATGCCCGCACCCAACTGACCGCCGCCTCCCGGCGAGCCACCGAGGCACGGCGATACGACTCCATGTATCAGGATGAATTGGATTGGTGGGCCGGACATCCGGATACTCCGGAGGGAGTCCCGCCCACGGCGCTGGCCTCCACCGCCGAGCAGGCGCACGTCGGCGTGGCACGCGCATTTCCGGTGGTGTCGCACTCCGCCCGGCGCGCTGATCTCCAGGATGAGGCGGGGCTGGTGGTGCTGGGATCGCCCAGCGGCGATACGGTGGCGCGCTGGCTGCACACCGGGGAGGCGCTGTCGGCGGTATTGCTGGAATGCACGGCGCGGGGGCTGGCGACGTGCACGCTGACCCATGTCACCGAGCTGCCCGCCGCCCGGCGGGCCGTCGCCGATCTGATTCCGCATCGCACCACACCGCAGGTGGTGATTCGCATCGGTGTCGCGCCCGACGGCGAACGGCCGCCGCGGACACCGCGACGGCCGCTGGCCGATATCCTCACCGTCGAGGTTTGAACCCCGGGGTTCAACCCTTCCGGCGCGCACGCTGCTGATCGGCGAGATACTCGCCGATCATGGACAGCGAGGCGCCGGATCGCGATACCCGTCCGGGCTCGGGAGTCGGCGTATTCGGTTGCGCGGCACGCGACTTCAATTTCGTGGCCACCGTGCCCGCCCACTTCTCGATATCCGGCCAGCTACGCAGATCCGAAGCGGGCAACACCCGCATCGGGGAGGCCGGAAGCCGACGCAGCACGCGATGCCATCCGGTCAGCAGCGCCGGATCCCAACGCCCGCCGAACATTCCGACGGCGATCGGATGCAGCCAGTCGTATCGCGCTGTGAGCGCTTCGATCTGCGCGCTGACCTCCGACATGGGCTGGCGCACATCGACTTGCCCGGTGGCGAACACCGCGACATCGCGATGCCCCAGTGTCGTGCAGAAGCGCGTGAGGAAGCGGCGCGCCGGGCGGGGCCAGTGGCCGTAGTAGAACGGCGCGCCGAGGACGAAGCCGCGGTAGTCGTCGATCGCGTCCACGTCTTCCATTGCCCGGCAGTCGACTTCGAGCCCCGCCGCGCGCAGGGTGTCCGCCACCCGCTCGGCGACTTCGCGTGTCGAACCGTAACGGGTGGCGTAGGCGACCAGAATTCGGCCTTTCATGAAGAACTATCCTTTCGATGACTCGAAGACCGGGGCCTGCCCGGCGATGGCGCCACCGTCGACGACGAACTCCGACCCGGTGGAGTAGCTGCCCTCGGTGACCAGGAAACGCACCAGGGCCGCGACCTCCTCGGGCTCACCGAACCGCGGCAGCGGCTGCCCGGCGGCGAGGGCTTCCCCGAGACCGGCGGTCATGGGGGTGTGAATCGGGCCCGGATGCACCGAGCACACCCGGATATTCGCCGGGCCGAGCTCGAGCGCCGCCGTCTTGGTCAGGCCGCGCAGGCCCCACTTGCTGGCCACATAGGCGCCGATTCCGGCGTAGCCGACCATGCCCGCGATCGAGGAGATGTTCACGATGACGCCGCCGCCGGCACGCCGCAGCAATGGCGCGGCCAGGTGCATGCCGAGCCAGGAGCCGTAGAGATTCACATCCACGACATGCCGGAACAGGGCCGGGGATTCGGACTCCACGGTGCCGAAGTTCAGGATGCCGGCATTGTTCACCAGCACCGACAGCGGACCGAATTCGGATTCGGTCTCCTCGAGCACCCGCCGCCAGTCCTCCTCCGAGGTGACGTCGAGGCGGTGGAACCGGGCCCGCGGGCCCAGCTCGCGCGCCAGCTCGGCGCCGTCGTGCTCGAGCAGGTCGGCGATGACCACGCCCATTCCCTGCTTGACCAGTTCGGTCACGATGGCGGCGCCGATGCCGCGGGCGCCGCCGGTCACAATCGCGCTGCTGCCTTCCAGAGCTGTCATGGTGATGCCTCCGCTCCTGATCGGAATCATGTGTCGACATCGAGCATTCCGCGCGCGGTGGGGTGGATGTGACGGCCGAAGGTCACCGATGCCGCAGTCCTGTGGCCCTGCTCGCGGACCCGGTGCGCGGCCGACGATCAGGTCATCGACCATCGGAAGGAATGCGATGAACAGGATGACGGCGGGTGCGGTCGGGGCGGTTTCGGCAGCGGCTGGACTGGCGGCCGGATACCGGGTGCTGGCGCGCGAGAAGTGCTTGCACTGGGGCGCGAGCGCCGAGGAGGCCGCGCGGGCCATGCCCGGGGACGGGCTACTGCCCGAGCCGGATGTGGCGACGACCCGCGCGGTCACCATTTCCGCTGCGCCGGAGGCGATCTGGCCGTGGCTGGTGCAGATCGGTCCGGGGCGCGGCGGGGCGTACACCTATGACTGGATCGAGAATCTCATGGGCCTCGACATGCACAGCGCCGATGAGATCCTGCCGCAATTCCAGGGTTTGGCGGCCGGGGATGTCACGGCCCTCGGCGAGAAAGGGCCGCGAATGCGGGTCGCGGTGCTCGACCCCGGGCACGCGCTGGTGTTCGTCTCGGAAGATCACCACTGGGTGTGGGCGTTCGGGCTGTATCCGGCCGCCGAGGGCACGCGGCTGGTGAGCCGCAATCGGATCACCGTGCCCGGAAACGGACCGGTGCGGCGACTGGCCTGGTCGCTGGTCATGGAGCCCGGCAGCCTGGTGATGGAACGCAAGATGCTGCTGGGCATCAAGGAACGCGCCGAGCGGACACCGCTGCCGCCTTCGTCCCTGCTGGTGACCAACGGCCCCGAACAGCGGTCGGAAAGCCCGTATGCGCCGGCCGTTGTGACGCGAACACTCGAGATATGACCGCTTCGAACGTTCCTCGACCCGACCATCGGACGATCCTCGCGGCACTGCGCCTGGCGTCCCGCGCGCCGTCGGTGCACAACACCCAGCCGTGGCGCTGGGTGCTCGACGGAGATGTCCTGCACCTGTACACCGATACCGATCGGCTGCTCACCGCGGCCGATCCGCGCGGCCGCCAAATGGTGATCAGCTGCGGCGCCATGCTGCACCATGTGCGCACCGCCTTCGGCGCATGGGGCTGGCACACCGACACCGTGCGCGTTCCCGAGCCCCTGCAACCCGGCCATCTCGCCGAAATCCGCTTCCGCCCCTGGGAGCATCCGCCGGCCGGCCTGGTGGCCCGCGCCGAGGCCATCGACCGCCGCCGTACCGACCGCCTGCCCATGTCCGAGCCGCCGGACTGGCCCGCCCTGCTCCCCCGGCTGCGCATGCTGGTCTCCCCCCATTACCTCGAACTCGACACCATCGACGACAACACCCGCGCCCGCCTGACCGCGGCCTCCGAACAAGCGGCCGCGCTGCGCCGCCACGACATGATGTATCAAGCCGAAATCGGCTGGTGGGCAGGACATTCCGGTATGCCCGAAGGAGTTCCCGCCGACGCCCTGGTCTCCGATGCGGAATTCGCCCGGGTCGGCGTCGGCCGCACCTTCCCCCACGCCCCGCACTCCGCGCGGCGCGCCGACGTCATCGAAGACCACGCCCGCCTGGTGGTCCTCAGCTCCCCCGGCGATTCACTGCCCGAATGGCTCCGCACCGGCGAAGCCCTCTCAGCGGTGCTGCTGGAATGCACCGTTGCCGGATTGGCGACCTGCGCCCTCACCCACATCACCGAATTGCCCACCGGCAGAACCCTGCTCACCAACCTCGTCCCCGAACACCGCACCCCCCAACTGGTGATCCGCATCGGCGCAGCCCCCGAATACGAACAAGCCGCCCCAACCCCCCGCCGTCCCCTGACCGACATCTTCACCGTCAAAAACCACTGACACGCCACCGAATACGCGACCGCGCCGACCTTCCGGTCGGCGCGGTCGCCGTCCTCGAAGCCGAAACCCCTTGGCTACCTGCGCTTCCGCCCTCTGTTCTCCGTGGCTTCGATCCCGGACTGCAGGTTAGCCAACTTGGCCTTCTTCTCCGCTCGTTTCTCCTTCAGGGTCTTCCCCTGAGCATTGGACATCTTGCTACGCGGAGATTTGTCGGACAACTGGTACGCCCTTTGTTTGGAAGACCTCAACAGCCTCGTTGCCACGACACTACGCCACCCGCACTCTCCCCCACCCCGGGATCGAAACAGGGGACCGTCCAGTACATAAGCCGAGACCTGTTCGGTTGGCGAAAATGCGAAAGCGTCATGGAATCAACATCTCGGTGCGGGCCCTGCTGCAACAGTCGGGCGGTGTCGGGGCCGCGGGGACCCGAGACTCCCCCGGTTCGGACGTAAGGTGAGACCCCGTGGAGCCAGACAGCAACCTGGAGCACCTACGATCAGTGCTCTCCTGCGTTTTCGAGAAGCTCGACGCCGAGAGCCTCCGGGTGATCCGCTGTTCTGAAGCGGACGGCCGGACACAATTGCGGTGACCCACACCGACACCCTCAACTCGGCAGGTGCGGACGTGTCGCCCGCACCCAGCTGTGAAACACCGTCGACCGGGAACTGGTGGCGTACCCTTCTCGGGCTTTGCCGCCTCCAGTTCCCGGT
>NZ_JBHXVO010000046.1:0-39574 GCF_042672265.1 Nocardia sp. NPDC127526 | reverse complement strand
GGCGCGGCGGCTGCGGGAGCGGGCTGCGGAGCGACGGCGGGCGCGGGAGCCGCGACGGCCGGGGCCGGGGCGGGGGCCGGCGCGGGCGCGGCCTGGGTGGTGGGGGCCGGCTGGCTGTTGCCGGTGTCGCCGGTGTTCTCCGGCGTGTAGTCAGCGAGGAACTCGTGCCAGCTCTCATCGACCGACGACGGGTCTTGCTTGTACTTCTGGTACATCTCGTCGACGAGCCACTGGTTCTGTCCGAACTGGGATGTTGAGCTGCTCACAGCAGGTGTTCGCCTCATTTCGTTCTTCGCGCTGCGACGTTTGTGACGTGCCCGGCACGGGTAATCGGCGGATGCGCGCCGATGCGCCCCCTCTGAGGATATGCCCACCCCTGTTCACTCATGGGCACGGCTACCACCGGGCGGACACATCTTCTCGTGACGACTCGTCCTCGCTCGAGAATATTCCCTCTGTAGCCCGCGCCGCAGCCCACAGTCGGTTGTACGTTCCCCGTGCCGCCAGCAGTTCGTCATGAGTCCCCATTTCGGTGATCCGGCCGTGCTCGACGACGGCGATCCGATCGGCCTGGGCGGCGGTCGCCAAGCGGTGCGCGACAATCACCGCGGTCCGGCCGCGCGTCACCGATTCGCTCGCTACCAGCACCGATGCCTCGGCCGCCGGATCCAGGACGGCGGTGGCCTCGTCCAGGAGCAAGAGTCGCGGGTCGACCAGTTCGGCGCGGGCCAGCGCGATCAGCTGCCGCTGCCCGGCCGAGAGCCCGCGGCCGCGTTCGCCGACCGGTTGCCGCATTCCGTGCGGCAAAGCCTCGATGGTTTCCAGCGCGCCGACCGCCGCGGCGGCCGCGGCGATCTCCGCCGGCTTCGCAAAAGGTTTGCCAAATGCGATGTTGCTGGCGATGTCGCCGGGGAATAAGTGAGCTTCCTGTGGCACAACTCCCAGCCGGGCCCGGAAGTCGGTGAGTTTGTAGTCGCGGATATCGACGCCGTCGACGCGAATCGAGCCGGTGCGCAGCGGTTCTCGATCCGCGCGCTCCGAGGCGTCGATACCGTCCGTTATCGAGCCCTGCGCGGCAGTGTGAACCGTGTCACCCGAGCCGTGCAACGTGTTCTCGTCCCGGGGCATGTCGTAGAGCCGGGCGAGGAGTTTGACGATGGTCGATTTGCCCGCGCCGGTGGCGCCGACGAGCGCCAGGCTGGTGCCCGCCGGGATGCGCAGGCTGATGCCGTCGAGGGCGGGCAGGGCCGCTCCCGGATAGCGGAAGCGCACCTCGTCGAAGACCACTTCGCCGCGCAGGGTGCCGTCGATGCGCACCGCGTCCTCGGGATCGGCGGCGATGGACGAGGGCGTGCGCAGCAGTTCCCCGATGCGCCGCAGCCCGACCCGCGCCTGTTGATAGCCGTCGAACAGCTGTGAGAGCTGATGGATCGGCCCGAACAGTAATTGCAGGTACAGCACGAACGCGACCAGCGTGCCGGCGGTGGTGGTGCCGTCGGCGACCTGGCGCGCGCCCACGAAAACCACGGCGGCCAAGGCCAGATCGGCCCACGCGCCGACGAAGGCGAAGAACACCGAGATGGCGCGCTGCGCCCGCATGCGGCTGTCCCGGTAGCGCTGCGAGTATTCCGCGAAGCGCCGCGCGGCCACGGCCTCGTGCCGATTGGCCTGCACCACGCGCAGTCCGGCCACATTCTCGGCGAAATCGCCGTTCACGGTGGCGGCGTGCTCGCGGGAGGCGCTGTAGGCGGCATTGGAGACCCGCCGGAACAGCCATACGGCCACCAGCAGCGGCGGCAGCGTCGCGAAGATGATCAGGGCCAGGTGCGCGTCGATCAGCACCAGCGCACCCGCGATGCCCACCACCATCAGCAGCGCGATGAGCGCGTCCGGCAGACCCGTCTGCAGGAAGGTCGACAGCGCGTCGATATCCGTGGTCATCCGGGTCATGATCTTCCCGGACAGCTCCCGCTCGTAGTAGTCCAGCCCGAGCCGCTGCAGATGCGCATAACTGCGCACCCGCAGCCCGTACAGCGCGCGTTCACCGGCCCGCGCGCCCCACACCAGCGCGGTCGACGCCACCACCCACCCGAACCCGGCCAGCAGCGCTCCCACAATGGCCGCCCGCGCCAGCGCCCCGCCATCCCCACCGGTCACGCCGTTGTCCACGGCATAGCGCACGATCGTCGGGAAACCCACGCCGACAACGGCATCCACCGCCAGCAGCGCCACCATCCCGATCACCAGCCAGCGCACCGGCCGCAGCGCCCGCGACAACCGGAACCCCGGATCGGGCTCGCGCAACTCCCGATCGTCCAACCCGGGCTGCTCCTCCGCGGCCCGCAGCCGACTCAGCGCCCGCCGGACTTCCGCCGGCGTATCCGGATCCACCGCCTCCTCGGCCCGGACCGGTTGCGAATCCCGACCGGCCGTGTCGTCGGCTCGGGTCGCCCGCGAATCCCGCTCGGCCGCGGCGTCGGCCCGGGCCTGCGAATCCTGGCTGGACAGCGGCGCCGAGCCGAGCGGCTGGCGAGCAGTTCCGCTCGTCATCCCGGCAGGCTTTTGGCCGGGATCCACACCGGCCGGTTGGATTCCGGCCAAGAGCGCGCCGGAATGACGAGGAGGATTTTCGGCCTGGCGCTTGTCGCCCGTTTGGCCGAGGGGCGTGAGTGCCGCACCAGCCCCGGTTGTGCTCGTCGCGGGAGCTGGGTCGGTGGAGGCGAATCCCGTTGCGGGCGAGTGCGAATCCGTGGTGTCGCGGCGCGCGGCATCCGGGCCTGGCAACCGGACGACGCGGTCGGCGCGGGCCAGGGTGGATTCGCGGTGGGCGAGGATGAGGGTGGTGCGGCCCGAATCGGTGGGCAGGGCGTCGAAGATGGCGGCCTCGGTGAGTGCGTCCACGGCGGAGGTGGCGTCATCGAGGATGAGGATGCGCGGGTCGGTGAGCAGGGCGCGGGCCAGGGCGATGCGCTGGCGCTGGCCACCGGACAGGGTCAGGCCGCGTTCGCCGACCACGGTGTCGTAGCCCTCGGGCAGCGCCTCGATGAAATCGTGTGCGGCGGCCCGGATGGCGGCGGTGCGGATTTCGTCGTCGGTGGCCTCGGGCCGGCCGAGAGCGATATTCGCGGAGATGGTGTCGGAGAGCAGGAAGGCCTCGTCGAACACCACGCTGATGGCCGACCGCAGATCGGCGGCCCGCAGATCGGCGATATTCGCGCGGGAATCGGTGCCGTACAGCGTGATCCGGCCGGACTCGGGCGCGTAGAAGCGGGGGAGCAGCAGCGACAGCGTGGATTTGCCGGAACCCGCGGGACCGATGACGGCGACGGTCTCGCCCGGCGCGACAGTGAGGTCGAAATCGCGCAGGATGTGGCGGCCGGAATCGAATCCGAAGCTGAGCGCGTCGATTTCGATGCCCAGCGGCCCGCGGGGCAGCGGCACCGGATGTTCGGGATCGATGCGGTCGGGCGCACTGTCGATGACCTGATGCACGCGCTCGGCGGCGGCGCGGGTCAGCTGCGCCATCACGACCACCATGGATACCGTGCGGGTCGCATTGGTCATGGTGCTGACATAGGCGACGAAGGCCAGGAAGGTGCCGAGCCCGATAGCGCCCTGCAGGGCCAGCGCGCCGCCCATGGCGATGACCCCGACCAGTCCCAGCTGCGGAATGGTCGCCAGCGTGGGCGCGAACCGCGCGTCGATCCGGGCCGCCCGCATGCGTTCCGCGTACAGCCGCCGCCCGTGCCGTTCCAGCAGATCCACCATGCGGGCTTCCTGCCCGAAGCCCTTCACCACCCGGACGCCGGTGACGGTCTCCTCCACGTGCTGAGCCAGATCCGCCCCCCGCTGCTGCGCCGACCAGGTCGCCGCGTACAGCGTGGGCCGCACCCGATAGACGACCACGCCGAGCAGCGGAACCACCAGCAGCGCGGTCAATGCCAATGGGGGAGACAGCCACAGCATCACACCGGCCGCCAGCACGAATTGCAGGGCCGCCAGCGAGGACCACGGCCCCATGGCCAGCAGCCCCTGCACCAGCGTCAGATCACTGATGGATCGCGAGACGACCTGCCCGGTCCGCAGCGCGTCCTGCCCGGGCCCGTCCAGGCGCTGCAGCGCGCCGAGCAGATCCACCCGCAGCTCGTGCTGCACATCGAGCGCGAGTCGCCCGGCGAACATGCGCCGGCTGAAGCTGGCGAGGAAGCGTCCGGCGGCCAGCAGCGCGAGCAGCCCCGCCATGGCCGCGATGATCTCGGTGTTCCCGGCGGTGGCCCCGTCCAGGGCGCGCTTGGCCAGCAGCGGCCCGGTGACCTCCACGACCGCGCCGATCACGACCGCTACGCCGATTCCCGCGAGCAGCCACGGGTGCTGTTTGCTGCGCCCCCACAGCCGCCGCAGCCAGCCGGCCGTCGCTTCGTCCGACTCCCGCCCCATCGCCTCATCCACCTTCGCGCTCATCAACAGCGGTAAGACCGCCGTACCCCCTGTTTGTTCCCGCTCCTGACAACCACTCGATCGCCCAGTGTGCCCCTCGGCACCGACAGACGAATCGATCTTGGTTGGCCGGAGCGCGAATCCGCGCGGTGACCGGGGCGATCCGGGTCAGAGATCGCGGCGGGTGAAGAACCACCAGGCCGCGGACACCGCCGCGGTCGTCCACAGCAGCAGCACCACAATGGCCGCCGGAGTCGGGGCGATGAACACGCCGTCGTCGAATTCGCCGCCGCTCATGGCGCCCACGGTGGCCGAGATGGGCAGGATGGTCGCCACACCCGGGGTCCCCATGGCCCGCGCGACCACCCAGACCAGCGGTTCCAGCACGGCCGCGCCGAGCACCGCGGCCATGGCCTGCACCGGCGAGCGCAGCAGCAGCCCCAGCGCCGCGGCGATGACCGACCAGCACACCGCGGCCAGCAGCACCCCGCCCAGAATGGCCAGGAATCCGGCGCCGATGCCGAGCCGCTCGCGCCCGAAGAGCAGCATGGCCGCCCCGCCGAGCAGTTCCGTGAACAGCACGGTGCCCAGCGAAATCGCGCCCACCACACCGAGTTTCGAGCCCAGCAGCACATTCCGGTCCGGGGTGAACAGCAGGCTGGTGTCGATCGTCCGATACCGGAATTCGCTGCCCGCGGCCGCCGCCCCGAAGACCGCCGCCAGCACCACCGACCCGACGAGCGCGACCGCCACCGCCGCCGCGGACCAGCCGCCGCTGAAGATGAGCTCGCCGCCCTCGAGCGTGGAGTCGAGGAACAGGCCCATGGCGGTGAACGCGAACAGCCCGCCGCCTATGACGATTCCGGCCAGCGTGCGGTTCATGCGCAGCGAAACGACCTTGCGGACTTCGGAGTTCACCGCCCGCAGCACGGATTCCGGCACAGCGGTGAGGATCATCGGAAGTCCCTTCGTGGAAATTCGCACCCGCGCGCGAGGGTCAACGCGGCATCCCGTACGCGGTCGGCGACGGGTAGGCGGCGGCCGCCGGGCGGGTGAGGGTGGCGAGGACGTGGTCGGGGTGAATGTGCTCGGCGGTGATCTCGGTGAGCTGCACCCGCGCCGTGGCGGCCGCCGCCTCCAGCTGCGGCAGGCTCGCCTCCGCGACGGCGAGCCGGCCGTCCGGGCGCATGATGGCATCGGTGAAACCCGCCGCCGCGAGGGCGGTGGCCAGCGCGATCGGGCTGGAAGCCTTGACCAGGATGCGATCCGGATGACTGCGGCGCAGCCGGGCCGGGCTGCCCTGATAGGCGATCTTGCCCTGATTCAGCACAATGAGCTCGTCGGCCACCGACAGCACCGCGGTGAGGGTGCGCGCGGTCAGCAGCACGGTGCCGCCGCGGCGGGCGTGTGAGTGCAGGAAGTCGTTGAGCCACACGGCCTCCGCGGGATCCAGGCCCGCGGTGGGATCGTCGAGCAACAGCAGCGGCGGATCGCCGAGCAGTGCGATGGCCAGCGCCAGCCGCGTGTGCGCTCCGGCGGGCAGGACCGATAGCCGTTGCCCGGCAACGGTATCGAGCCGGACCAAGGTCAACAGCTCTTCCACCCGGCTGTCGGAGACCCCCGCGGCGGCCGCGAATACCCGCAGCTGACCGGCGACGGTGCGTGCCGGATGCAGTCCGCGCGGCGACAGCATCGCGCCGACGGCCTGCCGTCCCGGGCGCACCCCGGACCCCGGCCCGCCCACGCTCGCGGTGCCCGCCGTCGGCTGCAACTGGCCCAGCAGCATGCGCAGCACCGTGCTCTTGCCCGACCCGGGCGGCCCCACCAGCGCGGCGATCTTCCCCGCGGGCACCACGAAACTCACATCGTCGACCGCCGTGACGGTCCCGAACACCTTGCTGAGCCCGCCGGCGGCGAAGGCGAGCGGCCGCGGTCCGCTCATGCCTGCGGTTTCCGCGGCGCGGCTTCCACGGCGGGCAGCGGATCGGCATCGATGACCAGCGGCTTGGGCCAGGTCACCGGCGGTGCGCCGAAGGCCTTGCGGGCATTGTCGATCACATGGTGCCCCATGGCCCGGTTGCCGAATCCACCGATGGCCGCGCCGATTCCGGCCGGGATCACCTTGCCCAGCATGAGCGCGCTGCGCTTGGCCAGGAACTGCACCATGAACCGCTTGAGCAGCGAATCGTTCATGGAGCTGATGCCGGGAATCTTGTTGGCCAGCAGATTGCCCCAGTTCTTGGCGGAGTGGCCGACGCTCTTCTGCACGATCTCCATGCCGCTCTCGCCGAGCACGACGGCCAGCACCAGGGCGCGGCGGCGTTCCTTGTCCTCGGGGGCGACGCCGTGCACGGCGGCCACGGCGAGGGTGAACACCGCGGACGCCTCCAGGAAGAACGCGGTCTCCGCGCTCATGGCGGTGAGCGAGGCGACGGTGCCGACGCCCGGGACCGCGGCGGTGGCGCCCACGGCGGTGCCGCTGGCGGTCACGGTATTGAGGTACAGCTTCTCCAGCCGCTGCAGCACCTGGGCGGGGGTGTCGTCGGGATGACTGCGTCGGGTCTTCTCGACGTACTTGGCGACGGCGGGTGCCTGCACCTGCGCCCCATTGTCGAGCAGCGAGACGACCGCCTTCTCGAGCCCGGACTTGAACATCGACTACCCCTTAATTCGCACGGTCCTCCGACCGAAACTCTATGGCACCGGGTCAACGAACCGCGAGAGCAGGCGGTTCCGCCCGGCGAGGCTTACGGTGAGTTGGTGACCGGTGTGTCGGAGGGCGCGAGCGGGTTGCCGGATCCGCGACTGCGGGCGTATGTCCTCGGCTACGAGGGCTATCTGTTGCGCGGGTTCGAGCCGGGGACCCATGTGGGCATGCCCGCCCGGGCGCTGACCGTGATCATCACCATCGACGAGCCGATCCGGGTGCCGGTCTCCTCGCACCCGGAGCAGGCGGGCGGCACCTGGAGCATGCTGGCCAGCGGGCTCACCGTGCGGCCGGCCGTGATCGCGCACAACGGCTATCAGCACGGGATCCAGCTGGATCTGACGCCGCTGGGTTGCCGGGCGCTGTTCGGGGTGCCGACGGCGGCGCTGGGCTCGTGGATCGTCGATCTGGAGGAGGTCCTGGGACCGGCGGGGGAGTTGCGGGAGCGGCTGGCGGCCGCGGCGAGCTGGCCGCGGCGCTTCGCCATCCTGGACGAGGTCCTGCTGCGCCGCATCCATCCGGTGCCGTGGGATCCGGAGCTGTCGCACGCCTGGACGCTGCTGTCCGGGCCGGATCCGGCGGTGCGGGTGGCGGCGGTGGCCGCGGAGATCGGCTGGAGCCGCCGGCATCTGGGCAATCGGTTCAGCGCCGAATTCGGGGTGACGCCCAAGGATGCGGTGCGCATCGCCCGCTTCGAACGGTCGCACCGGCTGCTGCGGCTGCCCGATCCGCCGGTGCTGGCCGAGATCGCCGCGCTGTGCGGGTACTACGACCAGGCGCACATGGCCCGGGAATGGCGGGAACTGGCCGGCATGCCGCCGTCGGTGTGGCGGGAGCGCGAGGTGTTCCCATTCGTCCAAGACCCGGTGCCCGCCGAGCAAGGAGGGTAGACGCATGACCGATTCGACAACCTCCGTACAGACCGCCGCCATTGTGTGGCCGACCCTGACCTACCGTGACGCCCGCGCCGCGATCCGCTTCCTGGAGCAGGCCTTCGGCTTCGAAACCATCGCCTGCTACGGGGAAGGGGAGCGGGTCGATCACGCCGAACTCGCCTGGCCGGGCGGCGGCGCCCTCATGCTCGGCTCGGCGCGCGAGGGCTCGGCGATCAAAGACCTGCCCGCCGGCGTCGGCTCCGTCTATATCGTCGTGGACGATCCCGATGCCCTCTGCGCCCGGGCGAAGGCCGCGGGCGCGACCATGGTCCGCGACCTCACCGACCAAACCGATTACGAATCACGCGATTTCGTCTGCCGTGATCCCGAAGGCGTCTACTGGAGCTTCGGCACCTACGCGGGCGCTAAGCACTGACCGGCGGCGGAGTTCCGTCGCCGAAGGGTTTGCCGCCCAGGGATTCCCGGCCGTGCGGCGTGCGCCAGTTGGCCAGGTCGGGACCCTTGGGCACGATCTTCGTCGGATTGATGTCGGTGTGCACGATGTAGTAGTGCTGCTTGATCTGCTCGAAATCGATCGTGTCCCCGAAACCCGGGGTCTGATAGAGGTCGCGCGCGTAATCCCACAGCACCGGTAGCTCGGTCAGCTTCTGCCGATTGCACTTGAAGTGCCCGTGATAGACCGCGTCGAACCGCACCAGCGTGGTGAACAGCCGCACATCGGCCTCGGTAATGGTGTCGCCCACCAGGTATCGCTGCCCGGCCAGCCGCTCCGAGAGCCAGTCCAGCGCGGTGAAGAGCCGGTCGTAGGCGGCCTCGTACGCCTGCTGATCACCGGCGAACCCGCACCGGTACACGCCATTGTTGACCTCGGTGTACACCCGCCGGTTCACCGTGTCGATCTCCGCGCGCAGGTCCTCCGGATACAGCCGCGGCGCACCGGGTCGGTGGAATTCGGTCCACTCGGTGGAGAAGTCGAGGGTGATCTGAGCGTAGTCATTGGTGACCACCTGACCGGTCGGCACGTCCACAATGGCCGGCACCGTGATCCCGCGCGGATAGTCCGGATACCGCTTGAAGTACGCATCCCGCAGAAAGTGGATGCCCAGCACCGGATCCACCTCGCCCGGATCCAGATCGAAGGTCCAGCTGCGCTTGTCGTGGGTGGGCCCGCACAGCCCCAGCGACAGCGCCGATTCCAGCCCGAGCAGCCGCCGCACGATCAGCGTCCGATTGGCCCACGGGCAGGCCCGCGCCGCCACCAGGCGATACCGGCCCGGCTCGACCGGGTATCCGTCCCGGCCATCGGCGGTGATGCGGGTGGTGATGTAGTTCGTATCCCGTTTGAACTCGCCCGGTTCGACGTAGCTGCCGGACTCCGATGCAGAGGTGGTCACGTCACCCATACTGGCAGACCCGTGTCGTAGATTCGGGCGCATGACTGAGACGAAGCCCACCCGCCTGGAGCACATCGCCACCGAGGGGGGTGCGCGGGCCGCGGTGCTGACCATCGACCATCCGCCGCTGAACCTCTTCGACAAGGCGCTGCTCGAGGCCCTCGCCGTCGATATCGAGGAGCTCGCCGCCGAGTCGCCGCGCGCGCTGCTGGTGCGAGCCGACGGCAAGCTGGTCTCCGGCGGGGTGGACGTGCACGTCTTCGACGGCCTGTCGACCGCGGAGGGCGCCCAGTTGTGGCAGACCTTGTTCGCGCGCATCATTCACCCGCTCGAGGCGCTGCCGTGCCCGGTCGTGTTCGCCGCGCACGGCCTGACCCTGACCGCCGCCTTCGAGATTGCGCTGGCCTGCGACATCATCCTGGCCGCGCCCAAGGCCAAGTTCGGTCTGGTGGAAACCGTTGTCGGCCTGACTCCGTCGATGGGCGGCCCGCAGCGGCTCGCCGAGCGCGCGGGGTCCGGCCGCGCCCGCGAATTCGTCATGACGGGCGATCTGTACGACGCCGCCACCCTCGCCGACTGGGGTGTGGTCAATGCCGTGCACGACGATGTCGACACCGCGGCCCGCGCCCTGCTAGCGCGACTCGCCGATGGCCCGACACGCGCGCACGCCGCCACCAAGGAGATCATCGGCGCCTGGCGCTCCGGCGGTGTGGCGCATGCGGATTCGGTGACGCCGCAGGTCTCCGGGCAACTCTTCGGCACCGAGGACCTGCGGAATGCGGTCGCGAGTTTCCTGGAAGTCGGTCCGGGGAAAGCTACTTACACGGGGCGCTGACCTGTTTCCGCCCCATAAGGACTCCACTACGTTTGCCGACAATCCGCCCACGGATGTGATGTGCATCATATAGTCACTCATGCCTGGCAGGGCTCGAGGGCACTCGGAGGGACTGTATGTCGCAAATACTGGTGGAATACCCGCACACGCGAAATGCCCGGTGCGACAACCCTCTTGCGCGCGGCGCCGACGGCATCCTGCGCTACGGCAACCTGACCCCGGCGCTCACCGAACTGCTGGACATCCAGGTGCACACCTTCTCCTCCCGGGAGGCGGTGGTCGAGATCGGCGGCCCCCGCCTCACCTATCGCGAGCTCTGGTACTCGGCCTCGCGGATCGCGGGCGGGTTGCAGGAGCACGGCATCGGCTACGGCGACCGGGTCGCGGTGCGCATGCCGGTGGGCGCGCGCTGGGTGCAGGCCTTCCTGGGCGCCCTGCTCTCCGGCGCGGTCCCGGTGCTGGTCCACGACGGGCTGCCGGATGCGGTGGCGGAGCGCGTGATCCGCGATGCCTGCGCCGACTACATTCTCGACGGCGGCGGCAGTGCGGCCGGTTATCGGGAGGCGCTACCCGATGCGGCGGCCTTCATCGACGACGGCGCCTCGCTGAGCGAGCTGGCGCTGCTCTGCTACACCAGCCCGGGCCTGGAGGGCGGTCCGCGCGGGGTGGAGCTCACCAATGAGAACCTGCTCTCGGCCATCCGCTCCGTGGTCGGCGCGCTGGATCTGCCCACCGAGGGCCTGCGCAATCTGGTGCTGCTGCCGCTCGCGCACGCCAGCGGCTGCGTGGATCAGCTGCTGCCGACCTTCGCCGTCGGCGGCACCGTGGTGCTCGCGCCGGATCGGGCGGCCGTTCCGGAAACCCTTGTCGCCGAACGCATCGATATGGTGTCGGCGACGCCGCGCATCTTCGCCGGACTGCTGCCGGAACTGGCCGGCCTGCGCGTGGAGCGGGTGCGCCAGGTGTGCAGCGCCGGGCATCGCACCGAGCTGGCCGCGGCCGATCCGAATACCTCCGAATCCGTGGCCGACACGCTGCGCGAGGTCTTCCCCGCGGCCCGGCAGTGGTCGGTCTGGGGCGCGACCGAGACCAGCGGCATCGGCCTGGCCCGCGACGACGGCGCGGCCGCGCGCGACATTCTCGGATTCGCCTTCGGCGGCACCGAATTGGCGCTCTGGGGGCCGGAGGCGGCCACCGGCCACGGCGAGTTGCTCTGCCGCGGTCCGAATGTGAGCCGCCGGTACTGGAACGACCCGCAGACCACCGAATCCCGCTTCACCGGAGCGTGGTTCCACACCGGCAATCAGGTCAGCATCGACCCGGACGGATTGGTCCGCCGCGCACTGGTCGACTGAAACAACGCGCACTGGTCGACTGAAACAACGCGCACTGGTCGACTGAAACAGCATCCGGCGCGACCGCAGCCGCGTGTTGGTCGCCTGCGCCGCATCCGGCGCGACCGCAGCCGCGTGTTGGTCGCCTGCGCCGCATCCGGCGCGATCGGGCCGCCTCCCGCTCGCTCCGACGCGTGTCAGTCGAGCAGACGCACGCGCAGCGCCGCGCGATCCTCGGGCGTGATGCCGATCTCGGCGAGGTAGCCGTCGATGCCGCCGTACATGTCCTGCATGGATGTGGTGGCCGCGGCCAGGTACTCCGGCTTCACGCCGAGCAGATCGTCGGACAGTTCCTCGTTCATGTCCGCGGTCATGAAGGCGCGCAGTGTCGGCACCGCGTCATTGCTGAGCAGGTAGTCGGCGTAGATGTCGTCCTCGAGGACGTCGACCGCGCGCAGCAGGGTGGCCACGGCCCAGCCGGTGCGGTCCTTGCCGGCCGCGCAGTGCACCAGCGCGGTGCCGCCGAGCATCGAGCCGGCCAGCCGCTTGATGGCGGCGTGCGCCTCGGGCTTGGCCGGGAACTCCCGGTACACCTCCAGCATGTGGCCGTGGGCCGAGGAGTGGCGGCGCGCCTCGTGCGGCGGGGTCTCGCCCATGGCGGCGTCGAACGGGGTGATGTGCAAACGCACCGCGCCGGGCAGGGCGTCATGGCCGATGAAGTCGATTTCGGCGGGCCCGCGCAGATCGTGCACATCGGTGACCCCGAGTCCGAGCAGCGTGTCGCGTCCGGTGTCGTCGAGCCGGCTGAGCTGGGCGGACCGCAGCAGGATCCCCTCGCGGACCGTGGCGCCGCCGGTGGTGCGGGCGCCGCCCACATCGCGGAAGTTGAACGTGCCGGAGATGCGGAATTGGTCGGGGCGCGCAGCAGTCACCCGCTCAGGCTAGCGGTTGACCGGGCAACCCTCCTTGCGTGTGGGTTGCCGCACATCCACTATCTTTACGTTGAACAATGTTCATAAAATACCAATCGGTCCTAATAGTGCGTTTACCAGGCGATCGAAGAATTTCGACGATTCCCATTCGATCGCGGGCGAGTCCCGATTAGGTAACAAAACAATCCTAGGGTACGAAAACAGCTATCAAAGCTGGTCGTGGAGCAAGAAAACGACGTAGCATCGATACCTGTTGAACGGGTACGCCCAGGTCTCGCTTGGGGATCAGTGCTGATCACAGCCCGTTGAGCGAGCCGCGCGGGCATGTGCGCGAGTTCTTTCGCCTAGGGAGTCGTCGTTGAACGCAAGTGGAGAAATCGTCCAGGTCGGGCTGCGCCCGGCCATGATCGAGGCCATCGAGAAAGCGGCCGCATCTCTCGATTTCACCGGTAATCGTGCGCTGCGAATCCTGCTGCACGCGGGAGTGAGCACGCTCTGGCCGATCTTGAAGTCGGCCCCGGACAGGCAGATCCAAGCCTATGAGGCCACCCTGGTCGCGCTGCGCCGGCGGTGGGAGAACCAGACCATGTGCATACCGGACCCGGAGGCGTCGGCGACCTTCCGCGGACTGGACGCCGCGGTCACCGAGTTCCTGCAGCTGTGCGCGCAGCGCTCGGGCACCCAGTGGCTGGAGCCCTGCGATGCCATCGCCGCCTATCTGGTCGCGGTGATCCAGGGCATGGTGCTGCGCTGGCTGGCCGACTGTGATGACGAGACCTCGCTGGTGGTCCTGGACGACCTGGTGCAGTACCTGTCGACCAAGGCCGTGGATCTCTGAGCCGATGGCCGTGGATCGCTGAACCGATCCCGGCAATTGCTGGACGTTTGACCAGTTTCGTGGTCGAATGATCGAGTGACCGATCCGTCGCCGATTGCCGGGCTGCACGCGGCCACCGCCGAACTCGACGCGCCACTGGCCGTCGTCGACCTCGCCGCCCTGCGTGCGAATGCCGCCGATCTGGTGCGCCGCGCCCGCGGGGTGCCGATCCGGGTGGCGAGCAAGTCCGTGCGCTGCCGCGCGGTGCTCGAAGAGGTGCTCGGCAGCGACCTCACCGCCTCCGGCGGATTCGCCGGCATTATGGGTTACGCACTGCCCGAAGCCATTTGGCTGGTCCGCCAGGGCGCACGCGATGTGCTGCTCGGCTATCCGACCGCCGACCGGGCCGCGCTGGCCGAACTGGCCGCCGATCCGCTGCTGCTGGACTCCATCACCCTCATGATCGACGACACCGATCAGCTGGATCTGATCCGGGCCGCCGTGGGGGACAAGGCCGCCGTGCGGGTGTGCATCGATGTGGACGCCTCGCTGCGCATCGGGCCGCTGCACCTGGGTGTGCGGCGCTCGCCGATCCGCTCGCCCGAGCAGGCCGCGCGCCTGGCCGGGGCGGCGAGGCGGCGGGGCTGCAATGTGGTCGGCGTGATGACCTACGAGGCGCAGATCGCGGGCCTGCCCGATACGAATCCCGCTGTGCGCCTGGTGAAGAAGGCCTCGGCGACGGAGATCCTGCGCCGCCGCCGGCGGGTGCTGGACGCGGTGCGCAATGAGGTCGGGGAACTCGAGATCGTCAACAGCGGCGGCACCGGGTCCATCGAGGTGAGCATTTCCGATCCGGACGTCACCGAGGTGACCGCGGGTTCCGGGCTGTATCTGCCAACGCTTTTCGACGGTTACCGCAATCTCGCGCCGCGGCCGTCCATGTACTTCGCCCTGCCGGTGCTGCGGCGTCCGGCGGAGGGCATCGCCACGGTCTTCTCCGGCGGCTATATCGCCTCGGGTCCGGCGGGCGCCTCGCGCGTGCCGAAACCGGTGTGGCCCTTGGGTTTGGGGCTCATCGGCACCGAGGGCGCGGGTGAGGTGCAGACGCCGCTGACCGGTTCCAACGGATTGCACATCGGTGACCGCGTGTGGTTCCGGCATGCCAAGGCCGGGGAACTGTGTGAGCGCTTCACCCAGGTGCAGCTGGTGGATGCCGACGGTAAGCGCACGCCGGTGCCGACCTACCGCGGCGAAGGCCAGTGCTTCGGCTGACAGTGCTTCTACAAAAAGTGGTTCTGCCGATCGGCTTCTAGACCCGATCCAACTGGAGTACCGCCGCGAGGTCGGAGACCTCGGCCATGGTCGCGGGCAGGTACTCGGTGAGCAATGGTGAGCGGACGATGACGGCCGCCCACATGGCGCGCGAGATCGCGCTGGTGAGCCAGTGGCGCGACAGCAGCGTGCCGATGCCGTGCGGGGCGTCCTCGGGGGCCGAGGTGGTCATGGAGACCAGGACCACGGCGGCCTCGCGGCCCTGGAAGTGGTCGGCGGTGCCGACGAGCACGTCCTCGATCCTGGCCCGGGACAATAGGGTTCGGATGCGCGCCACCTGGGCGTGATAGGGGGCGACGACCAGGATGTCGTGCGGGTGCAGTCGGCGGGTGACCGCGCCGGTCTGCCAGGGCAGGCCCAGCAGGGTGCGGACCTGGCGCACGATCTCGCGGGCCTCCTCCGCGGATTCGGTGCTGTTGCCGTGATGTTCGACCGTCACGGTGCGCACGCCCGGCGGGACGCCGTCGAGTTCCCGTGCCAGGGTGACGGTTTCATTGGAGCGCAGGCGATTGTCGTAGCGCAGCCGGGACACCGGGCCGCTCATGCGCGGATGCATGCGCCAGGTGCGGTCCAGGAAATAGCCGTAGGCGGCGGGCAGGGTGCGATGCGGTCCGACCAGGCGGCCCAGCGCCGAATCGCCCACCGGTTCGGGGTGCACGCCCTGAGCGGCGGCGGGGGCGGGATCGCCCACCAGCAGCAGATTCCGGGCGCACACCGCGACCGCGACGGCCTCGGCCAGCGGGAACTTGCCGGCGTCGGCGATGACCAGCAGGTCCAGGCCGGCGCGCGCGATGCGCTCGGCATCGGCGAAATCGTTCGAAAGTCCGCCCACCACACAGCCATTGACGGCATTGTCGAGGAAGCGCGGATACCTCGATGCCTCGATGGGCAGCCATTCCGGGGCGACGGCCTGCGCGTCGGCCTTGGCGACGAGTTCGGGCAGCACGCCCACCTGCACCACGGCGTCGAGGACGTGCTCCACCACCGCGTGCGAGCGGGCGACCACGCCGACGCGCCACTTGTACCGGGTGACAAGCCTTTCCACCACGCGGGCGGTGGTGTCGGTCTTGCCGGTGCCGGGCGGGCCCTGCACCGCCACATAGGAGTTCTCGAGATCGAGAATGGCGGCGGTGACGGCGGCGGCGTGATCGCCGAACACCTCCGGCAGCGCGTCCGCGGAGCGCAGGCGGGGCGGGCGGCGGCAGAGCAGGTCGAAGACGGCGGTGTCGGGCACCTGCGGCAGCGTGACCAGCAACTGGTGGGCGGTGTCGTCCAGGGCGTCGGCGAGCAGTTCCTGGCGGCCCGGCGGGCAGGGTGCGATGGCGGCGGGCAGGTCGTCGTAGGGTTCGCAGCCGTCGGGCAGCAGTTCCACCACCCGGACCACGTCCTCGAAATTGGCGTCGAGCGAACAGCCGAGCACGGTGGCGTGCGCGACGGCGCGCTGTCCGGGCGCGGCGGTCATGCCCTGCACCGGACGGTCGTACAGCGTGAGCACCCGGGTTCCGGGCGGCGGCGCGTTGCCGGTGCCGAGCCGCCCGGTGAGGGTCAGATACCGCCGCATGGGCCGATGGCCGGTGCTGTGCCACTTGGTGTCCACCGCACCCCAATCGGCGACCAGCACGCCCGGGGTGTCGGCCCACTCCTCGACCGGATGATCCAGCCGATCGTCGTGCGCCCACCGCAGCGGCCGCCCCTCCCGCCGGTGATATCCCAGCGCCGCCGCCATGTAGGCCGCCGCCACCTGCGCCTGGCACCAGTGATCCCGCTGCCCCGTCTCGGCGAAGGCCCGCAGGGCCGCCTCCACCTCGTCGGGCCCGGTCTCCCAATAGTCGTAGGACATCCGCCGCGCCGGCCGCACCCCGTGCTCCCCGGCCAGCCGCAAGAGCCAATCCCGCAGCCGCACCACGGCTTCCGGCCCGCTCTCGTCCTCTGCCCGATTCGGCGGCAGCTGATGCAGATCGTAGGACCGCTCCCCGACCATCAGGGCCGCCCGCACCACCGGATACAGATCCACCAGCGCCGGCAGCACCTCGGCCACCATGTCCTCACCATCGGCATGCCGCTCACCCAGCCCGCTCAGCAGCGGCCGTAACCCCCCGCGATAGTGGTGAATCCGCATCCCCGGAAACGCCCGCTGCCGCTGCGCCAGGAACTCCAGCAGCGCCCACCCGTCATCGAGCGCCACCCCACCACCGCGCGCCACCCCACCACCGCGCGCCACCCCGGAATTCGCCTGCACCCCGGCCTCATCCACCCGAATCATGAACACGACAGGCGCATCCGCCGGATCGGCCGGATCCAGCGGGATATCGACCCGCTGCGGTGCGGCCTCGGCCGCACCGAGATCGGCCCCGGCCGCATGGAACTCGGCCGCGACGGTGTCGAGCGCGGCCCCGATCGCGTCGAGCTCGGCCTCGCGTGCGTCCAGTTCGGCCCCGGCCGCGTTCGGTATGGCCCCGTCGGCCTCGCTCGCGCGGGGTCCTGCCCCGGCGGCGTCGGCGGCCGAGTCGTGGCGGCCGGCGTCGGGCTCGGGTCGGCCATTGGCCTGCGCGGGGGAGCCGTCTGTCGGCTCGGGATCGACCGCAGTGGCTTCGATTGCTTCGGCCGCTGCTGCGGACGATTCGGCGGTGGTGATGCTCGACCCGGAGGCGTCGCCGAGGCGGGGTGCGGTGGCGGCGCTGTCGAAGACGGAACTGTGGGCGCGGATGCTGACGATGAGATCGCCTGCGGTGGTGGTGTTCCGGTGGTCGGCGGCGTCGGGTATGCGGACGCTGACGAAGAGGTCGCCGGGGGTGGGGGCGGCCAGGGCGGCGAGGGCTGCGGCGTCGATGAGGGTGTGGGTGGGGTGGCCGGTGCGTTCACGGTGCAGTTGGAGTTCGGCCTGGCGGCGCAGGGTGGCGAAGGCGGGGGCGGGGATGCCGGTGACGGTGGCGTCGGCCTCGGCGAGGCGGTCCACGGTGGTGATGCGGGCGTCGCGGAGTTGGGCGCGGGTGGCGGGGCGCATGCCGGCGATGAGGAGCAGATCGCGGCGGGCCTCCAGTTCGGCGGTGCAGGCGGGGCAGCTGCCGCAGGCGAGGAAGCGGCGGTCGCCCCACTGCACGGGCAGTAGCTCACCGAGTTTGGCGTCCAGGATGTGCTCGAGTCTGCGCCGGCGCGCCTGGTAGATGACGGCGATATCGGCGAGGGGATGCGTGGCGGGCACGCCGTCCAGCCACAGGCGGGCATGCGGCGCGGTGCGGAAGTCGTTGCGCCGCAGCGCGTCCGCGGCGGCGGCCAGGGTCAGCAGGGCGGTGACGGCGGTGCGGCGGGTGGCCACCGCGGCGGGCAGGTAGTCGTGGGTTTCGGGCGCGCTGTCCAGCAGCAGGAAATCGCAGTGCGCGGCGAACCGCCCGTCGAAGAGCACCGCGCCCGCGACCGCGTCGGCGCGGGCGTCCAGGGCGGCGCGGGTGCGCTCGTGCGCGGCCGCCAGTGCCGCAGCGGTTTCCGCCGGATCGAGCCCCTCGGGCACGCGCACCCGCACCACGCCGCTGCCGTACCGGTCGCGCAGATCCGCCAGCTTGTGTTCCGTCGCCGGATCGCAGGCGCGCGGAAGCGCACCGGTCGCCGGCGCGACCGGTGCCACCAGTCCCAGTTCGGCGTCGAGCGCGCGCAGCAGCGCGAACTCACAACGCGCCGCCGACACCAGGTCTCCGGTGCTGCACACGACACGATCACCGAACAGAATCAATAGCGGCCCTCCTGTGCCTTCCGCTGACACCCCGCACCCGGACACGCGTGCTTGCGTGCTGCGCCGCACCCTCCGCGACGGCCGCGCCGCGCCGTGCGCGACGACCGAGTCGCGCAACAGCGTAATGACTGGTGCGGCAATGGTGTGCCGCCAGGTGGGCCGCGGGGTGGCCCGGCTCACGCTCGCGCATCCGCACGTCAGCCCCGGTTTTGCGGGCGGTGTTGGGAGACAACACGACTCGCGGTCACATTATTGCCGAGCCGGTGCCGTCCGACCGGGCGGACCGGTGAAACCCCATCGACCATTTCGGCGTGTCGCACGGCCCGGGCGCGGTGCGGACGGCGGCCGGAGTGTTTGCGAGAATCGCCGGATGCCGTACTTCGATGGCCCCCGCGGGCGGCTGCACCACCGCCGCTGGCCGGTCGGGAATCCGGCCGCGGTCATCGCCCTGCTGCCGGGAATCGGCCAGCACAGCGGCCACTACCACCGCTTCGCCCGGGCCTTGAGCGCCGCGCGAATCGAGCTGTGGACCCTGGACACCTCGGGCCACGGGCTCAGCGAGGGTGACGCCGAACACCCGGGCACTTTGCCCGAATTGTCCGCTGACGCACACGCATTCCTCGACCTCATCCCCACCGCCGCTCCGCTGTTCCTCATGGGGCATTCCCTGGGCGCGGCGACCGCGGTCGCGGCTCTCAACCCCGAGGCGGCCGCGACAGCGGGCGGAGTGCCGCCACTGTCCGGCCTGATCCTCTGCGGTACTCCCAAGGCGGTGCCGCTCGGCGAATCACCGCGGTCCGCCCGCGGCACGGTTCCGGTGCGGGGCGCGGCCGGAGGCCAGACCGAATACGCGCCCCTGGAATCGATTCCGGTCCTGATCGTGCACGGAGCCGATGACCGCCGCGCCCCGATCGCCCCGGTGCGCGAGTGGTCGCGCCGGGTGTCCGCCGACTTCCGCGAGTACCCCGACGCGGGCCACGATCTGCTGCACGAACCGGTGCAAGCCCAGGTCACCGCCGATATCTCGGACTGGGTGCTGACCCGCGTCGCACCGCGCTGACCCTGGCCGGGAATCCGAACCGTTAGGCGCGGCAAGGGTTTACCGTGGCAGGCGTGCCACTCTACGAATTCGAAGGCAAGCGGCCCACCGTCGACCCCACCGCCTTCATCGCGCCCACCGCCACGCTCATCGGCGATGTCCGGGTCGAGGCCGGCGCCTCGGTCTGGTACGGCGCGGTGCTGCGCGCGGACCTGGCCCCGATCATCCTGCGCGAGCGCTCGAACGTGCAGGACAATGCCGTGATCCACGTGCCGGAAGACGTCCCGGTGGAGATCGGCCGGGGTTCCACCATCGCGCACTCGGTGGTCTTCCACGGCGCCACCCTCGGTGCGGAATCCATTGTGGGCAACGGCAGCACGGTGCTGGACATGGCCAAGATCGGCAGCGGCACCATGATCGCCGCGCACTCCCTGGTCCCGCCGGGCGCGGAGATTCCCGATAATGTGCTGGCGGCCGGCTCGCCCGCCCGGGTGAAGAAGGAGATCGCCGGCACCCCGGCCGAGATGTGGGTGAAGATCAACCCGAGTTACTACGCCGAGCTGGCCCAGCGACATCTGAAGGGCATCACCGAGATTCGCTGAGCAGGTCCACGACCTCGTCATCGCTGAGCTGGTGGAAGTCGTTGTATGCCCCGCCCACCCCGCCGAGGAAGCGCGGCACCAGCGGGCAGATCACCTCATCGGCGACCGCCCGGATGCGGTGCAGCGCTTCGGCGGAGGACACCGGCACCGCCACCACCACCCGGCGCGGTTCGTGCAGCCGGGCGATCTCGCAGGCCACCGCGACCGTCGCGCCGGTGGCCATGCCATCGTCGACGATCACCGCGATGCGGTCCTTCAACGGTATGGCGGGCGCGGCCGCCCGCAGGAACTGGCGGCGGCGTTCGAGTTCGGTGCGCTCCAGCCCCTCGACCGCGGCGATCTGCTCCGGCGTCACCCCGGTATGGCGCACCACGTCGTCATTGAGCACCCGCACCCCGTCCTCGCCGATGGCCCCCATGGCCAGCTCCGGCTGCCAGGGCACGCCGAGTTTGCGGACCAGCAGCACATCCAGATCCCCGCCGATCGCCTCCCGCACCGCCGCGGCCACCGGAACCCCGCCCCGCGGCAGCCCGAGCACCAGTGGATCCGCCGCGCGCAGGTGCTCGAGCACCTCACCCAGCGCGCGCCCCGCGGCCCCCCGATCCTGGTAGATCATTGCTGTTCAGTGTAGTTGTCCCCGCTGTCCGCCGGGTCTCGCCGAGAGCGCGAGAGTGAAACGCCATCGACCGGGAACTGGTGGCGGACGCTGCTCGGGAAACGCCGCCACCAGCTCCCGGTGATCTTGTCAGCCGGCGTGGATGGTGAAGCGCCGCAGGGACAGGCTCGGGTTGGCGGTGCGGACCTCGTCCAGATGCGCGATATCGACGCGGGCGGTGGCGATTCCGGCCTGATCGCCGAGTTCGGCGAGGATGGCGCCATTGGGGCCCACGATCATGGACGCGCCCGCGCCGAGCGGTGCGCACTGGTCGGCGGCGGCCACGAAGACGGTGTTCTCGATGGCGCGGGCGCGCAGCAGCGTCGTCCACTGATCGACCTTGTTCGGTCCCGGAATCCACTGCGCGGGCAGCAGCAGCACCTGAGCGCCGGCGGCGGCGACGCGGCGGCAGCCCTCCGGGAAGCGGAGATCGAAGCAGGTCTGCATGCCGAAGACGACGCCGTCGACGGTGAAGGTCTGCGGCGGGTCGAGCGGGCCGGGTAGCAGGACATCGGATTCGCGCGCGCCGAAGGCGTCGTAGAGATGCACTTTCCGGTAGATGGCGGCGAACTCGGCGTCGGGGGAGGCGGCGACGAGGGTGTTGTAGGCGCGGTCGGCGGGCTGCTCACCGCCGGGCGCTTCGACCACGCCCGCCACCAGGTGCACGCCGAATTCGGCTGCGATGCCCCGCAATCCGCTCACGAACGGACCGGTCAGCGGTTCGGCGGCGGCCACCGCGCGTTCGTCGAGGCGGCGCACGGCGAACATGGAGTATTCGGGGGCGATCACCACCTTGGCGCCGAGTTCGGCGGCGGCGCGGACTTCCTCGCGCAGGGCGGTGAGATTGGCCACGGTATCGGTGCCCGGTCCGAATTGCACCACCGCGATATCCACCACACCGCCGGGGGCGGTCGCCGCGGGTGTGCCCGGTGCGGCGGCCGGTTCGGCGACGGCTGCCGTCATCCCGCCCGAGCTGCCCGATTCGGTGGTGGGGAGGTGGCCGGTCACGTAGTTGCGGACCGGGGCGGATTCGGTGCGACCGAGTCCGGCGGGCGAGTTGTCCGATTGCACGACGTCCAGCGTATTCACCCGATGGTCGGACCGACCAGGCTCAGGCAGTAAACTCCTGGTCAATGAGTACCTCACCGGCCGACAGCGTTCCCAGCGACGACGAGAGGGACGCGAACGGCCCGTCCTTCGCCGATCTCGGCATCGATGACCGCATTCTGCGGGCCATCGCCGATGTCGGCTACGAATCGCCGTCGCCGATTCAGGCGGCGACGATTCCGCCGCTGCTCGACGGCGCGGACGTGGTGGGTCTCGCGCAGACCGGTACGGGCAAGACCGCCGCGTTCGCCATCCCGATCCTCATGGGGCTGCAAGTGTCCGGCAAATCGCCGCGGGCGCTGGTGCTGGCCCCGACGCGCGAGCTCGCCATCCAGGTGGCCGAGGCGTTCCAGCGCTACTCCGCGCACATTCCGGGCCTGCACGTGCTGCCCATCTACGGCGGCCAGAACTACGCGGTGCAGCTGTCCGGGCTGCGGCGCGGCGCGCAGGTCGTGGTCGGCACGCCGGGCCGCGTCATCGACCATCTGGAGCGCGGCACGCTGGATCTGACGCAGCTGCAGTATCTGGTCCTGGACGAGGCCGACGAGATGCTGAAGATGGGCTTCCAGGACGATGTGGAGCGCATCCTGCGGGACACGCCCGAATCGAAGCAGGTGGCGCTGTTCTCGGCCACCATGCCGACGGCCATCCGCAAGATCTCCAAGCAGTATCTGAAGGATCCGGTCGAGATCACGGTCAAGTCCAAGACCTCGACCAACACCAATATCACCCAGCGCTGGGTGCAGGTGTCCTACCAGCGCAAGCTGGACGCGCTGACCCGCATCCTCGAGGTCGAGTCCTTCGAGGCCATGATCATCTTCGTGCGCACCAAGCAGGCCACCGAGGAGCTGGCCGAGAAGCTGCGCGCGCGTGGGTATTCCGCGGCCGCCATCAATGGCGATATCGCGCAGGCGCAGCGTGAGCGCACCATCGGGCAGCTCAAGTCGGGCGTGCTCGACATTCTGGTCGCCACCGATGTGGCCGCCCGCGGCCTGGACGTGGAACGCATCTCGCATGTCGTGAACTACGACATTCCGCACGACACCGAGTCCTATGTGCACCGCATCGGCCGCACCGGTCGCGCGGGCCGCAGCGGTGACGCGCTGCTGTTCGTGGCCCCGCGCGAGCGCCGGCTGCTGGACGCCATCGAGCGCGCCACCCGCCAGCAGGTCACCGAGATGCAGCTGCCCAGCGTGGAGGACGTGAACGCGCAGCGCGTGACCAAGTTCGGCGATGCCATCACCGAGAATCTGTCGAACGCGAATCTGCCGCTGTTCCGCAAGCTGATCGAGGACTACGAGCGCGAGCACAATATTCCGCTGGTGGACATTGCCGCGGCGCTGGCGATCGGATCGCACGACGGCGACAACTTCTTCATGGAGCCGGATCCGGAGCCGACGCACCGGGAACGCCGGGAGCGGGCGCCGCGCTCGTTCGACGACCGGGATCGCGGGCCGCGGGAGCGCCGGGAGCCGTCGCGGCATCGCGGGACCGGCGCCGAGCTCGCCACCTACCGCATTTCGGTGGGCAAGCGGCACAAGGTGGCGCCGGGCGCCATCGTCGGTGCGATCGCCAATGAGGGCGGCCTACGCCGGAGCGACTTCGGGCACATCAGCATCCGGCCGGACCACAGTCTGGTGGAGCTGCCGGCGGATCTGTCGAACGAGACGCTGAATGCCTTGAGCCGCACCCGGATCAGCGGTCAGCTCATTCAGCTGCAGCTGGATCAGGGCCCGCCCGGACAGCGCTCGATGAGCCGGGCCCCGCGCCGGGAGGGCGGTTACAAGCGGCAGGACACCCGCCGCAAGCCGCGCGCCTGAAGCGTTCAGGCTCTAAACGAAAAGCCGCGCACCCGTTGGGTGCGCGGCTTTTCGTTTGCCTGGAATCAGTTGGCGGGCATGCCGGAACCCGTGCCCGATCCGGAATCGACCGGCGGCGCGACCGCGGGATCCTTGGGCGGTTCGGGGACGGTGAACAGGCCGACCGTGGGCAGCACCGCACAGCGGGCCGCCGGATAGTCGATGCTGCCCCACAGGGTGGCGATCACGGTGCCGGGGCCGGAGTCGACGGTCTTGGCCAGTGCGGGCAGGCCGTACTCGGTCAGTTCGTCGAGACCGTTGATCCCACTGCGGCCATTGGCCACATTGAGCCACACCACGCTCAGCCCGGAGGCCAGCGGCATGCCGGAGTGCGCGGGGGTGGCCTGGAAGCGCAGCATGCCGGGCGGCACGGTGATCGCGGGATCCGGGCTCACGGTGGCCGAGGCGACGGTCATGGTGAAGGGCAGATTGAAGCCGCAGCCGATGGTCGGCGCCTGATAGCCGAACGGTGTCCACGCGATATTGCCCAGCTTGGCGGCCGAGATCAACTGTGCGCTCTTGAGCGTCGTTTCCACCGCGGACTTGGCGTCGGCGTTCTCGCCCGCGGCCGTGGCGAGCTGCTCAGCGGCGATCTCGAGCGGGGACTTGGCCGGTTCGGCCGGTTCGGCCGCGGCGGTGGTCGCGCCGAGGAATGCCGCGCTGGCCGCGACGGCGACGACGGATGCGACGCGCCGGGAGAGGGTCCTGCCGTTCACTCGTGCTGCTCCTGCGAACTCGGATACCGGGTTTCGACGACCGGCTGTACGACACACTGCGGAAGTCACAGGGGCGCGCCGGATCTCCCGGCAACGTACCAGTTTGCTGGAGCGGGCGTCAGCCGAGCCCGTCCGGAACTGTGATCCAGCCGACAGGGCTCCTCTTACCGGGTAGTAAGTTTGTCGTTGACACGACAGCGATGTTGGGAGATGTCATGAAGCTTGCCCTGTCACCAGATGAGGTGAAATTCCGGGACGAACTCCGGGAGTTCTACCGGACCGAGATCCCCGCCGAGATCCGGGAGCGCGTCAAGTACGGTCGTGAGCTCTCCCGCGACGACATCGTCACCACCCACAAGATCCTGCACGAGCACGGGCTCGCGACGCCCAAGTGGCCGGTGCGGTGGGGCGGCAAGGACTGGACGCCCATGCAGCGGCACCTCTGGGAAGACGAGATGCAGTTGGCCTCGGTGCCCGAACCGCTGACCTTCAATGCGCAGATGATCGGACCGGTCCTCGCACAGTTCGGTTCCGAGGAGCTCAAACAGCGCTTCCTGCCGCCGACCGCGGCCCTGGACATCTGGTGGTGCCAGGGCTTTTCCGAGCCCGACGCCGGCTCCGATCTGGCCTCGCTGCGCACCACGGCGGTGCGCGACGGCGACTCCTACATCGTCAACGGCCAGAAGATCTGGACCACCCTGGCCCAGTACGCCGACTGGATCTTCTGCCTGGTGCGCACCGACCCGAATGCCAAGAAGCAGGCGGGCATCTCGATGCTGCTCTTCGATGTGAAGACGCCCGGGGTGACGATCCGCCCGATCAAGCTGATCGACGGCCGTCACGAGGTCAACGAGGTCTTCTTCGAGAATGTCCGGGTGCCCGCCGATCAGCTGGTCGGCGAGGAGAACATGGGCTGGACCTACGCCAAGTTCCTGCTCGGCAACGAGCGCACCGGCATCACCGGCGCCGGCCGCACCAAGGTCAAGCTGGGCGTGGCGAAAGAGTATGCGGCCCAGATCCGTTCGGGCGCGGGCACGCTACTCGAGGATCCGCTCTTCGCCGCCCGCATCGCCGAGCTGGAGAACGAGCTGCTCGCCTTGGAGCTCACCCTCATGCGCGTGGTCTCCAATTCCGCCGATGGCAAACCGAATCCGGCCTCCTCGGTCCTGAAACTGCGCGGCTCCGAACTCCAGCAGGCCGCCACCGAACTGCTCCTGGACATCGCCGGCCCGGACGCCCTCCCCGTCCACGCCGACGACATCGCCTCTCCCGCTTGGGCGCAACGCACCGGCCCCGGCTACCTCAACTACCGCAAGACCACCATCTACGGAGGCTCCAGCGAGGTGCAGCGCACCATCATCGCCTCCACCATCCTCGGATTGTGAGCCGCCGCCATGGATTTCGATCTCACCGATGAACAGCTCATGCTCCGCGACACGGTCCGCGACCTGCTGGCGCGCACCTACGATCCGGAAACCCGCCTGAAGATCCTCGACACCGACCTGGGTTGGAGTCGCGACGTCTGGACCCAACTGGCCGATCTCGGCGTGCTGGCCCTGCCTTTCGCCGAAGAGGACGGCGGCGTGGGCGCGGGCCCCGTGGAAACAATGGTCGTCCTCGAAGAGGCAGGTCGCCGCCTGGCTCCCGAACCGATTCTCGACGCCGTCTACGTCCCTGGCACCCTGATCGCCGAGGCGGGCACCACCGCCCAACGTCAGCGCATCCTCGCCGAAGTCCTCGCCGGCGCCAAACTCCTGGCCTTCGCCCACGAAGAACCCGGAACCCCCTGGCCCGCAACCGAACTCACCACCACCGCCGCAGCCCGGGGCGACACCTACACCCTGACCGGCATCAAGAACCCGGTCCCGCACGGCGACTGCGCCGACGACCTCGTGGTCAGCGCGAAGCTCCCCGACGGCAGCACCGGCCTGTTCCTGATCGCCGCCGACGCCCCGGGCGTAACCCGCAAGCCCTACCGCACCTTCGACGAACGCCGCGGCGCCCAAGTCCAGTTCACCAACGCCTCCGCCGAACTTCTCTCCGGCGGCGACACCGACTCCGCCATTGCGGCTGCCACCGCCGTGGCTCAAGCGTCTCTCTGCGCCGAATCCCTGGGCGCGATGGAGGAATCCCTGCGGCTGACCACCGAATACCTGAAGACCCGCAAGCAATTCGGCGTCACCCTGTCGAAGTTCCAAACGCTCACCCAGCGCGCCGCCGACATGTACGTCTCCCTCGAACTGGCCCGCAGCATGAGCTACTACGCCACCGCGGCCCTCGAAGACGGCGTCCTGGACCCGGTGACCGCCTCCCGGGCCCGCCTCCAGATGGGCCGCTCCGCCCGCCACATCGGCCAGGAGGCAATCCAAATGCACGGCGGCATAGGCATAACCACCGAATATCCGGTCAGTCACTATGTGGCCCGCCTGACCGCCATCGCCCGCACCGCGGGCAGCGACCTCGAGCACCTCCGCGTCCTCGCGGACCGAGTGTCCGACTACACGCTCGTCGAGTTCTGACCGCCGGGCCTGGAGCTGCTACTCCGGGCCGTCGTTGCCGCCGGGCGGGAGGGGGCGCTCGGTGATCTCGACCGTGGGCGGGATGGTCTCCGGGGTGGTGATCGACGGGGGTTCCGTTGTGGGGCGGGGGGATTCGGCCGTCGTCTCCGGGGTGGTGGTGCGGGACGGGAGGGGGCGGGTGGTGCGGGCGGTGGTGGTGCCGCTGGTGTCCGCGTTTTCCGGGGTGTCCGACTCCGACTCCGTGGTGGAGGGGGGCGTGGTGGAGCGGCGGGGGAGGGGGCCGGAGGCCACGCGCCAGGTGGGGGAGGGCGGGATGACGACGGCCGGGGTGGTGGTGCCGGAGGCGCGGGAGATGCTGGGCGCGGCTTGGAGATCGGCGTTCAGCGGGGGCGGGGGGACGTAGGTGTCCTGGCCGCCGAGGCCGCAGGAACCTATGAGAATGAGGCCGAGGGACACTACGCCTACTGCGGCGGCCGCGCCCTTGACCGGGGCGGGTAGGCGGCGCAGCGGGAGGGCGCCGCGCTCGTCCGCGTCGGCGTTGCTGCCGTGCATTGGTGGCACTCCTGATTCGTCTCGAGTGGGCTCACCCTAACGGAGGCGGTGACTCGGGGCCAGGCGGGCGGTCGGTCTGTTCGGCGGGAGCGGGGCCGGACAAAACAGGCTACGGAAATATCTCAAACAGCGATGATTCAGATATCGAATTAGTAAAATCAGCGTGTTGACCGCACGTGTCGTATGGACTTTTCGTTGCTGAGCCGTAATGTGTGTCCAAAGTTACACGTGAGACGCTCGAAATTTGCCGAAGGACGCGCCGCGGATTCGCGCGGATTCGGTGAGCGTCATCGAGGAGTGGATGATGGGTGCATTTTCGACATCTCCGCTGCGCGCGCCCGCGCGGACCGGGGAACCCGCGGCCGCACAGCCGTCGCGGTGGTCGGCAATACTGGCCCGTACCGTCGCGTGGCTCATCTTCCTAGGTGGAGTTACCGGCGCCGTCCTCGGGATCGCCGGCCTACATGTCGAAATCACCGTGGCGGGATTGATTCTCGCGTGCACCGCCGGGCTGGTATTGCTGAAGTTGCGTGCGGATCGAGCAACTGGTTAGCAAACAATTGCGGTGAATTGGCGGCATTGACAGCAATGCCGCCGAAAATCACTCCGGCGTGCGAATAACCCATTCGAAAGCCTCGGCCTTGGAGCGACTGCCCTCGGCCGCACGCGAGCGATTGGGTTCGCCGAGCTCATTCAGCAAATGCTCGGACATGCGCACCAGCGCGGCCAGCGCATGCGGTGTGAACCACCCTGGACGAGTGGCGAAGAGCAGATCCTCGCTGGAGGTGTTCCCGGAGGCGCCGGGCGCGAACGGGCAGCCGCCCAGACCGCCCAGCGCACCGTCCACCACGCCCGCACCCGCCGCAATGGCTGCCAGGGAGTTCGCGACGCCCATGCCCCAGGTGTCGTGGCCGTGGAAGACGATGCGGTGTTCCGGTGTGCCCCAATGGCCTCCGGCGGCGACCGCGGACACCAGCGCGGCCACCTGACCGGGATGGGCCTGGCCGAGGGTGTCGGCGAGCACGATATCGGCCGAGCCGTCCGCGCGCGGATCGCGCGCGATGGCCAGCACCCGCTCCGGATCCACCGGCCCGTCGAACGGGCAGGTGAAAGCCGTTGCCAGACAGAGCTGAATGCGCCCGCCGGCCTCCTGCGCGAGGCGCACGGCCTCCGGCATGGCGGCCAGGCTGTCCTCGGTGGTGCGGCCGATATTGGCCTTGTTGTGGGCGTCGGAGACCGAGAAGCAGTACTGGAAATTGCGCACGCCCGCCGCCGCGGCCTTGGCCACGTGCCGGGGCGTAGCCACCCACACCCAGCAGCGCCGCAGTTCCTCGGGCGTCAGCGCCGACACCAGCTCCAGGGTATTGGCCATGGGCGGCACCAGATCCGGCCGCGCCATGGACCCGATCTCGAGCTCCGGTACGCCCAGCGCCAGCAGTTCACGCACCATCTCCAGCTTGCGCTCGGTGGGCAGCACCTTGCCGGTGAGCTGCAGCCCGTCGCGCAGCGTCACATCGCGCAAGATCGCGGGCCCACCCGCCGCCCGACCGCCACCCCTCACCGAATCGCTTCGCGCTGCCCCGATCATCAGCCCTCCTCCAGCGCGTCGATCTCCTTGTCGGACATGCCGAGCAGATCCGACAGCACCTCGCGGGTGTGCTCGCCCAGATCCGGCCCGACATTGCGGATGGGCAGCGACTGCCCGCCGATGACCGGCACGATGCCGGTGAAGCCGACCTCCTTGGGCTCGGGCTCCCCGACGTCCACGCGGAAGGTCTGAATCATATTGCGCGCCTTGTACTGTTCATCGGCCACGATATCGGCGGCGGTGTAGATGGGACCGCAGGGGATGGCGGCCTCCTCGAGAATCTTCAGCGCCTCGTCGCGGGTGTGCAGCCGCGTCCACTCGGCGATGGCGGCATCGAGCCGATCGCGGTTGGTCCAGCGGCCCCAATTGTCTTGCAGCTCAGGATCGGCGGCGAGATCGGGCCGCCCGATGACCTGCATGTAGCGCTGGAAAATGGCATCGCCGTTCCCGCCGATAATGATGCTGAACCCGTCACTGGTCGGGTACGCATTGCTGGGCGCGATGCCCTCCATTCGCCCGCCCACCCGTTCCCGGTTGATGCCGTAGGCGAGATAGTCGGGAACGAGGGATTCCATGACCGACAGGATCGACTCGTTGAGCGCGACGTCGATAATGCGCTGCTCCAACGGAACTCGCTCGACGCGTTCGCGCTGGAACAACGCCATGACCGTGCCGAAAGCGGCATAGATGCCGGCGATGGAGTCGCCGATCGACACACCGGTCCGCACCGGCGGCCGATCCGGATCGCCCACCAGCTCCCGCAGCCCGCCCACCGCCTCGGCGACCGCCGCGAACCCGGGCCGGCTCGCCAGCGGACCGGTCTGCCCGTAGGCGGAGATCCGGGTGATGACCAGATTCGGATTGGCCGCGTTCAGCACCTCGGGCCCGAGCCCCCACTTCTCCAGCATTCCGGGCCGGAAGTTCTCCAGCAGCACATCGCACTGCTCGAGCAGTTTCGGCACGATCTCGCGCCCGGCCTCGGTGCGCAGATCCAGCGTGATCGACTTCTTGCTCCGGTTGACCGTCCTGTACAGCATCGAGGTGTCCCCGCCGTAGAGCCGCCAATTCCGCAGCTCGTCACCGGTTTTCGGGCGCTCCACCTTGATGACCTCGGCCCCGAAGTCGCCGAGAATCCGCCCCGCGGTCGGCGCGGCCACGTAATTGCCCAGCTCCAGTACCCGCACCCCGTGGAGCGGCCTGATCTCGTTGCTCACAAGGTTGAACGATAGCGGCCGATGCGACGGTCGAGAGGGTGTCCGCCGCACCGGCCCCGGACCCCTGGTCGCGATGCGCGCAAGAGCACCGCGGGCCAGGGGATGCCTCCATCATGCCGCGCGCGGCGCGACCTCTTCGATGATCGAGTAGTGCTCGGCATTGCCGCTGATAATGGTGCTCTCGTCACCGTGCACGCCGACCGGCACATCGCCGGCCAGGGTGATGCGGGTCAGCCGCCGCGGTTGGCCGTCGTAATCGTCCACGGCATAGTGCTGGGTGGCGCGGTTGTCCCAGATGGCGACATCGCCCGGCTGCCAGTTCCAGCGGGTGGTGTTCTCCAGCTTGGTCACCCGGTACTGCAGCAGCTGGAACAGGGTCTGCGATTCGGCGGTGGTGAGGCCGACGAAGTTCTTCACGAAATGGCCCAGCAGCAGCGCGCGTTCGCCGGTCACCGGATGCACGCGCACCACCGGATGCTCGGTCTCGTAGTAGCTGGATTCGAACTCCTCGCGGTACGCCTTGCCCTTGGCGTTCTCGGTCACCACGTCGGTGCGGTCCGCGGCGTAGTCGTAGGCATTGGTGTGGCGGGCCCGCAGGTTCTCCACCAGCACTTTCAACGGCGCGGGCAGCGATTCGTAGGCGGCCACGGTGGACGCCCAGGTGGTGGATCCGCCATAGGACGGCAGATGCACCGCGCGCAGGATGGACGCCTTCGGGATCCGGTCCACGAAGGTGACATCGGTGTGCCAGCTATTGGCGCGCCCGTACTCCGAATCGATGGGCAGCGACTTCACGCCCTTGGAGGTGACGGTCGGATGCGGCGTGGTCGGCGTGCCGAGCAGCTGGGCGAACTCGTACTGCCCGTCCTCGGTCAGATGCTCCTGCCCGCGGAAGAAGATCACCTTGTGCTTGTGCAGGGCATCGCGAATGAGCGACACCGTCTCCGAGTCGAGATCCCCGCTCAGCCGGACGCCGTCGACGCGGGCCCCGATCTTGCTGCCGAGCTGTACGACGGTGGCGGTGGCGTATTCGACGGACATACATGGCCTTTCGCTCGAGCGTTTGCGTAGCCCGAGCACACCAGCAGACCCGCCGGTGAGACAGATTTAGCGTCAGCCGGATCGAAAGCCGCTACCCGACCTGCTCGCGCAGGAAGGCCAGATCCTCGGCCACGCCCTCGGCCGGGGTCTCCAGCACGATGGGCGCGTCCACCGCCTTGCACACCTCCACCAGCAGCTGCGGATCGATGGTGCCGTCGGCCAGATTGGCATGCCGGTCGGCGCCGGAATCGAATTCGTCGCGCGAGGAGTTCAGGTGCACCAGATCGATGCGGCCGGTAATGGCCTTGATCCGCTCCACCACGCCGAGTAGCTCCTCACCGCCGGCCCAGGCATGGCAGGTGTCCAGGCAGAACCCGGCCCCGAAATCGCCGACCGCCTCCCAGAGCCGGGCGATATCGTCGAAATGCCGCGCCATGGCGTGATTCCCGCCCGCGGTGTTCTCGATGAGAATGGGCACCGCGAAACCGCCCTTGTCCTCCTGCCGCTGGAACAGTTTGCGCCAGTTCAGGATCCCCTCGACGATCTCCTCGTCGGAGCGCACGTGCCCGCCGTGCACCACCAGCCCGAACGCCCCCAGCTCGGCCGCGGCCTGCGCCTGCAGCGCCACCGCATTGCGCGAGGGCATGCGCAGCCGGTTGTTCAGGCTGGCCACATTGATCTGATAGGAGGAGTGCACCACCACATCGATCGGGCTGGCTTTGATCTCCGCGGCCAGCGGATGCGGCTTGGGCTTCTCCCAGCTCTGCGGATCCACCACGAACATCTGGACGACATCGGCGCCGAGCTTCTCGCCGGCCCCGATGGGATCACTGTCGTTGCGTACGTGAGCTCCGATGCGCATGGCTGCCACCCTATCGCTGCCCTCCGACAAGAGACATGGGTCACGCTTCGTTTACACCAGACCATGCGGTGTCCATTTACAAGAGATCGTTCAGTGTTGCGTAAGCGCGATGCGAATAGATAGGTGGGTAAAGAATCCGAACTCGGCCCGATCAGGGGGTGAATCGACTTGCTGGCCAACGGCACCGGCCGCCCCCGCGACGTGACCACGGCGGCGCACGCCCCCTGCTATGGTTCTGGTGTTTTCCGGATCGGCCCGAGCGCGATCACGCCGATCGTTTGCGGTATGTCACGCCCCGGTGGGTCCCGGTGCGCGATGTGGGAAGTGGGAGCAAGTCATGCTGTCCAACGGTGACGTTTTCGCCGGGTATGTCATCGAGCGGCAGCTGGGCCGCGGTGGCATGGGTTCGGTGTACCTGGCCAAACATCCACGCCTGCCCCGGATGACGGCGCTCAAACTGCTGAATCGGGAGATGGTCTTCGACAAGGAGATTCGCGCGCGCTTCGAACGCGAGGCGGACCTGGTCGCCCAGCTCGACCATCACAATATCGTCACCGTCTACGACCGCGGGCTCGAGGACGGGCAGCTGTGGATCTCCATGCAGTTCATCGACGGCGTCGACGCCGCCAGCGTGAACCCGCAGAGCCTGCCGCCGGAACGCGCCGTGCAGATCATCGCCGAGACCGCCGACGCGCTGGACTACGCGCACCGCAACCAGGTGCTGCACCGCGACGTGAAACCGGCCAACATCATGCTGGCCCGCTCCACCGGCGGTAAGGGCGAACGCGTCTACCTCACCGACTTCGGCATCGCCCGGCTGCGCGACGAGAGCACCCACCTCACCCAGACCGGCACCTTCACCGCCACCCTGGCCTACGCCTCCCCGGAACAGCTGACCGGCTCGTCGCTGGACGGGCGGTCGGACCAGTACTCGCTGGCCTGCACCCTGTTCTGGCTGTTCACCGGGGCCGGGCCGTTCTCGGCCACCAATCCGGCCGCGGTCATCCAGGGCCATCTGCAGAATCCGCCGCCGCCGCTGAGCAGCGCCCGCCCGGGCCTGCCGGTCGGACTGGACGCCGTGCTGGCCAAGGCCATGGCCAAGCGGCCGGAGGAGCGGTTCGACAGCTGCAGCGATTTCGCCGCCGCGGCCCGCCGCGCGCTGGCCTCGCCCAGCTCGCCGGTGCTGCCGCTGGTGAATCCGCGCACCGCGCCGCCCATGCCGGTCATGGGCCACACCGCCGGGCAGAATCCGACGGTGGGGCAGCCCATGCCCGGACCGTCCATGTCCGGTATGCCCGTCGGCCAGATGCCCACCGGCGGTCCCATGCAGACCTCCGGGCCGCGGCACGCCGCCCCGAACGCGTATCAGACCGCGGTGAACACGGCCACGCCGCCGCCGCAGCCGGTGGCCAATACCTACGCCGGGAATCCCACGAATCAGTACACGGCGCCGCCCGGGGCGTACTCGTTCAACACCCCGTCCGGGCCGCCGCCGGCCGGTCCGCCGGGAGCGCCGATGGGGCAGGGCTATCACCCCGGGCCGCAGGGCGGTAAATCCAATACCGGATTGATCGTCGGCGCCATTCTCGGCGTGCTGGTGCTGGTCATCGTGGCCGTCGTGGTGGTGGTCGCGGCCAGTGGCGGCAGCGGCGGCGGAGGCGGCGGCGGGACGACCACGGCGTCGCCGACCACCACCTCGGTCACCAGCAAGCCGGTCAGTGCGGACACCCTCATCACCGAGTTCCCGCGCATGCTGCCGGCCTCTACCACCGGCGATGTCGGCTACAACAGCGCGACCTGCTGGACCGCCGACTACAGCAGCCCGCCGGACAAGTCCGAGGGCGAGCCCGACTTCGGGAACTGGGCCGTGCAGTGGCGCTGCTTCGGCGGCGGCGACAACGCGGATCCGTTCTACCGCTTCTACGCCTACGATTCGGCGGCCGATCTGCAGTCGGCGGTGAACGGTCTGGTGGCCGACACCGAGTCCAATGACACCAATGGCGGCAAGACCTACACCAACTACCAGTTCACCGATCTGTCCCGGCCGCGCATGGTCACCGTCTTCACCGGTGACGGCGACCGCGCCCAGTACCTCATGTACACCGACGGCGTGGTGGGCAGCATGGACGAGGTGCTGCGCTGGTGGCGGTCGGCGCCGCTGAACTGAGGTCCGGAGTTGCCACTGAACGAGGTCCGGTTTGCTGCGCAGCGGTGAGGTTTTCGCCGGTTACCGCATCGAGCGCGAACTCGGTCGCGGCGGCATGGGTGCGGTGTATCTGGCGCAGCACCCGCGCCTGCCGCGGCGCACCGCGCTCAAGCTGCTGAATCGGGAGCTGTTCGGGGACAAGGAGATCCGCTCCCGATTCGAACGCGAAGCCGATGTGGTCGCGCGGCTGGAGCATCCGCGCATCGTGCCCATCTACGATCGCGGCGTCGAGGGCGATCAGCTGTGGATCTCCATGCGCTACATCGACGGTCCCGATGCCGCCGAGCTCGACGCCGCGAATCTGCCGCCGGCTCGAGCGGTCCGGATCATTGCCGAGACCGCGCAGGCGCTGGACTACGCGCACCGCAAGGGCGTGCTGCACCGCGATGTGAAACCGGCGAACATCCTGCTGGAACACGATGACGGCGAGGATCGGGTCTTCCTGGCGGACTTCGGCATCGCCCGGCTGCTGGAGGAATCGGTCAAGCTCACCCGGACCGGATCCTTCACCGCGACGCTGTCCTACGCGGCGCCGGAACAACTCTCGGATCTGCCGCTGGACCACCGCTGCGACCAGTACTCCCTGGCCTGCACGCTGTTCCGGCTGCTGACCGGCACGGTGCCCTTCGCCGCCACCAATCCGGGCGCGGCCATCCGCGGGCACCTGTACGACCCGCCGCCGCCGGTGAGCGCCCTGCGCGCGGGACTGCCGCCCGCCCTCGACGGCGTACTGGCGCGGGCCATGGCGAAGAATCCGGCGGCGCGATTCGATTCCTGCACCGAGTTCGCGACGGCGGCGCAGCAGGCGCTGCTGGGCTCCGGCGGGCATCCGATCATCGCTCAGCCGGTGACGCCGACCGGGCAGCCCGTGGTGGCGGCGAGTCCGTATGCGCCGACGGTCGGATCGCAATCTGTGCCGAACGGAACCGTTTCCAGTCCGAATGGACCATATTTCGCGCCGAATGGAACCGGTGCTCCGCATCGGCCGGCACCGCCGAAGCGCAAGTCGCGGACGCGCGGGTGCCTGCTGGTGATCGTGGCCGTCGTATTCCTGCCGATCCTCGCGCTGGCCGGCTGCCTCGCGCTGATCGACCGGACGTCCGGGAACAACTCGCCGACGGTGACCGTCCCCGAGACCCCGCCCGCCGAGACGACCGAACCCTCGATCGCGCCGCCGCCCACCACCGGCGCGAGCCCGGCGGCCGGGCCGACCGCACAACAGGGCGCGGACGCGCTGACGCTGACCACCCTGTTCCCGGACATGCTGCCGCCCGATCCGGATCCGGCGCTGAGCTTCAATGCCGGGTCCGGATATCAGAGCGCCGGGTGCTCGACCTACGGCCCAGATCAGCCGCCGCCCTCGACCGGCGGCGATGATCCGGGGCTGGGGAACTGGCGCACGGTGTGGAGTTGCTTCGGCGCCAACAGCAAGGCGGCCTATCAGTTCCTGCTCTACCCGTCTGCCGCCGACGCGCAGGCGGCGCTGGACGCGCTACCGGCCAACACCGCCTCCACCGTCACGATCGACGGCCACACCTACACGAACTACCTGCTCAACGGTAGTGAGGAGTATCGGCCGCGCATGGTGACGGCCTTCGCGGGCACCGGCCGGGACGTGGTTCTCATGTACAGCGCCGGCTACCTCGCCACCGAGGCCGAGTTCCTGCACTGGTGGAACAACGCCCCGATCGGCTGAACCCACCCGATCGCGAGCTACCGGCCATCCGCAGTCATCACTACCCGCCATCCGATCATTCTTTTTGTGGAGTCTGTGAGGTTGTGCCTCTGGGGGACATCCCGGATGGCGCACGTCCCCCTACATCGACACACTGGACAGCATGACTTCGAACGTCTCGGATTCCGTCACCCTCGACAAGGGCACGGCCGAGGTCGCCGCACGGGCGACCGAACTGATGAAGACCTACGGATCGGGCGATACCCGCGTCCAGGCCTTGGCAGGGGTGACAGCCGAGTTCGCGCGGGGCGAGTTCACCGCCATCATGGGCCCGTCGGGCTCCGGGAAGTCGACGCTCATGCACTGCCTGGCCGGGCTGGACGCGGCCACCTCGGGCACCGTGCACATCGGCGACACCGATCTCACCAAGCTCTCCGACAAGCAGATGACCAAGCTGCGGCGCGACCGCATCGGGTTCGTGTTCCAGGCGTTCAATCTGGTGCCCACGCTGACCGCGCTGGAGAACATCACGCTGCCGCTGGATATCGCGGGCCGCAAGGCCGACGAGGAGTGGCTGTCCACGGTGATCAAGCGGCTCGGGCTGGGCGACCGGCTCACCCATACGCCCAGTGAGCTGTCGGGCGGTCAGCAGCAGCGCGTCGCCTGTGCGCGGGCGCTGGCCGGCAAGCCGGACATCATCTTCGGTGACGAGCCGACCGGCAATCTGGACTCGCACTCCTCCGGTGAGGTGCTCAATATCCTGCGCGCCGCCGTCGACGAGTTCGGGCAGACCGTGGTGATCGTCACGCACGATCCGCGGGCGGCCTCCTATGCCGATCGCGTGGTGTTCCTGGCCGACGGGCAGATTGTCGACGAGTTGCGTTCGCCCACCGCCGAATCCGTGCTCGACAAGATGAAGTCGCTGGAGACCATCTGATGTCCGGTAAACCGATGCGCAAGGTGGTCTTGCGCAATCTCGCCGCGCACAAGGTGCGGCTGGCGCTCACCCTGCTCTCGGTGGTGCTCGGAACCGCCTTCATCGCAGGATCTTTCGTCTTCACCGATACGCTGCAGCGCACCTTCGACGGCATCTTCGCCAATCAGGCCCAGGGCGTCGACGTGCGGGTGCAGCCGAAAGAGCGCCAGTCCCTGGGCGTTCCGAACTCCGATGTGGAGAAGATCGCGGCCATGGACGGCGTGCGGGCGGTCGCGCCCAGCGTGACCGGGCCCATCGTGCTGTTGAAGGACGGCAAGGCGGTGCAGACGGGCGGGGCGCCCAGCTTCGGCGTCTCGTATCTGCCGCCGGACAAGGCGATCGCCGAACCCGACAAGTTCATCGAGGGCGTGCCGCCGGGCAAGGCGGGTGAGGTCGCCATCAACCAGGGCGGCGCGGAGCGCGCCGGGCTGCACGTCGGCGACACCACCAAGGTGCTGATCCCGTCCAAGGGCAATATTGACGTCACCATCTCCGGCATCTACGAATTGCCCGGCAATACCGGCGGATTCATCAATGTGCTGTTCGACGACACCCAGGCGCGGCAGCTGTTCACCGACGGATCCCATGTCGCCTACGTCGACATCGCCGCGAAACCCGGTGTGGAGCCGGACGCGCTGCGCGACGAGATCGCCAAGGCGGTACCGGGTTTCAAGGTGCAGAACGGCGACCAGGTGCGCGAGGACATGAAGAAGCAGGTGGGTGATGCGCTCAAGTTCATCAACTACTTCCTGCTCGCCTTCGGCTCCATCGCGCTGATCGTCGGCACCTTCATCATCTACAACACCTTCTCCATGCTGGTCGCGCAGCGGCTGCGGGAACTGGCGCTGCTGCGGGCGGTCGGCGCGAGCCGCGGGCAGGTGGGCGCGTCGGTGGTGGCCGAGGCGACGGTCATCGGAATCATCGGCAGCGCACTGGGACTCGTGGCCGGCGTCGGCCTGGCCTTCGGGCTCTCGGCGTTGCTCAATGCCTTCGACCTCGGGCTGCCCACCGGGTCCATGTCGGTGCAGCCGCGCACCATTGTGGTGGGCATGCTGGTCGGCGTGGCGGTGACGGTGATCAGCGCCTACGCTCCCGCGCGGCGGGCGGCGACCATTCCGCCGGTGGAGGCCATGCGCTCCGAACTCGGGTCGCACGGGGAATCGTTGTGGCTGCGCACCATTGCCGGTGCGGTGCTGGCCGTCGCGGGCGTGGTGCTGGTGGTGCTGGGGGCGCGGAACACCGGCGGCAATGCGGCGCTCACCGTCGGAATCGGCGCGCTGGCACTGATTTTCGCGGTGCTGTTCGCCTCGCCGGCGCTGTCGCGGCCGATTCTGGGCGCGCTCGGCTGGCTCACCAGGCCGTTCGGTCCGGTCGGGCGGATGGCGCGCAACAATGCCCATCGCAATCCGCGCCGCACCGCCGCAACGGCTTTCGCGCTGACGCTCGGGCTCATGCTGGTGTCGGCCATCGGCATGCTCGGCGCATCCGCCAAGGCCAGTGTCGGGGAGCTGGTGGACAAGGGCGTGAAGGCCGATTACATCCTGGCCGGCCCGCCCAACAGCTTCATCGGCGTGCCGCTGGCGGCCGGGCCCGCCGTCGAGGGCATCGAGGGCGTGCGGGATGTGGTGCCGCTGCATGCGGTGGCGCTGAAGGTCGGTGACGATCAGGTGTTCGGCACCGTGCCGGAGGGGCCGCTGGATCAGGTGCTCAGCTACGACATGGTGCAGGGCAGCGATCAGCTCGGCGACAACGGCATCATGGTGTCGGAAACCGTTGCGGGCGAGCGGAACTGGAAGGTCGGCCAAACCGTCGAGGTGACCAGCCTGGACAATAAGAAGTACCAGGTCACCGTGAACGGCGTGTACAAGGACACCCAGCTGCTCGGGCCGCTGGTCGCGCCCATGGCGCTGTACAACCAGGTCATGCCGGTCAACTTCCGCACCAACTTCCTGGTGCTGATCACCGCGCAGTCCGGCGCGGATCTGCCCGCCATGCGCACCGATCTCGAAAAGGCCATGGAGCCCTACGCGATCGTGCAGGTGCAGGACCGGGAGGACTTCAAGGGCGCACAGGGCCAGCAGATCAACACCATGCTCGCCATCCTCTACGGATTGCTGGCGCTGGCGGTGGTGATCGCCATTCTCGGCATCGTCAACACCCTGGCGCTGTCGGTGGTGGAACGCCGCCGGGAGATCGGCATGCTGCGCGCGGTGGGCATGCAGCGGCCGCAGGTGCGGCGCACCATCTACCTGGAGTCCATGCTCATCGCCATCTTCGGCGCGGTCATCGGCGTGGTGCTGGGACTGGGCCTGGGCGTCGGATTCCTGCGCACGCTACGGGATCTGGGGCTGGAGCAGATCACGGTGCCGTGGGGACAGATCGTGCTCATGCTCGTCTGCTCCGGGATCGTCGGCGTGCTCGCCGCGCTCTGGCCGGCGGTGCGCGCCGCACGGACGCCCCCGCTTGCGGCCATCGCCGATCTCTGATCGCCCTATGGCAGCCGATCTCTGATCGCACACACGGAAGCGGCCGGCCGGTCACTGTTCGGTGAC
>NZ_JBHXVO010000045.1:0-41657 GCF_042672265.1 Nocardia sp. NPDC127526 | reverse complement strand
GGTGGTCGCCGTCGAACCCTGGGTCGAAAAACCGGAGCTTCGTTCCGTTCAGCATGGGCAATCAGATGTGTGTCGGTCGAAATTTCGCGTGGGTGGTACTGCAGACGACTCTGCACAGTCTGCTGTCGCAGTGGGAGTTCCGGCCGGTCCCGGCCAGGAAGCTCCCGCGGGTGATGGGGCCGATCCCCGGGCTGAGAAGGCTTCCGCTGGAGGTTCGTCCGGCCGTCGCGTGAACAATCGGCGCCGCGGTCACCGGGCCGGTGACCGCGGCTAGCTTTTGCCTGATTCGGTGGGCGCCGTCCTGCGATGTCCGGATATCCGGCGAAGGAGGAGGGGCAGCACCGCGGCGGCGACGAAGAGGGTGGCGGCGACGAGGATGAAGTAGAGCAGCGATCCGGTGCGGCCGAAGCGGGGGACGAAAGCGACCTGCTGGCCTGTCGCGGCGACGGCGTTGAGGAACGGGGCGTAGGCCTGCAGGGTGAATCCGTGGGGGAGCAGATTCATGGCGCTCTCGGCTACATAGACCCAGAACAGGAGGACGGCGACGGCGGCGGACGGCGCGCGAATCAGCGACCCGACCGCGATGCCCACCCCGCATGCGGCGAACGCGTAGACCGGGACGGTCCAGAGGAACCGGACACCGGCCGAGTCGGTGATGTCCACGCCCCCATAGAGTTCCGGGAACTGCAGGGGCAGCGTGACCATCACGACGACGAGCAGCACGAGTGTCGATATCGCCGCGATGGCGCCGTAGTAGATCCACCGGGCCAGCGCGGCCGTCCAGAGCCGGGGGAACAGGAAGGTGTTGAGATCGCTGGTCCGACCGCGTCGCTGGGTGCCGTGGGCGTAGGCGGCGGTGACCATCATGACCGAGACGGAAAAGGTCATCACCCAGTACACGGAGTTGACGGTGGATACCGGGGCCACGAAACGCTGTCCGGGCAGGGTGGCGAGTCGTTCTGCGACGGCGGCGATTCCGAAGGTGACGGCCAGCGGCAGGACGAAGGTGAGCGGGACGGCAACGGTCCACAGGAAACTGCGTCCGGTGGTGCGGGTCCATTCGGCGGCGACGCCGCGGCACAGGAGGGTGGCCGGAGCGGGACTGTTCATGAGACCGCGCCGGATGCGAGACGGGTGGGCAGGCCGGCGATTCGCACGTAGGCGTCTTCGAGGCTGGTCTCGTCGGGCCCCAGCGTGCTCATGAGGTGGGCGAAGGGCTGGTCGGCCAGAATGCGCCGGTTGCCGAGGATGACGATGTGGTCGGCATTGCGTTCGACCTCGTCGAGCAGGTGCGTGGCGACCAGGACACAGGTCCCGGCATCGGCCAGGTCGCGCAGCAATTCGCGTATCCAGCGGATACCCGCGATGTCGAGGCCGTTGAGCGGCTCGTCGAGCAGCAGGGTCCGAGGCTCGCAGAGCAGTGCGGCGGCGATGCCGACGCGTTGGAGCATGCCGAGCGAATAGTGCCCGAGTCTGCGATCGGCGACCCCGACCAGATCGACGATCTCGAGCACCTCGCCGACCCGGGCGGTGGGTATGCCGCGGGCACGAGCGATCCAGCGCAAATGCCGGCGTGCGGTGTGGCGCGGGTCGAAAGCCCGGTAGTCGAGGTGCATTCCGAGCGTGGCAGGTGTGGTGTGATGGGCGCGGACAAGGGTGCCGTCGACCCGGACGGTCCCAGCGGCGGGCGCGACGAGGCCGCAGATACACCGCAGCAGCGTAGTCTTGCCGGTGCCGTTGAGACCGATCAGGTAGGTGACCGCCCCGTCTGCCACGGTGAGTGCGGGGACTTCCAGGACGGTCACGCCCGGGTAGCTCAGGGTGAGGTCACGAATATCGATCACGGTGCCCGGAGCTGGTCAGAAGTCGCAGGACATCGACAGGCCCACGGCCTTGATGCCCTCGCACACAGAGCTATTGGAGAGCTTCCAGACACCATCGATACGCTTCCAGACCACGCGCGCGGTGATATCCGGCCGCCCCACCGACTTGGTGCGCAGCATGGCGGTGTGCACGTCGCCGTCGTGGGTTTCCGGACCGCTGATCTCATTGGATCCGTACGGAGCCCGGAACATACCGGTGTTGTAGAGGGCGTTCGCGACCGCGACCGCCCCCATACCGCCTTCCATATTGGCCGCTTTGGCCTCGTCGGAGACGCCGGGCGTTTCGATCAGGAAGACGACCTGTTCCTGGAGATCGGCCACGGTGGGAACGTCTTTGGTGATTAGGAAATTACCGGGCGCGGCAAATGCGGTAGGGGCATTGACAACCGAGGCGCCGGTCGAGGCCACAGCGACCGTCATGATCGACGACACGACACCAGCGACAATATTGAAGGACTTCATCTCTTCATCCTCTGATCAACTGGGACAGCGCCTGATGCACGCTCGAATGTGCAGGCGGCCAACAACAAATTGGCGCATCAAAGAATACTCGCGCTCACAGCCGTTTCCTCAGGGTTTGCGGCCGATAGCGCCGAGCATGACCATCCGTGTGTCCGGCAAGCCGGGGCGGAGCCACTGCTGAACCGGCACCACGCCGGGTTCGAACAACTCGAAGCCGGCAAGGAATGCCTGCGTCTGCGCCGTGGACCGAAAGGTGACCTGGGCCGGAGTGTTGTCGGTGCCGGTGAGCACGCGGAGTATCTCCGGGTCGGACTCGGAGGAGCCGTGACTGATCGCCAGGTAACTGCCCGGTGCCAATTGATCACGGAAGGCGGCGACGATCTCGGCGGGGCGTTCGTCGTCCATCACGTAATGCAGCACGCCGGAGAGTATGACGGCTACCGGCTCGTTGAAATCGATCAGAGCGCGGTCGCTGAGTTGATCGAGAATGTCATCGGGACAACGAATGTCGCCCAGCAGTGCGGCGACTCCGGGCGGCCCGGCTAGCAGCGCGTCGCAGTGGGTGACCACGACCGGGTCGTAGTCGACGTACACCACCCGCGCCGATGGCTCGATCTCGCGAGCCGTCTCGTGCACGCTGGGCGAGACCGGGATCCCCGAGCCGAGATCGAGGAACTGACGGATACCGGCATTAGCGGCCATCTCGACCGCTTTCAGCAGGAAACCCCGGGTGAACCAGACCAGGGTCTTGAGTTCGGGTACGCGCGAGAGCATTCGACCGGCCATCTCCCGGTCGGTCTCGTAATTGTCCTTCCCGCCCAGCAAATAGTCGTACAACCGGGCGGAGTTCACCTCTCCGGGGTCGAACGAGTCCGGTTTCCGTCTAAGCTCCGACGCAGGTCCTTCTGCACCTTCGGCCACGAATGTAACCGTAGCCGACCGCTACGCCGGGTGTGCGCGAATCACCATCGCGGTCGAGCCATCGGCGTACGCCGTTCCGGCGCAACATGATTCGACAGGCCACAACAGGCCGACAGGTATTCACTCCCCACCGCTGTCGCGGGTCGGGTCCGGATCCGCCTCGGCCAGGGCGACCGCGTGCGCTACCGCGGACCGTGCCCGGTCGACGGTCGCGTAACGGCCCAGACCGCAGGGGGCCGCGACGTCCAACCGGCCGCCGTAGGCCGACTCCGCCGCCGCCAGCGCCTGTCGTGCCTGCGCGAGCGGTTGCTCCGGATGGGCCAGCCCGGCGATGACACGCGTGGTGGCAGGCAATTCGAGGCGCGCCAGCGGCGCGTAGTACCGCGGCCGAACCGGCGCCTGCGTGCCGTCGCCGATGGGCAGGTGGACGAACTCGAGACGCCTTCCCGCGGGCCAGTGTCGCGCTATCGCGTTGGCCAGCGCGACAACCGGGGCCGTAGACCTCGGTCGCACGACCGGTTTGTCGTCGAGGCTCCCGTAGCACAGGTGCACACCGAATCGGGAATCATGGGGGGCCCGGGCGACGAGACGTGCGATCGCTCGACCCGCCGCGGTGGCCGGTCCCTGCCGCAACACCGCGGGTGTCCCCGCGCAGAGGAGCGTCTCGGCTGCCAATTCGAGTTGGAATACGACGTTGTCCCGCAACGCCTCCTGGATACGGACGATCTCCCGCACCGTGGCGTCGGCAATTGGGCGGTAGTAGGGAAAGCCGCGCCGCCACACGAGCATGCGCGCCTCGAAGGCGATGAAACCGATGACAAAGGGTGTCGGTATACCGACCTGCAAGCGCAGTCCGGGATCGGTTCGGTGCCGGCGAACCAGCGCGTCCCCGGCGCGCACGGCCTCCTCCGCATAGCCGAGCGCGGCGTCGATATCGGCTTCGGCCAGCGATCGGCCGGCCCGAAGACGAAAGGTGTCGCGGGAACGCAGCGTCGACCAATCACCGCGGCGCACCGGCGCCAGCGCCGGGATGCCGCCGAGCCGGTCGATGATGGGTCTGACGTACCACTGGGCGCGATACGGATCCGCTTCACAGCCCGGAACCATGCCATCGAGGAATTCACCGGCTGTGTCGACAGCGAACGCCATAGCCTTCTCGGGACTGTCCAACTGTGCGGGCAGGCTGCCCACAAAGTGAACCCTACGCTTGGGCTGCACGGCGCCAGTCTCGCATATCGACCGTCCCGAGACGTGCGGTCCGGCTATTCCGACCGCATCCGGCTTTGCGGTGATGGTGATAGGGGACAGGCCCACCGCCGGGGGCGGTGGGCCTGTTCGGGTAGGGCGGTCAGCGGGTGAAGGTGGCGGCCTTGTCGGCGAGGTCGAGGAGGGGTTGGGGGAAGATGCCGAGGACGAGGGTGGCGGCGGCGGTCAGGGCTATGACGGTGGTGGTGAGGGTGGGGTAGACGAGGGTGGGTGGGGTGATGGGGGGATCGGTGAAGAACATGAGGACGATGACGCGGATGTAGAAGAAGGCGGCGATGGCGCTGGTGATTACGCCGACTATGACGAGGGGGACGGCGCCGCCGGAGGAGGCGGCTTCGAAGACGGCGAATTTGGCGATGAAGCCGCTGGTGAGGGGGATGCCTGCCATGGAGAGCAGGAAGAGGGAGAAGATGCAGGCGAGCCAGGGGGAGCGGCGGCCCATGCCGGCCCAGGCCGGGAGTGCGGTTGCCTCGTCGCCGTTTTCGTCGCGGACCAGGCTGACCACGGCGAAGGCGCCGAGGGTGCCGAGGCCGTAGACGGCGAGGTAGAACAGGGTGGAGGAGACGCCGGCGTTGTTGGCTGCCACCAGGGCGGTGAGGATGAAACCGGCGTGGGCGACAGAGGAATACGCGAGCATGCGCTTCATGTCGGTTTGGGTGATGGCCAGGACGGCGCCGACCACCATGGTGGCGATGGCGACGGCGGCGAGGATGGGGCGCCAGTCGTCGCGCAGGCCGGGGACCGCGATGTACAGGATGCGCAGCAATGCACCGACTGCAGCGATCTTGGTCGCGGCCGCCATGAAGGCGGTGACCGGGGTGGGTGCGCCCTGGTAGACGTCGGGCACCCAGGATTGGAACGGCACCGCGCCGATTTTGAAGAGCAGGCCGACGGCCAGCATGGCCACGCCGAGGATGGCGAGGGTGTGCGATTCGGTGGTGTCGCGGGCGACGGCGTCGGCGATGCCGGAGAACCGGACGGTGCCGGCGTAGCCGTAGAGCAGCGCCATGCCGTAGAGGAAGAACGCCGAGGAGAACGCGCCCAGCAGGAAGTACTTCAAGGCCGCTTCCTGCGACAGCAGCCGCCGGCGGCGGGCCAGTCCGCACAGCAGGTACAGCGGCAGCGACAGCACTTCGAGGGCGATGAACATGGTGAGCAGGTCGTTGGAGGCCGGGAAGAGCATGAGCCCGGCGACCGCGAACAGGGTCAGCGGGAAGACCTCGGTGGTGGTGACTCCGGCTCGGGTGGCGGCGATTTCGTCGGAGCTGCCGGGAGTGGCCGCGGCTTGCGGGGTGAAGGCGTCCACTCCCCGGGCGGCGGTCAGGCTCCAGGTGCCGGGTCCTTCGCGGCGGATCGGCATGCGGTCCGCGCGCCGTTCGGCGATGAACAGCACCCCGAGGATGGACACCACGAGGACGGTGCCCTGCAGGAACAGCGTCACCCCGTCGATGGCGACCGCGCCCACCACCGCGGTGGCGTTGGTGCCGCGCAGCCCGATGACCGCGCCGAGCGCGACACCCATGCCGCCGAGCGCGAGGATCAACTGCACGGCATAGCGGGATCGCCTGGGCGCGAAGGCTTCCACCAGGACCGCGGCCACCGCGACCCCGAACACGATGAGCATGGGTGAGAGCTCACGGTATTCGATGGACGGCGCGGGCACCGCTGCGGCGAGCCGCATATCGGCCGCTGCGGCGGCGTGGAGCAGGGGTCCACTCATTTGTGTGCACCTCCGGTTTGCGTCTGGGCGGCTTCGGGCGTGACGGCGGGCGCCGGATCATGTTGGCCGATGGTGGTGAGGGTGTTGGCCACGGCCGGATCGATGGTGTCCAGCACCGGTTTCGGGTAGAAGCCGAGGAACAGCAGCGCCCCGATGAGCGGCACCACCACGACCAGTTCGCGCGGCAGCAGGTCGTAGAGGCGTTCGTTGCCGGGCTTGACCGGCCCGGTCATCATGCGCTGGTACATCCACAGCACGTACAGCGCGGCCAGCACCAGCGCCGACGCCGCGAACACGGCGGCGACCGGGTAGCGGGTGAATGTGCCGATCAGCACCAGGAATTCGCTGACGAACGGCGCGAGTCCGGGCAGTGACAGCGTGGCCAGACCGGCGATGAAGAACGTCCCCGCCAGCACCGGCGCCACTTTCTGCACTCCGCCGTAGTCGGCGATGAGCCGGGTTCCCCGGCGCGAGACCAGGAATCCGGCGATGAGGAACAGCGCCGCGGTGGAGATGCCGTGGTTGACCATGTACAGCGTCGCCCCGGTTCCGCCCTGGGTGGTGAGCGCGAAGATGCCCAGGATGATGAAGCCGAAGTGCGAGATCGAGGTGTAGGCGATGAGCCGCATGACATCGGTCTGCCCGATGGCCAGCAGCGCGCCGTAGATGATGCCGATGACCGCGAGCACGCTGATCACCGGCGCGTAGTACGACGAGGAGTCCGGGAACAGCAGCAGGCAGTAGCGCAGCATGCCGAAGGTGCCGACCTTGTCGACCACGGCCATCATGAGCACCGCGCTCGCCGGGGTGGCGGCCACGGCGGCGTCGGGCAGCCAGGTGTGCAGCGGCCACAGCGGCGCTTTCACCGCGAAGGCGAACATGAATCCGAGGAACAGCGCATTGAGCACGATCGGTCCGGCGCCGAGCTGCCCGGAGTTGGCGGCCGCCATGACGGCCCGGAAGTCGAAGGTCCCGTTGCCGTCCTGGCCGAGACCCTCACGCGCGGTGAGCACGTAGAGCCCGATGACCGCGGCCAGCATGATGAGCCCGCCGAACAGGTTGTACAGCAGGAACTTCACCGCCGCCCGCGAGCGCTGCGCCCGGATGGCCAGATCCTCGGTGCGCGGGCCGAACCCGCCGATGAGGAAGTACATCGGGATGAGCATGACCTCGAAGAACACGTAGAACAGCAGAATGTCCAAGGCCACGAACGAGATCAGCACCATGGCCTCGACGACCAGGGTCAGCGCCATGTAGTAGTGCGCGACCCGGCGCCCGGAGCCGACTTCGCGCTCGTCCTGCCAGCCGGCGAGGATGAGCAGCGGCACCAGGCCGGCGGTGAGCAGCACCAGCACCAGGGCGATGCCGTCGAGTCCGAGGGTGTAGCCGGCGCCGAAGGCCGGGATCCACTGGTGGGATTCGACGAACTGGTATTGCTCCCCGCCGGGTGCGAATTCGATGGCGAGCCAGATCCCGACCCCGAGCGTGCCCAGCGAGACCGCCAGCGCGAACGAGCGCGCCGCGGTGCGCCAGGCCGCCGGGAACAGCAGCACCAGCGCGGCTCCGGCCAGCGGAACCGCCCACAGCGTTGTCAGCCACGGAAAGTCACTCACGCCGCCACCTCGCTAGCGCTCGGCGACACCGTGAGCGGCACTCGCTGTGTCTTTGGTTCGTTCGCAAGCTCACTCACAGGAACCTCACCACCAGCAGGGCGGCGGCCACCAGGGCCGCGCCGGTGAACATGGACAGGGCGTAGGAGCGCACGAAACCGGTTTGCACGCGGCGGATTCGGCCCGACAGGCCGCCGATGACGGCGGCGGTGGTGTTGACCAGGCCGTCGATGCCGCGATTGTCGACGAACACCAGCGAGCGGGTCAGGTGCTGGCCCGGGCGCATGAACGCGGCCTCGTTGAAGTCGTCGCCGTAGAGATCCTTGCGGGCGGCCGCGGTGAGCGGGGTGCCCGCCAGGGCGACCTTGGGGATCTCGTGGTGGGCGTACTGGTCGTAGGCCACCCACACGCCGGCGGCCACGACGGCCAGGGCGAAGAAGGTGATGGCCCACACCGGGATGATCGGTTCGCCGTGGTGGGAGCCGACGACGGGTTCGAGCCAATTCTGCAGCGCCGAACCGTAGGCCAGCAGCGCGCCGGAGGCGACGGAGCCGATCGCCAGGAGGATCATCGGCCCGGTCATGGAGGCGGGAGCCTCGTGCGGGTGGGTGCCTTCCTTCCAGCGGCGTTCGCCGAAGAAGGTGAACAGCATGACGCGGGTCATGTAGAAGGCGGTGATGCCCGCACCGGCCAGGGCCGCCAAGCCGGTGACGATGCCGCCGAATCCGCCGTGCGCGAACGCGGCTTCGATAATGCGGTCCTTGGAGAAGAAGCCCGCGAACGGCGGCACCCCGAGAATGGCCAGATACCCGAATCCGAAGGTGACGTAGGTGATCGGCAGCAGTTTGCGCAGTCCGCCGTAGCGGCGCATATCGGTTTCGTCGTTCATGGCGTGCATGACCGAGCCAGCGCCGAGGAACAGTCCGGCCTTGAAGAAGCCGTGGGTGAGCAGGTGCATGATGGCCGCGGCGTATCCGACCGGTCCGAGACCGGCGGCCAGGATCATGTACCCGATCTGGCTCATGGTCGAGGCGGCGAGGGCCTTCTTGATGTCGTCCTTGGCGCAGCCGATGATCGCGCCGTAGAGCAGGGTGATCGCGCCGACCGCCATGACCGCGGCCTGCGCGCCGGGCGCGAGATCGAAGATCGGGTTCGACCGCGCGATCAGGTACACGCCCGCGGTGACCATGGTGGCCGCGTGGATGAGCGCCGACACCGGGGTGGGGCCTTCCATGGCGTCGCCGAGCCAGGACTGCAGCGGCACCTGCGCGGATTTGCCGCAGGCGCCGAGCAGCAGCAGCAGCCCGATGGCGGTGAGGGTTCCGCTGCCGGCCTGATCGGCGGCCCCGAACACGGTCTGGAAGTCCACCGACCCGAAGGTGGCGAACATGACCATGAGCGCGATGGCCAGTCCCATGTCGCCGACGCGGTTGACGATGAACGCCTTCTTGGCCGCCGTTGCGGCCGAAGGCTTCTGGTACCAGAACCCGATCAGCAGATACGACGCCAGGCCCACGCCTTCCCAGCCCAGGTAGAGCACCAGGAAGTTGTCGGCCAGCACCAGCACGAGCATGGCCGCCAGGAACAGGTTGAGGTAGGCGAAGAACCGCCGCCGCTCCGGATCGTGCGACATGTAGCCGACCGAATAGATGTGGATGAGCGAGCCGACGCCGGTGATCAGCAGCGCGAAGCACATCGACAGCTGATCGATCTGCAGTGCGAAGTCCACTTCCAGCCCGGTGACGGGCACCCAGCTGAACAGGTTGTAGTGCACGGCGCGTGCGGCGTCGGCGCGTCCGAGCATCTCGGAGAACGCCCACACCGCGACCCCGAAGGACGCCAATGCCAGCGCGCACCCGAGCAGGTGCCCCCATTTATCGCTGTATTTGCCGAGCAGCAGCAGGAGTACGGCCCCGCCGAGGGGCAGGGCGGGCAGCAGCCACAGCATCATCTGTGCGGTATCCATGTCAGTACCGCAGCAGGTTGGCGTCGTCGACCGAGGTCGAGCGGCGGGCGCGGAAGATGGTCATGATGATGGCCAGGCCGACCACGACCTCGGCGGCGGCGACCACCATGGTGAAGAAGGCGAACACCTGCCCGTCGAGATTGCCGTGCAGCCGGGCGAAGGTGACGAAGGCCAGGTTCACCGCATTGAGCATGAGCTCGATGCACATGAACACGACGATCGCATTGCGCCGCACCAGCACTCCGGCCGCGCCGATGGTGAAGAGCAGGGCGGAGAGATACAGGTAATTGTCCGGGTTCACCGCGAGCCTTCCTCGTGGGAGTCGTTGCCGCCATTGCCGTTCGGGGCGTCACCGTTGCCATTGCCGTTGCCCACCGACAGCACCGCGGCTTCCTCGTGCGCCCGGTTGCGCCGGTGCCGCAGGATGGTGCTGACCGAGAGCTCCTCGAAGGAGCCGTCGGGCAGTCGCGCGGGCGCGTCGACGGCATTGTGGCGGGCGTACACGCCGGGCGTGGGCAGCGGCGTGACCCGTTTGCCGTCGCGGAAGCGCTGTTTGGACAGTTCGCGCTGATCGGTGCGCGGCCCGAACCGTTCCCGGTGGGCGAGCACCATGGCCCCGATGGTGGCGGTGATGAGCAGTGCGCCGGTGAGCTCGAAGGCCCAGACGTATTGCAGGAAGATCAGTTCCGCGAGCGCGCCGATGGTGTAGTCCCCGCCCAGGCCCGGCCCGGTGTCGGCGACGCTGGGCGCGGCCATGCCGCGGGCGATGGCGGCGATGAGCAGCATGCCGAAGCCGACGCCGACGATGAGCACCGCCAGCCGATGCCCGCGCAGCGTCTCCTTCAGCGATTCCGAGGAGTCCACGCCGACGAGCATGAGCACGAACAGGAACAGCATCATGACCGCGCCGGTGTAGACGACGATCTGCACGACGCCCAGGAACAGTGCGCTCTGGGCGATGTAGAACACCGACAGCGTGATCATGGTGGCGGCCAGGCACAGGGCGGAGTGCACGGCCTTGCGCGCGCTGACCATGCCGAGCGCGCCGACCACGGCGATGACGGCGAGGATCCAGAACATGACGGCCTCGCCGGTGCCGGTGTGGGTGACCAGTTCCTGCGCCGGCTGGGCCTGATTCGCGACCGTGTAGACCGTGCTCATGCCTTGGTCCCTCCTTCGGCTCCGGCGAGTTCGCCGGGCGCGCCGGGGACTTCGCCGCGGTAGTAGGAGCCTTCGTCGGCGCCCGGGTACATGGCGTGCGGCGGGGCGAGCATGCCCGGCTCCATGGGGGCGAGCAGGTTCTTCTTCTCGAGAATGAGGTCGGCGCGATTGTCGTCGGCCATCTCGTAGTCGTTGGTCATGGTCAGCGCCCGGGTGGGGCAGGCCTCGATGCACAGGCCGCAGCCGATGCAGCGCAGATAGTTGATCTGGTAGACCCGCCCGTACCGCTCACCGGGGGAGAACCGTTCGGTCTCGGTGTTGTCCGCGCCCTCGACGTAGATGGCGTCGGCCGGGCAGGCCCACGCGCACAACTCGCAGCCGATGCATTTCTCGAGGCCGTCGGGATGCCGGTTGAGCTGATGCCGCCCGTGATAGCGCGGCGCGGTCGGTGTCTTGACCTCCGGATACAGCTCGGTGTTGGGCTTTTTGAACATGGTGGCCGCGGTGACCGCGAACCCGCCGAGCGGTTCGAGCAGACCGGGTTTGGGTGCGGCGGCCGCCGGTTCGGCGGGCATGGGCGGCACCGGGAAATCGGAGTACATGGTGGTCGCGTCCGCATCCGGGGCGGCCTTGGTGCGATCGTCGCCGGCGTGCCCGGCCTTGAGCACCAGCCCGATCAGCAACAGCGCCACCACGATTCCGCCGATCACCATGCCCGGGGTCTGCACGTTCATGCCCTCGTTCTGCAGCACCCGCAGCGTGGCCACGAACATCACCCAGGCCAGCGATACCGGGATGAGCAGTTTCCAGCCCAGGTTCATGAACTGGTCGTAGCGCATGCGCGGCAGCGTGCCGCGCAGCCAGATGAACACGAACAGGAACGCCCACACCTTGGCGGTGAACCACAGCATGGGCCACCAGCCGGAGTTGGCGCCGGCCCACAGGCTGAGCGGGAACGGCGCGTGCCAGCCGCCGAAGAACAGCGTGGTGGCGAGCGCGGAAACCGTTGCCATGTTGATGTATTCGGCCATCATGAACATGGCGAACTTGAGCGAGGAGTACTCGGTGTGGAAGCCGCCGACCAGTTCGCCCTCGGCCTCGGGCAGGTCGAAGGGGGCGCGGTTGGTCTCGCCGACCATGGACACCGCGTAGATGAGGAACGAGGGCAGCAGCAGGAACACATACCAGGTCCCGTACTGCGCCGCCACGATGCCGGAGGTGGACATGGTGCCCGAGAGCAGGAACACCGCCGCGAAGCACAGCGCCATGGCGATCTCGTAGGAGATGACCTGCGCGGTGGAGCGCAGCCCGCCCAGCAGCGGATAGGTGGATCCGGAGGCCCAGCCCGCCAGCACGATCCCGTACACGCCGACCGAGGCCATGGCCAGGATGTAGAGCACGCCCACCGGCATATCGGTCAGCTGCAGCGGCGTGCGCTCCCCGAACATGGACACTTCGGGCCCGAACGGGATGACCGCGAACGCCATGACCGCGGGGATGAGCGAAATGACCGGCGCCAGAATGAAGATGGGCTTGTCCACGATGGCCGGGACGATGTCCTCCTTGAGGAGCATCTTCACCCCGTCGGCGATGGACTGCAGCGACCCGCGCGGCCCGACCCGGTTGGGTCCGACGCGCATCTGCATGTAGGCCACGATCTTTCGTTCCGCGTACACCGCCAGCATGGGGGTGAGCAGCAGGAACACGAAGATGCCGAGGGATTTGACCAGCACCAGCCACCACGGGTCGTGGCCGAACATACTCAGATCACTCACGGTGGTCCTCCCGTCGGATGCGCACGAGGTGGCCGGGTGTGGTGCCCAGTTGCACCAGCACGTCGGAGCCAGGGGAATTCATGGGCAGCCACACCACCCGTTCGGGCATCTCGGTCATGACCAAGGGGAGGGTGATCTGGCCGTGGTCGTTGCTGACCGTCACCGGATCGCCGGTGGTGGCGCCGATTTCGGCGGCCGTGGCCGGTGCGAGCCGCACCACGGTGGGGCGGGCGGTGCCGGCGAGATTGGGTTCGCCGTCCTGCATCTTGCCGCGGTCCAGGAGCATGCGCCACGAGGCGAGCAGCGCGGTGCCCGAGGACGGTTGCGCGATGGGGTGGGGCCGGTGCACGGGGGTGGCGGCGGCGGGTCCGTCCCAGGCGCCCAGGTCCGCCAATTCCGCGCGGGCGCTGGCGGCGTCGGGCAGGCCGAGGCGGATGCCCATGTCCTGGGCGATGGCGTCGAGGACCCGGTATTCGGGCATGGGCGCGGCCTCGCGGCGCACGGTGGCATCGCGCAGGGCGGCGTCGAATTGGCGGTGGCGGCCTTCCCAGGTGAGGAAGGTGCCGGCCTTCTCCATGGCGGAGGCGACCGGGAACACCACATCGGCGCGATCGCTGATATCGCTGCGCCGCAATTCCATGCTGACCACGAAGCCGGCGGCGTCGATGGCCTGCAACGCCGCGTGCGGGTCGGGCATGTCGCCGACTTCGACGCCGGCGATGAGCAGGGCGCCCAGGGTGGGTGCGGCGGCCAGGATGGCGGCGGTGTCGCGGCCGGGGGCGGCCGGGACGTCCTCGACACCCCAGGCGTCGCGCACCTGTTGGCGCGCATCGGCATCGGCGACGGGACGGCCGCCGGGCAGCAGCACCGGCAGCGCGCCGGCTTCGAGTGCGCCGCGTTCCCCGGCGCGGCGCGGGACCCACGCCAGTCCGGCCCCGCTCTCGTCGGCCAGGCGCGCGGCCGCGGCGAGCGCACCGGGAATCCCGGCCAGGCGTTCCCCGGCGAGCACGATCGCTCCGGGTTGCCGCAGCATGGACGCGACCAGCTTGATGTCCTCGTATGCCAGTGTGCTGGAATCGGTTTCGCCGGTGCGCAGGGCGTCGAGATGATGGGGTTCGGTGCCCGGCGCGGTGGGCAGCAGGGTGCCCGACATGCGCTGCAGTCCGCGCGTGGCGTACGGGGCGAGGGAGTAGACGACGGTGGTGCCCTTGCGGGCGGCCTTGCGCAGCCGCAGGTACACCATCGGCGATTCCTCTTCGGGCTCGAACCCGACCAGCAGCACGATGGGCGCGCGTTCGAGGGCCGCGTAGTCGACGGTGATGCCCCGCCCGGCGATCTTGGCGGCCAGGAAGTCGGCTTCCTCCGCGGAGTGTTCGCGGGCACGGAAGTCGATATCGTTGGTGCCCAGGGCGACTCGCGCGAACTTCGAGTACGCGTAGGCGTCCTCGAGAGTGACGCGCCCGCCCAGCAGCACCCCGGCATTGCCGTGCGCCGACGCCAGCCCCCGCGCGGCGGCGGTGATGGCCTCCGACCAGGAGGCCGGTTGCAGGCTGCCGTCCCAGGAGCGCACCAGCGGGGTGGTGAGCCGGTCGCGTTCGGTGGCGTAGGCGAAGGCGAATCGGCCCTTGTCGCAGTTCCATTCCTCGTTGACCTGCGGGTCGTCCCCGGCGAGGCGGCGCATGACCTTGCCGCGCCGGTGGTCGGTGCGCTGCGCGCAGCCCGAGGCGCAGTGCTCGCACACCGCCGGACTGGACACCAGGTCGAAGGGCCGCGCCCGGAACCGGTAGGTGCTGCCGGTGAGCGCGCCCACCGGGCAGACCTGCACGGTATTGCCGGAGAAGTAGGAGTCGAACGGCTCCCCGGAGGCGATGCCGACCTGTTCGAGCGCCCCGCGATCCATCAACTCGATGAACGGATCACCGGCGATCTGCTGGGAGAAGCGGGTGCAGCGCGCGCACAGCACGCAGCGTTCCCGGTCGAGCAGGATCGCCGAGGACAGCGGAATCGGTTTGGGGTAGGTGCGTTTCACCCCGTCGAAGCGGGATTCGGCGCGCCCGTTGGACATGGCCTGGTTCTGCAGCGGGCATTCCCCGCCCTTGTCGCAGACCGGGCAGTCCAGGGGGTGGTTGATGAGCAGCAGCTCCATCACCCCCTCCTGGGCCTTCTCGGCCACCGGGGAGGTGAGCTGGGTGTGCACCACCATGCCGTCGGCGACCGCCATGGTGCAGGAGGCGACGGGTTTGCGCTGGCCTTCCACCTCGACGATGCACTGGCGGCAGGCGCCGACCGGATCGAGCAACGGGTGGTCGCAGAAGCGGGGGATCTGGATGCCGACGAGTTCGGCGGCGCGGATCACCAGCGTGCCGGCGGGCACCGACACCGTGGTGCCGTCGATGGTGACGCTGACCATGTCGGCGGGGGTGACGCCGCCGCTGGTGCTGGAGTTGGCTATGGCTGTCATCGCTCTCCTTCGGCCCAGGCGGTGGACCGGGCCGGGTCGAACGGGCAGGCGCCGAGCCGGATGTGGTCGGCGTACTCGTCGCGGAAGTACTTCAGGGAGGAGAAGATCGGGCTGGCGGCGCCGTCGCCGAGGGCGCAGAACGATTTGCCGTTGATGTTGTCGGCGATGTCCAGGAGCTTGTCCAGGTCGGTGTCGTCGCCGTGACCGTTCTCCAGGCGTTGCAGGAGCTGGACGAGCCAGTAGGTGCCCTCGCGGCAGGGGGTGCATTTGCCGCAGGATTCGTGGGCGTAGAACTCGGTCCAGCGCAGCACGGCGCGCACCACGCAGGTGGTGTCGTCGAAGATCTGCAGCGCCTTGGTGCCGAGCATGGAGCCGGCGGCGGCGACGCCTTCGTAGTCGAGGGCGACGTCGAGGTGTTCGGCGGTGAAGATCGGGGTGGAGGAGCCGCCCGGGGTCCAGAACTTGAGGGTGTGCCCGGCGCGGACACCGCCCGCGTAGGTCAGCAACTCCCGCAACGTGATTCCCAGGGGCGCTTCGTATTGCCCGGGTCGTGTTACGTGACCCGAGAGCGAGTACAGGGTGAAGCCCGGTGATTTCTCGGTGCCGAAGGAGCGGAACCAGTCCACGCCATTGGCGATGATGGCGGGCACGGAGGCAATGGATTCCACATTGTTGACCACGGTCGGGCAGGCATAGAGGCCCGCGACGGCCGGGAACGGGGGCCGCAGCCGCGGCTGGCCGCGGCGGCCCTCGAGGGAATCGAGCAGCGCGGTCTCCTCCCCGCAGATGTAGGCGCCCGCGCCGGCGTGCACCACGATCTCCAGGTGGTAGCCCGAGCCCTGGATATTGCGGCCGACATAGCCTGCGGCATAGGCCTGGTCGACCGCGGCCTGCAGCCGCCGCAGCACCGGCACCACTTCGCCGCGCACGTAGATGAAGGCGTGCGAGGCGCGAATGGCGAAGGCCGCGATGATCACACCCTCGATGAGGGTGTGCGGGGTGGCCAGCATGAGCGGAATGTCCTTGCAGGTACCCGGTTCCGACTCATCGGCATTGACCACCAGGTAGTGCGGCTTCACGCTGCCGTCCGGGCCGGGACCCTGCGGGATGAAGCCCCATTTCATGCCGGTCGGGAAGCCCGCGCCGCCGCGGCCGCGCAGACCGGAGTCCTTGACGGTGGCGATCACCTCGTCGGGGTCCATCTTCAGCGCCTTGGGCAGGGCGCGGTAGCCGCCTTGGCGGCGGTAGGCAGCCAGGGTCCAGCCGTCCGGGTCGCCCCAATGCTTGGACAGGACAGGGGTGAGGGCGGTCGTCACTGGGCGCCTCCGTCGGTCGAATCCTGTTCGGCCACATGCAGACCGGCGAGGGTGGCGGGACCAGCCGCGCCATCGGTGGCACCGGGGCGGGCGTCGGGGAATCCGGCGAGAATGCGCGCGGTTTCCCGGAAGGTGCACAGGGGAATTCCGCTGCGCGATCCGGTGATCTGCTCGCCGCGGCGCAGCCCGTCCACGAGAGCCTTCGCCGATTCCGGCGTCTGGTTGTCGAAGAACTCCCAGTTCACCATCATTACGGGGGCGTAGTCGCAGGCCGCGTTGCATTCGATGTGCTCGAGGGTGACCGCGCCGTCGGCGGTGGTCTCCCCGTGCCGGATGCCCAGATGCTCCGTCAGTTCCGCGAAGATCTGGTCGCCGCCCATGACCGCGCACAGCGTGTTGGTGCACACCCCGACGTGGAAATCGCCGGTGCGGTTCTTGCGGTACATGGAGTAGAAGGTCGCGACCGCCGTCACCTCGGCATTGGTCAATCCCAGCTGCTCGGCGCAGAATTCGATGCCGGTGCCCGACACATAACTCTCCACCGATTGCACGAGATGCAAAAGGGGCAGCAGTGCCGACCGCGAATCCGGGTAGCGTTCGATGATCTCGGTGGCCTCGAGCTGCAGCCGGTCGTGCACCTCTTGCGGGTACGGGATCGGCCGTACGGTCAGGTTCAGCAGAATCTCTGTCATCGGTCCACCCCGCCCATCACCGGATCGATACTGGCCACCGCGGCGATGACGTCGGCGACCATGCCGCCCTCGCACATTGCCGCCACCGCTTGCAGATTCGTGAACGACGGATCGCGGTAGTGCACCCGGTAGGGGCGGGTGCCGCCGTCGCTGATCATGTGCACGCCCAGTTCGCCGCGCGGGGATTCCACCGCCGTGTACACCTGCCCGGGCGGTACCCGCAGGCCCTCGGTCACCAGCTTGAAGTGGTGGATGAGCGCCTCCATGGAGGTGCCCATGATCTTGGAGATGTGCTTGGGCGAGTTGCCGAGCCCGTCCGGCCCGAGCTGCAAATCGGCAGGCCATGCAATTTTCTTGTCCTCCACCATGACCGGGCCGGGCCGCAGCTTGTCCAGGCACTGCTCGACGATCTTGAGCGATTCCTTCATCTCGTTGACCCGGATGAGGTAGCGGCCGTAGCAGTCGCAGCCGGTGTCGACCATGACGTCGAATTCGTAGTTCTCGTACCCGCAGTAGGGCTGGGCCTTGCGCAGGTCGTGGGGCAGGCCGGTGGAGCGCAGCACCGGGCCGGTGATGCCCAGCGCCATGCAGCCGGTGAGGTCGAGGACCCCGACATTGCGGGTGCGGGCCTTCCAGATGGGGTTCTCGTTGAGCAGCAACTCCATGTCCCGCAGCCGTTTCGGCATGAGGTCCAGGAGATCGCGGACCTTCTGCACGCCATCCTCGGGCAGGTCCTGGGAGACGCCGCCGGGGCGGATGTAGGCGTGGTTCATGCGCAGCCCGGTGATGGTCTCGAACACGTCGAGGATGAGTTCGCGTTCGCGGAAGCCGAACAGCATCGGGGTCAGCGCGCCCAGCTCCATGCCGCCGGTGGCGAGGGCCACCAGGTGCGAGGAGATCCGGTTGAGCTCCATGAGCAGCACGCGGATCACGTTGGCGCGCTCGGGAATGTCGTCGGTGATGCCGAGCAGCTTCTCCACCCCGAGGCAGTAGGCGGTCTCGTTGAAGAACGGCGAGAGGTAGTCCATGCGGGTGACGAAGGTGACGCCCTGCACCCAGCTGCGGTATTCGAGATTCTTCTCGATGCCGGTGTGCAGGTAGCCGATGCCGCAGCGGGCCTCGGTGACGGTCTCGCCCTCGATCTCGAGAATCAGGCGCAGCACCCCGTGGGTGGAGGGGTGCTGGGGGCCCATGTTCACGACGATGCGTTCCTCGGCGACCCCGTCCAGCGTCGCGGAGATCTCGTCCCAATCGTTGCCGACGAGGGTGACCGTGCGTTCGGGTCGTTCCTGCGTGTGCGATTGGGACCGAATGTCGGTGTTGTTCATTACGAGTAAGCCCTCCGCTCGTCGGGCGGCGGGATGCGCGCGCCCTTGTACTCGACCGGGATCCCGCCGAGCGGGTAGTCCTTGCGCTGGGGATGCCCGCGCCAGTCGTCGGGCATGGCGATGCGGGTCAGCGAGGGGTGACCGTCGAAGAGGATGCCGAAGAAGTCGTAGGTCTCCCGCTCGTGCCAATCGCAGGTGGGGTACACCGCATACAGCGACGGCAGGTGCGGATCGGCGTCGGGGACCGACACTTCCAGGCGCACCCGGCGGTTGTGGGTGATGGAGTTGAGGTGATACACCGCGTGCAGTTCCCGCCCGGTGTCCTCCGGGTAGTGGGCGCCGCTCACACCCAGGCACAACTCGAAGCGCAGGGCCTCGTTGTCGCGCAGGGTCTTCGCGACCAGCGGCAGGTGCTCGCGGCGCACGTGCAGGGTGAGCTCGCCGGCGAAGACCACGATCTTCTCGAGGGCCTCGGTGACAGCGATGCCGCCGGTGCTTTCCAGCACGCGATGCAAAATGGCGACCAGTTCGTCGAAGTAGCCGCCGTAGGGGGGCGCGCTGCCGCCGGGCAGGCTGATGGTGCGCACCAGCCGCCCGTAGCCGGAGGTGTCGCCGGTGCCGGAGACGCCGAACATGCCCGTGCGCACGCCGATGACTTCGTCGGCGGGCGCGGGGATCTCGGTGTCGGCGGCGTCGGACTGATTCTCGGATGCTTCGGGATCGATCGGCTGGTTCGACTCCCCGTGCTGGTCTGTCACGGTGTCCTCCGGGGGACTCTCGGTGCCGGCCGGTGTATCGAAACTCATCGCAGCAGCCCCTTCATCTGAATGGTGGTGGGGCTGGCGAGCGCGGCGGCCTCGGCGGCGCGCACGGCCTCTTCGCGATTGACGCCGAGCGGCATTTCCTGAATCTTCTCGTGCAGCTTGAGGATCGCGTTCAACAGCATCTCCGGCCGCGGCGGGCAGCCGGGCAGGTAGATGTCGACCGGCACCACATGGTCGACGCCCTGCACGATGGCGTAGTTGTTGAACATGCCGCCCGAGGAGGCGCACACGCCCATGGCCAGCACCCATTTCGGTTCGGTCATCTGGTCGTAGACCTGGCGCAGCACCGGGGCCATCTTCTGGCTCACCCGGCCGGCCACGATCATGAGATCGGCCTGGCGCGGGGAGGCGCGGAAGGCCTCCATGCCGAAGCGGGCGATATCGAATCGCCCGCCGCCGGTGGCCATCATCTCGATCGCGCAGCACGCCAGGCCGAACGTCGCCGGCCACAGCGAGCTCTTGCGCAGATAGCCGGCCAAATCTTCCACCGTGCTCAGCAGGAACCCGCTGGGCAGTTTCTCCTCGAGACCCATATCGGACTACATCTCCCGTGGCTCATCTGATCCCGCCCGCGGGCGGGAAGCACTATGTCGAATCCCCCTCGGCGCCAATCCCTCTCGCGCTGATCAGTCCCAGCTGAGCCCGCCTCGTTTCCACTCGTAGGCGTAGGCCACCGAGACGTTGAAGATGAAAAGCGCCATGGCGGCCAGCCCGAACACCCCGAGCGAGTCGAAGTGCACGGCCCACGGGTAGAGGAACACGATCTCGATGTCGAAGATGATGAACAACATCGCGGTGAGGTAGTACTTCACCGGAAAGCGTTGCCCGGCAGCGTTTCCCGGCCCGCCGGCCACGGCGTGCGGGGTCGGCTCGATACCGCACTCGTAGGCCTCGAGCTTGGCCCGGTTGTAGCGTTTGGGTCCGATGAGGGCCGCTAGCCCCACGGAGAACAGCCCGAACGCGGCGGCTACCGCGCCGAGCACAAGCGTCGGCACCTCGATATTCACAACAGACAACCCCTCCTGCGGACTGGACGCGTACGGACGGCAGCTGCCGAGGCGGGCCGACATCGTCGTCTGCCGTGCCAGTCACACCCCAGGGCGCGTCGCTGCACGACGGCGCGGGGACTTCGGGGACTGACGCGGCGGCTGGACTGATACCGATCCCGCGCTCGTGTGAGCTACGGCACAGCCTACAACTCGGACGGCACCATACACGACGTTTCGCGGTGGGTGTTTGATCGAATTCGGAACGGTCTTTTATGACCGATTGGACGGAATCGCGAATGTCACGTGACGTTGAATGCCCGTTCCGCAGGCATGTTTACGGCCGGGACCCATGAGGGATCCCGGCCGGGAAGAGCGGGCGCGCCGCGCGGCTCACGCCGCCGAGCGACTCCGCAGCACACCGAGCACCGCATCGGTGAGCCGGATGGGATCGATGGGATGGGAGACCGCGGCATCGGCGCGCGACCAATTGGCCAGCCACACATCATCGGGCCGGCCGGTGAGCACCACGATCGGCGGGCACTCGGCGATCTCGTCCTTGAGCTGCTTGGCCAGCCCCAGTCCGCCGGTCGGGGCGGATTCGCCGTCGAGGATGAGCAGATCGAAATCCCCGGCGTCCATGCGCTCGACCACGATCGGCCCGGTGGCCACCTCGTGGTAGTCCAGGGGCGGCAGGTCCGGATGCGGGCGTCTGCCCAGCGCCAGCATGACCTGGCTCCGGGTATCGGCGTCATTGCTGTAGACGAGAACCCGCACCGCGGCGGGACGTTTCGCATCGGCCACGACCGGAATGCTACGTGCCCGCACCGCGCCCGCGTGGCAGCTTCGCGCGAACCGGTGCGCGCGTCGCCGCGGCCGGCAGGTGAAAACCGGCGATGGCCGGGGGGCTCGACAAGCTGACGGCAATGGATTCGTAAGTCGCGGCCGGTACCATCCGGCGAATGAGGGGAGATCTCAGTCAATTGCTCATCGACACCGATGTGTGGACCGATGAGATGGTGGGGGAGGCCGGGATTCCGGTGATCGACGTGCCGCTGGTGAGCGTCGGCAGCGGGATCGGGTCGTTCGTGCTGTTCGACCGGTTGCGGATCTACGGAGTGCCGGCGACGGCCATGGCAGTGCTCGGGCCCCAGGACGTGCCGTGGGGGTCCTACGAATATCTGACGCGCGTGTCGCAGATTCCGCGGCAGGAGCGGCTGCGCAGCGATTCCACCGGCAACCCGGACAATCTGTGGGGCTTTCCCAGTTATGCGCTGCGGGAAGCGGTTGCGGAGAAGACGCTGCGGCCGTTGTGGAATGTGTTGGTGGAACCCGTTTTCGCCAACTACTACACCCCGCGCGCCGGGCAGGTGTTCACCGCGATGGAGCGCGAATACCATCGCGTCGACTACGCGCGGTCACTGTACAAGGGGCATGTGCGCATGGTGCGCAAACGGCACGGCGGCGGCTATTTCACGATCCTCACCCCGCCCGAGCGGGCCACCGCCACCAAACGAATCGCCTTCCGCAGCAACTATGTTCACATCGCGGTCGGATATCCGGGGCTGCGGCTGCTGCCGGATCTGCAGGAGTACCGGGAGAAGTATCGCGACCCCACCCGGGTGGTGAACGCCTATGAGCCGCACGAGCACGTCTATCAGGCCCTGCAACGGCGTCCCGGCACGGTCATGGTGCGCGGCGGCGGCATCGTTGCCAGCCGGGTGCTGCAACGGCTCATCGACGATCGGGATCGGCTGCGGCTCAATACCCAGATCCTGCACCTGTTCCGCACCTATGTGGCCGGGCCGCACGGTCCCAGTATCTTCATGCGCCGCAAGGGCGGTCACGGCTGGGCGTATCAGGGATTCAACTGGCCCAAGGGCACCTGGGGCGGGCAGTACAAGCAGCGGCTGCGCAAACTGGAGGGCCGCGAGCGCGCCGAATTCCTGAACATCATGGGCGGCACCAACACTCCGATCCGCAAGAACTGGCGCGAACAGTTGCAGCGCGGCCGCACCCAGGGCTGGTATCAGATCATGGTCGGCACCGTGCGCGAGCTCGTGCCCGACCGCACCCGCCCCGGCGTGCTCACCACCGTCCTGCCGGACAACCACGCCCCCTTGCCGTTCCCGCAGCCCGACCGCCCCACCGATGTGCACGCCGACTACATCATCGACTGCACCGGCCTGGAAGCCGACATCCGCGAACACCGGCTGCTGGCCGATCTGCTCGACCACACCGGCGCCGGCCGCAACCCGCTGGGCCGCCTCGATGTCGACCGCACCTTCGAATTGATCGGCACCCGCAGCGGCACCGGCCGCATCTACGCCGCCGGCAGCGCCACCCTCGGCGGCTACTACGCCGGCGTCGACACCTTCCTGGGCCTGCAATACGCCGCCCTGGAAATCGCCGACGATCTGGCCGCCCAGGGCTTCTGCCCGCGTTTCGGCCCCTTGCGCTCGTTGCGCCAATGGCGGCTGTGGGTGATGAACAAGAAGATCGGTTCCTGACTTCGGCTCACCCGGGCCACGGATTCCGGCGAGGATTCAGCTGAGCCTCACGCAAGGATGTGCATGACCCCGACACTCAACGGCCGCATACAGACCCGCCTCGTGATCCTGGGCATCATCGGTGTCCTGGTCGCGCTGGTGCTCACACCCGTGCTCCCGACCGGGCCGCTGTCGCTGGTCCAGTCCTATCGCATCACCCTGTCGATCCTGCTCGCGGTCGTGGTGGCCGGGGTAGCGTGGGAGCTGCTGTATCACTTCCTGCAGCAGTTCCGATGGGAGAAGGACTGGCCCACCCTGTTCGGGCTGGTGACCATCGTCAACGAGGGTCTGCTCATGTGGGTGCTGGTTCGCCACACGACGATCGTGCTGCCGTCGTATCTGCGGCCGTCGCTGCCCGCGTTCGCGATTCACTTCACGGTGACCTGGCTGGCGTTCTGGGTGTTCGTGAACGGGCCGGTGCGGGTGCTGCTGCCGCGCTGGCGATTCAATGGGGGACGGATCGTATGAGCGCACGGGCGGAAGTGGTCCCCGGCGCGCACCTCGTGGCCCGCGTCGACGGGGTCGTGGTGGTCGTCGCCCACCGCGAGGCGGACCCGATCACCGCCGATGCCACCGCGATCACGGTGCTCGAGACGCTGCTGAAGCTGGTGCGCGAGGCGGCCTCGCGCGAAACCCGCCGCACCGGACGCACCTTCGCGCGGCTGGTCAGCACCTGGCTGATGAGCCGCGACGACGAGGAGCAGGTCGAATTCGGGGTCCTGACGCCCGGTCAGCGCGGGCTGGCGGTGTTCCTGCACGGCGGGGTCACCGCCGTGCTCGATCACGGTGAGCGCGTGGAGATCCTGCACGGGCGCGACGCGGGTTTCAGTGTCGACCGGGTGGTCAGCCCGATGCCCGCCCGCGCGGCGGCGGTCTTCATCGACGAGGAATCCCCGCGCGAGGAGCTGCCGCCGCCGGGGGTCTGGTCGCTGCGTGAGGGCCGCCTGCCCGGCAGTGGCGCCGTGCTGTGGCTCGACGACAAGGACGAACCCGCTTCCGGCACATCGACTCCCCGGCTCCGCAAACCCCGCGCCCGCCCGCCCGACCCCGCACCCGCCGCCGACCCCGAAACCGACCATCTCGCCGAAGAACCCGTCAACGGGGCGAAGGTGGCGTCCAAGGCCGCCGGCGCGGGCGCGGCCGCCGCCCAGGCTTCCCGTGCCGCCGCGAGCTCGTCTCCCGCTGTCCCGCAACGACATTCCACCCCCACCCCGGCGGGCCCGCGCGGTGTCACCGTGCGCGGCTTCAAATGCGCCCGCCACCACCTCAACGACCCCCGCGTCTCCTTCTGCGCGGTGTGCGGTATCCGCATGGATCAGCTCACCTGTGTGCTCACCGAGGGCCTGCGCCCGCCGCTGGGCGTGCTGCTCCTCGACGACGGCACCTCCTATGTCCTCGACACCGATATCGTCATCGGCCGCGAACCCGAACGCTCCACCCAGGTCCGCCACGGCGCCCACCCCATCCGCATCGAGGACGCCTCCGGCGGCATGTCGCGCGTGCACGCCGAAATCCGGCTCATGGACTGGGATGTGACGGTCATCGACCGGGGCTCGGCCAACGGCACCCACATCCGCCCGCCCAATCACCCCGTCTGGATTCGCGCGACCCCTGGTCAGCCCGTCATTCTCGATCCGGGCACCCAGATCCTGCTGGGTGGGCGCACTTTCACCTTCGACTCCCAGCACGGGCAGATCTGAGCCGCTGCGCGGGGAGGAGGTTGCCTGCTGATTGCGGGCGATGAGGGAAGGGGGCGCATCACGTGCTTGCCCCTTTAAACATATAGCGCATACCCGGACTTGCGGCAAGGGCCGGGTCATGCTGCACAATCGCTGGCCGAAGCAAGAATCCGCGGAAATGGGAGGGGCAGCGTGTCTACTCGAGGATACGACGAGGAACTACGGTCCGAGCGGACCTACGTGGCCGACCTCTACACCCGGCTCGACGGTGAGCGGGCGACCGCCAAGGGCCGCTACGGCGCGGCCCTGCGGGGCGGCGGGGAATCGATGCTGCAGCGCGACGCCGAGGTGCGCGCGCTGGCCAAAGAGGTCAAGCGGCTGGACGTGGCCGACAACGGGCTGTGTTTCGGACGGCTGGACACCGTGACGGGTGAGCGGTTGTACATCGGCCGGATCGGCATCTACGACGACCGCAACGAGTTCGAGCCGCTGCTGCTGGATTGGCGGGCGCCCGCGGCGCGCGCGTTCTACGTGGCCACCGCCGCGACGCCGGAGAACATGCGGCGGCGTCGCCAATTCCACACGCGCGGACGGCACTTGGTCGACTACACCGATGAGGTGCTGGGCCGGCCCGACGGCGGGGCGCACGGTGATGGGGACGCGGCCCTGCTGGCGGCGGTCAACGCGCCGCGCGGTGAGGGCATGCGCGACATCGTGGCCACGGTGCAGGCCGAGCAGGACGAGATCATCCGGCTCGACCATCCGGGCGTGCTGGTGATCGAGGGCGGGCCCGGCACCGGCAAGACCGTGGTGGCGCTGCACCGGGTGGCGTATCTGATGTACACCCAGCGCCGGCAGATCGAACGCCACGGGGTGCTGGTGGTGGGGCCGAATCCGGCGTTCCTGCACCACATCGGGCGCGTGCTGCCCTCGCTGGGCGAATCCGATGTGGTGTTCGTGACCACCGGCGATTTCGTGCCGGGGCTGCGGGTCACCGCCGAGGACGGCCCGGAGGCGGCGCGGCTCAAGGGGTCGTTGCAGATCCTGGAGGTGCTGCAGGCGGCGATCGCCGATCGGCAACGGCTGCCGGAGTATCCGCTGCCGATCGAGCTGGCCGATGTGACCACGCGCATCGACGCCGAGATCGCCGGGTGGGCGCGCGAGGAGGCGCGGGCCAGCGGGCTGGCGCACAATGACGCGCGCTCGGTGTTCGTGGAGGTGCTCACCTGGGCGCTGACCGAGCGCGCGATCGCCCGCATCGGCAAGGGCTGGCTGACCCGATCCGATCGCGAGGCCTGGGAGCAGCTGCGCGCGGATCTGCGCGCGGAGCTCGCCGATAACGACCGGTTCACCGCCGCGCTCGACGAACTGTGGCCGATCCTGACGCCGCAGACGCTCCTGGCGGAGCTGTACACCTCCCCCGAACGCCTCGACGCGGCCGGCGCGCACCGGGCGCTGTGGCGCGAGGACGGCGAGGCGTGGACGGTGTCGGATGTGCCGCTGCTCGACGAACTGGTGGATCTGCTCGGGCGCGACAAGCCCGAGGACCGCAGCGCCGACCAGGAGCGCGCGGCCGAGGCCGCGTATGCCGCGGGCGTGCTGGACCTCATGGTCAACCGCGAGGACCACATGGACGACGAGGATCATCTGTTCGCCACCGACCTGCTCTACGCCGAGGATCTGGCCGATCGCTTCCTCGAGCGCGATACCCGCGAACTCGTCGAACGCGCGACCGCCGACCGTGACTGGACCTACCGGCACGTGGTGGTCGACGAGGCCCAGGAGCTCTCGGCAATGGATTGGCGAGTGCTCATGCGGCGCTGCCCGGGCCGGTCGTTCACGATCGTCGGTGATCTCGCACAGCGCCGTTCGGCGGCGGGCGCGACCGATTGGGGCACCATGCTGGATCCGTACGTGCCGGGCCGCTGGCTGTATCGCTCGCTGACGGTCAACTACCGCACCCCGGCCGAGATCATGGCCGTCGCGGGGCAGGTGCTCGCGGAGTTCGCGCCCGGGGTGCAACCGCCCGAATCGGTACGCGCCTGCGGTGTGCAGCCCTGGTCGCGGCAGGTCACCGAGGGCGAATTGGTCTCGGCCATCGAGGAATTCGTGCGCGACGAGGCCGGGCGCGAAGGCACCAGCATCGTGATCGGACCGCCCGGTGTGCCGGGCGCGGTGCCCGCCTCGGAGACCAAGGGCCTGGAATTCGACGCCGTGCTGGTCGTGGACCCGCAGCAGATCCTGGCCGACGGTCCGCGCGGCGCGGCCGAGCTGTATGTCGCCCTGACCCGCGCCACCCAGCGCCTCGGCGTGCTGCACCGCGACCCGCTGCCGGCGGCGCTGTCGGGACTGTCCGACACCGGCGCGCCCGTGCGCGCCGGGTGAGCGACCGGAACCGCCCAGTTCGCTGTCTGCGCACGTAGTCCGTGCTCTCGCAAGCCGTTTCCGCCTGTGCGCAGCCACAGCTTGGCTACGATCGCAGGAGACGAGGGGAGGTGCGGTGGCGGAGGCCGGTCGCGTCCCGGTCGGAGCGGATCCATCCCAGCCGAATGCGGCGCGGGTGTACAACTATCTGCTCGGGGGCAAGGACAACTACGAGGTCGACCAGCAGGTCGCCCATCGGATGCTCGCGGTCGATCCGGCCACCCGGCGGCTGGCCTGGTTCAGCCGCCGGTTCCTGCTCTACGGCGTGGAACTGGCGGCGCGCCACGGGATTCGGCAGTTCCTCGACCTCGGCGCCGGCATCCCCATCGCACCGCACGTGCACGAGGTGGCGCGGAAGGAGCAGCCGGCGGCGCGCGTGGTGGCCGTCGACTACGACCCGGTCGTGCACGCGCACACCAATGCCCTGCTGGCGGGCACGCCCGGGGTGACCTCCCTGCTCGCGGATGTGCGCGACACCGAGGAGCTGATCGACCGGCTGCGCACCGAGGAACTCGTCGACTTCACGCAGCCGGTGGCCCTGCTGATCGTCGGGGTGCTGCATTTCATCATGGACGAGGAGAAGCCGCACGAGGTGATCGCCCGCTTCCGGGATGTGCTGGCGCCGGGCAGCTATCTGGTGTTCACCCAGGCCTCCGACAGCACCGCCGCGGAGTTCATGAATCAGACCGGAGACGACACCGGCGGCAGTCCCGCCCAGGTCGCCTACCGCAGCCGGGAGCAGGCGCAGCGCTTCCTCGACGGATTCGAGGACATGGAGAAGGGCCTGGCGCCGCTGCAGCAATGGTTCGACACCGAGCTGCTGATCACCAAACTGGTGATCTACGGCGGCATCGGACGCAAACCCGCGCCCCCCTGACCCGGGCCCATCCGGGCGCTCGAGCGGTACGAATTGCAGTGTGCGGTACCGCGTCTCGCCAGCACCGGGCCGGACGCCCCCATGCGCCCATCGTCCGGGGTTGCGCCCAGCGTGCGAACCCCTGTCCGTGCCCTCGCCGCATCGGCGGCCGCCGTGCTGCTGTGCCTGTAACCCGGAGTCGCCGACGCCGATCCGGTCGCAGCCGGCGGCTGCCGGGAGCTGCGATTCCCGGTCCCGCAGGGCAGTCTCGCCGCCACCCTCTGCCTGCCGGATCGACCGGCCGACACCGTGCTGGTGCTGATGGCGGGCTCCAACGCGCGCAACACCGACAATCATTTGCCAAGGCAGCTATTCCGCCTTATGCGGCAGCGTATCCGGTGAAGTCGTGGGCGGTCGTCACGACCAGGCGACCGCCCAGGGCCGTGACCCCGGTCCGGAGGTAGGGTCTGCCGCTGGGCGGCAAGGGCATCGACCAGGCGGTCGAGCCGTCCGCGACGTCGATCGCGTGCACGGTGCTGCCGTCGGTCAGAATGAGGTGGGTGGCGTCGGTGACGCCGCTGTACAGCGTGTAGCGCGAGGCGTTCGCGAACGGCGCCGGTTGCTGCCAGATCGGTTGTCCGTCGGTGAGATCCAGGCCGGTCAGCTCGGTGCCCTCGGCCGATCGCACGATCACGGTGGTACCGACGATGCCCATGATCGCATTCGCGCGTCCGGCGGTGTCGGGGTATCCGATCCGCGCATTGGTCCATAGGGTCGCACCCGTGGTGCGCTCGTAGGCGCTTTCGCCGGTCAGGATCGGCGGCGGTGCCGCGGTCGCGGTGGGATACCAGTCGACGATGAAACCGGCATTGGCGACCTCGGTGATCGGCGCGCCGGTGCGGTCGACGAGCAGGACCCGTCCTGTGCTCCAGCCGTTTTCGACCACCTGCACGGCGAGGAGGCCGCCGTCGAAGGCCTTGGCGAAGGGACCGGTGAACAAGAAGTCGCCGGTGCGCAGATCGTAGACGCGCATGTCCTTGCCGCGCCCGTCCAGGAAGTAGTCGCGCGAATCGATGCCGGGTGCGACCGGCTCGCCGGGCACCGGCGCCGGATAGGTCCGCCGCCACGCGGCGTCGATCGCGGCGGCGGTGCCGCGGGTGATGATGGCGGTCATCCTGTCCGCGGTGCGGCCGGCGACCGACACGACGCCCTCGCGCACCGTCACGTCCACGACCTCGAAGTCGGTGGTGTGGTCGCCGAGCACCGCGCCCGAGGCGGCGTCGAGGATCAGCACGCGGTGCGGGCCGAGGCAGGCCAATTGTCCGTCGACGACGACTTCGCGGCAGTGCGAGAGCTCGCCGACCTCGGTCGTCCAGCGCAGCCGGCCGGTGGCGGGGTCGATGCCGTGCAACCGCACCGGTCCCACGGGCAGGCCGGCGTCGTCGCCCGCTCGCGGCTCGCCGGGCACCGCGGTGGCGGCGACGATCGTCGTCCCGGCATCCGTCGGCGAGCCGTATCCGTAGTAGCGGTTCAGGCTGCCCGGCATCGACATCAGGACCGCGCCGGGCGCATCGGACAGGTCGGCGGCGCGCAGCGTCCATTGCGGCACCGGAGTCGAATCGAGCCGATCCGCGATCAGGAACCGCCCGTCGGTCACGGGCGCCGCCTGCGGCTCCTCGGCCGATCGGGTCACCCACGCCACCGCGCCGAGACCCGCCACCACCGCCACGATCAGCACCGCGATCCAGATCCCGCGCCTGCCTCCTCCGGTGAACCGTCGTGCCGCCGTGGGCATTCGGCGCTCTCCTCCCCGCATCGATGTGAAACGACGTCGACCGGGAACTGGTGGCGGGGCCTTCTCGGGCGATGCCGCCACCAGTTCCCGGTGATCATCTGCCCAGTACCTCGTCGGGGGTGGCGGGGGCGTTACGGGAGGGGGAAGGGGTTGGGGGACAGGGTGCGGTGGACCATGGCGGTGAGGGTGACGATGTGGAATACAGGCAATTCGCGCGCGCACCACCGTCCGGCCACTCCGGCGCCGATGACCGCGACATCGGGATCGGTGCGCTCGAAGGGCGTTTCGTGGCCGGTTACGGTGGGACTAGATGCTGACCAGGAAGAAGCTGGTGGGCAGGTTCACCACGACGCGCTCGTAGATTTCGGCCTGCAGCGCGATGCCGGGTTCGGCGAAGGTGCCCGCGGGTGGTTCGGCGAAGCGGATGACCGAGCGTCCGGCGTCGAAAAGCTGTGCGCCGTGGCCGAAGTCGCCGACCAGGGCGGTGCCGGGATCGACCAGGCGGGTGCGGACGATGAACACGCCGTTGTCTTCGAGGTCCTGCATGAGCCGGCCCGCACCCAGGGCGAGGTAGTAGTCGGCCGGATTGATGATCAAACCGTCGGCGGTGCCGCCCATCTGCTCGACCTCGTTGCAGGCCCGCAGGATGGTGGAGGCGTACGGCCCGGGTGAGGTCATGCGCTCGCCGCCCGCCATGGCGAGCAGCCCGTGCGGGCCGCACAGGATGGTGTGGTTCTCGGCGGTGCACAGCCGCACGATGAGCCGGTAGTTGACGAAGGCCTCGAAGGTGTCGGGATCCTCCCACAATCGGTCGGGCACCTGCACCCAGGCGGTGGTGGTGAGCAGCTCGGGAATGGGCGATTTGTGGAAGCGGCTGGCCAGCTCGCGCCGCACCTCGGCTCCGGCGATGGGGGTGTCGCCGGGGATGGGCGGGGCTTCGTGCCAATAGAATTCGCGCGGATCCCGGGACAGGTCGATGGTGCGTAGCATGTTGCGGGCCGGATAGCGGGATTTGCGCCGGGAGCTGGTGAGCGAGTCGGTGATGGTGACGTCGTAGTCGACCGCGGCGTGCAGGCCGTCGCGCGCACAGGCTTCGACGAACATCCGCCCGGGGGAGAATTCGCGTTTGCGGTCGGCGACGACCTGCGCCAGTGTCGGTTTGATGGTGTCGGACTTCAGCATGTCTGCTCCCGGGGGACGTAGTGGGTGGCGGAGGCGCCGAGCACGCTGGCGCCGCCGTCGATGAGCTGGACGGTGCCGGTGATGTAGCCGGCGCGGGTGCTGGCCAGAAACGCTGCCGCAGCGGCGATTTCCTCGGGGCGGGCGATGCGCCCGAGTGCGGTGTGCGCGCCGACGGCCGCGAGTGCGGTCGCGACGTCGTCGCCGCGTTGGGCGACAACGCGTTCCAGCAGGGGTGTGTGGGTGGCGGCGGGGGCGAGCACGTTGACGGTGACGCCGTCGCGCCCGGTGTCGGCGGCCAGGGCTTGGGCGAAGCGCACGATCGCTGCCCGGGTCACCCCCGACAGTGCCAGCCCGCTGTTGGGCACGGCGGCGGTTTCGGAGGCCACGAACAGAATTCGCCCCCACCGTCCGGCGCGCAGGTGTGGCAGCGCGGTGAGGGCGAGGTCGACCGCGGGCAGGAGCACCGTGTCCACGGCGGCCCGGTAGTCCGCGGGTGCGAAGGCCGCGGCCGGGCCGGTCGGCGGGGTGGGGCCGCCGGCGACCACGATGTGCAGGGCCCCGAATGCGGTGGCCACCTCCTCGATCCAGCGGGTGGTCGCGGCGCTGTCGGTGATGTCCACGCCGGTGGCGTGCACGCGCCCGCGCGCCGTCTCCTTGACGAGGCGTTCGGCTTCGGCGAGCCGGGCCGGGTCGCGGGCGCCCAGGGCGATGTGCGCGCCTTCGGCGGCCAGTTCGCGGGCGATGGCCAGCCCGATGCCGCTGGATCCGCCCGCGATGAGCGCGACCTTGTCGGTCAGTCCCAGATCCACTGTCGCTCACTCCTTTCGGGTGCCGGTGAGGTAGCCGTAGCGCCAGGCCAGCGGCCAGGACAGGGCGGTGACGGTGCGCCGGGCGGGGGCGGGCAGCCCGGCGCGCCAGGCGTCGTCGGTGGGGCGGATGAGGGTGGCGCCGGTGTGGAAGCGGTCGGGATTGCCGGTGACGGTGTGGTTGCGGTGCAGCTCCACGGTGCGCCCGCGCATCGGGCTCAGCACCGGGTCGGTGCCGACCAGCCGCAGCAGCGCGTCGATGCCGGCGGCCGGGTCGGCGATGAAGTCTTCGTACCGCAGGAACATCGACCGGCGCCGATGCCGGCGGGTGAGCGCGTGCGCGGCGAGGTTGAATCCGGTCCAGTAGCCGGTGGATTTGCCCGGCGGCAGCGCGTACACGTATTCCTTGGGCTTGCTCCAGGATTGGGCCGTGGCGCGCGGGTCGCGCACCAGGTGCACGTAGTAGGGGGTGATGCCGTCCAGGTGGGCCAGTAGCGCCGATTCGCCGGGCATCTTGGAGGTGTCGACGATGACGCGGGAATCGCTGCGGTCGGCGATGGCGTGGTAGACCTGGCCCATCAGGTCGGCGTGCGCGCGCAGATCGGCGTTGTAGACCCCGCTGCGCAGCACCCGCCAGGTGTGGCGGGTGCGGACCGTGGCGAGCTGGCGGCGGATGACGGTGTTGGCGTGGGCTTCCAGGGTCGTGCCGGGGGGCCGCCCGATGGGCAGGATGGCCGACCAGTAGGGGCAGTCGACGAGTTTGAGCCCGCAGCCGCATTGTTCGTTGGCGCCGCGCCCGGCGGCGTTCTTCCACAGGAAGTGCAGTTCGCCGACGTGGAAGAAGCCGGGGATCTCGTTGAGGATATTGCCGATGATGGTGCTGCCGTTGCGGCACCAGCCGGTGATGCACAAGACCGTGATCTGCGGTGTGGTCGTCATCTGCCGACTCCCTTCTCAGCCGGTGCCGAGACCGGTTGCCCAATCGTGTAACCCAGCGCCGCCGCGGCCAGGGCGCAGCCGGCCGCGGCCACGAACACGGCCCGGTAACCGAATCCGGCGGCGATGGCCCCGGTGGCCGGGCCCCACACGAACAGGCCCAGATCCCAGAACGAGGTGTAGGCGCCCAGGGCCGCACCCTGTTTGGTGGCGTCGGCGCGGTTCATGACCAGCAGCGCCAGCGACGGGTGCAGCAGCGAGAACCCCGCACCCATGACGAGCACGCCGGCGATCGCGACGGGCAGGTTCGGGGCGGCGGCGATGATGAGCAGCCCGGCCGCTTCGCCGATGCCGGAGACCGTGGCCACGCCGCGGGGGCCGAGCTGGTCGGGCAGGTGCCCGATGAACAGCCGGGTGCCGGCGTAGACGGCGCTGAAGACGCTGAGCACGACGGCGCCCGAACCGATTCCGCGCAGGTCCAGGTCGCGGATGATGAAGGCGGCCAGGCCCACGTAGCCGGCGGCGGCCAGTGCGAGGGCCAGGCCGGGCAGCGCGGCGGGCCGCAGCATCAGCCCGCGGCCCCCGCCGGGCGCGGTGGCCGGTGGCGGCGTGACCGTGCTGATCAGGGCCATGCCCACCACGGGCAGGGCGGCACAGAAGAGCCAGACCGCGCCGACGCCGAGGCTGCCCAGGGCGGCGCCGGTGGCGGTGCCCAGGGAGATGCCGCCCCACATGGCGACCCCGTAGAGCCCGATCACCTGCCCGCGCCGCTGCTGCGGGGCGAGCGCGACCGCCCAGGCCGCGCCCGCGGTGAACAGGGCGGCCTCGCCCAGGCCCGCGAGCAGCCGCACCGCCAGCAGCCCGGCCAAACCCAGTGGCACGAAATACAGCACCCCGGCGACGGCGACGGCCAGGGCCCCGAATCGCATGACGGTGCGCGGCCCGTGCCGGTCGGCGAGCCCGCCGAACCAGGGGCGGGTGAGCAGCGCGGTGAGCGCGGTGGCGGTGACCGCGAGCCCGACCGCGAGGTCACCGGCGCCGAATTCGGCGCGGACGTGGCCGGGCAGCACCGGAATGGCCGCTGCCAGACCGAGATAGCCGCAGAACAGTCCCCCGAACACCCCGGCCAGCGCCAGGCGCGGCAGTGCGCCCGTCTGCGAGGATGCGGTCATCGGTGCCCGGCCGGTGCGGACATCGGGTCGGCCTCGGCGCTGGGCAGCGCGGCGGCGACCTTGCGCACGGCCGCGACGAGATCCGCGCAGTCCTCCGGTGTCAGCGTCGAGGACAGCGGCACGTCCACCGCCTCCCGCAGATAGCCGGTGGCGCGGGGCAGCAACCGCTGCACCGCGCCGGTGTCCATGCCGCGGAACAGGAACCGCCAATTCCAGAAGGCGCGAATATTGTGATCGGAGTCCGAGCCCAGATTGCGGGCCTCGATGCCTTCGGCGCGCAGGGCCTGCACGAACCACGGTGCGCGGGCGCCGCCGACCCGGAAGATGAAGGCCTCGCCGAGGTAGGCGCCGGGCGCGACCGGGCGGCGGATGGCGATGGCGTCGAGGTCGGCGAGCGCGGCGGCGACGCGGTCGTAGTTGCTGCGGAAGGCCGCCAGCCGCAACGGTAGTCGCGCCAGTTCCGAGCGCAGCAGGGCGGCGCGGATCTCGTCCATGCGGAAGCTGAACAACGGCAGATCCAGATCGGTGGCCAGGGGTGGTTCGCCGCCGGGGAAGTGTCGCCGCAACCGGCCCTCGTAGGCGCCCGACAGCACGGTGGCGCGGGCGAACAGGGCGCTGTCGTCGGTGAGCAGGAACCCGCCCTCCCCGCTGTTGAGCGATTTGTCGGACTGGGTGCTGAATGCGCCCGCCAGCCCGAAGGTGCCCAGCTTGCGGCCGTCCAGCTCGGCCCCGAGCGCCGGGACGGCGTCCTCGAACACCGGCACGCCCTGCTCGTCGGCGAAGCGGCTCAGCGCGGCCATGTCCCCGGCGAATCCGCGCATGTGCACCACCACGATCGCGGTGATGCGCGGTGTCCAGCGGCGGCGCAGATCCTCGACGTCCAGGTGCAGGTTCTCGTCGACGTCGACGAGGAAGGGCGTGCACCCGGCGAGCAGGATGGCGCTGGGGGTGGCGGCGAAGGTGAAACCGGGACAGGCGATCAGGGATCCGGGTTCGATGCCCGCGGCCATGATGGCCAGCGCCAGTGCCGTGGTGCCCGAAGAGGTTGCCAGGGCGTGGCGGGAGCCGAAGAACTCGCACAGCTCGGCCTCGAACTGCGCGCACTCGGTGTCCTGGGGCGGGCGGTAGTCGTAGCGGAAGTACAGGTGGCTGCGCAGGGCGCGCAGGGCGGCGTCCTCGTCCTCGGGGTGCACGCACACCGCGCCGCGGTCGTAGGTGGGCCAGGGTGTTCGCCGCACCGGATCGCCGCCGTGAAGGGCCAGCAAAGAGTCGTCAATCCCACTGTGCGCCATAGGGTTTCCTGTCAAGACTGCCGTTCGTGGATCGGTGCTGCCGCCCGATTGTCGGCAAGGGTACGCCCAATTGGTCGCTTGCACAGACATTCTCGACAACTTCGCTGCGAAACCGGCAGTCTGCGAACCTGTTTCACGAAACACGCAGTGTTGCTAGCCGTTTTGCCCAGCATCGCCGATGCTGACCATTCGATGACGGAGCCGGGTCGGCGGGGCCGCGCGCATTACGGTGGAACGAAACGCCGACGAGGGAAAAGGAGCGGTCATGGGCGCCGACACCGTGGATGCCGTGGTCATCGGGATGGGACCGGGCGGTGAGGACGCGGCGACCCGGCTGGCGCGCGCCGGGCTGTCGGTGATCGGCGTGGAGGCCCGCCTCGTCGGCGGCGAATGCCCGTACTACGCGTGCGTGCCCACCAAGGCGATGGTGCGGGCCGCGGGCGTGCTGGCCGAGGCGCGGCGGGTGGACGGGCTGGCCGGGACGGCGGCGGTGCGCCCGCAGTGGGGTGTGGTGGCGGCGCGGGTCCGCGAGGAGATCACCGATAACTGGGACAATGCCGTCGCGGTGGAGCGGTTCGAGAAGGCCGGGGGCCGGCTCGTGCGCGGGTGGGGGCGGATCTCGGCGCCGGGTGAGGTAACCGTGGCGACCGAGGAGGGGGAGCGGGTGCTGCGGGCGCGCACGGCGATCGTGCTCAATCCCGGGACCGCGCCGCTGGTTCCGTCCCTGCCGGGCCTCGCGGGCACGCCCTACTGGACCAACCGCGAGGCCGTGGCGGTCACCGCGGTGCCCGAATCGCTGATCGTGCTCGGCGGCGGCCCGGTGGGGGTGGAGTTCGCGCAGATCTTCGCGCGCTTCGGGGCGCGGGTCACGGTGGTGGCCAATCGGCTGCTGCCCCAGGACGAGCCGGAGGCGGGCCGGCTGCTGGCCGAGGTGTTCCAGGCCGAGGGCATCACGGTGCGCGCCGGGCGCGGCGCCGCGGTGCGCCACGACGGGCAGGGATTCACCGTCGAGCTCGACCGGGGCGAACCGGTGCGCGCCCGGCACCTGCTGGTGGCGACCGGGCGGCGCACCACTATCGCGGGCCTCGGTCTCGGCGTGCTCGGGGTGGACGAGGACGCGACATCCATTCCCGTCGATGAGCGCATGCGGGTCGCCGACGGCGTGTGGGCCATCGGCGACGTCACCGGTCAGGGGGCCTTTACACATGTGTCGATGTATCAGGGCCGCATCGCCGCGCAGGACATCCTGGGCGAACTCGCCGAACCCGCGCAGTATCGGGCCGTGCCGCGGGTGACGTTCACCGATCCGGAGGTGGGCTCGGTGGGGTTGACCGAGGAACGCGCGCGGGCCGCGGGATCGACCGTCCGCACCGGCTGTTCGCAGCTCCCGTCCTCCACGCGCGGCTGGCTGCATAAATCCGGCAATGCCGGGTTCATCAAGCTCATCGAGGACGCCGACCGGGGTGTGCTGGTGGGCGCGACCTCGGTGGGCCCCGACGGCGGGGAGGTGCTGGCGGCGCTGGCCGTGGCGGTGCACGCGCAGGTGCCCACGCACGCGCTGCGGGAGATGATCTTCGCCTATCCGACCTTCCATCGCGCTATCGAGCCCGCGCTGGACGCCCTCGTTTCCGGTTAGATATCGCCGCGTAATCGTTGCTGGTCACCGGCTCGTGAACGGTCCATGCTGAGAGACGGCGGTGATCGGATCACACGGGTGGTGGACATATGCGAATCTCGGAAATCCTGCGTCGTAAGGCGACCGGCGTCATCACGATCGCACCGGATGCGACGGTGCGCGAACTGCTACGAGTGCTCGCGACACACAATGTCGGCGCGGTGGTGGTCTCGCCGGACGGGGTGGCGATGGCGGGCATCGTCTCCGAGCGCGATATCGTGCGCAACCTGCACAGCGACGGGGCGGCGCTGCTGGAGGTGCCGGTCTCGGAGATCATGACCGCGACCCTGCACACCTGCTCGCCCGAGGACCGGGTGGAGACGCTCAACCACACCATGACCCGCCATCGCATCCGGCATCTGCCGGTCATGGAGGGCGGGCGCATGGTCGGCATCGTCAGCATCGGCGACGTGGTCAAGAGCCAGATCTCCGAGCTGGAAACCGAACGCGAACACCTGGTGCGCTACCTGCAGAGCTGAGCGGCGGCGACCGCGCCGCGGTCAGCGCGCGCGGTCTTCCAGGACATCGGCGAGGGACTCGGCGCCGGTGGCGATGGCGATCGCCCGGTTCAGGTCCAGGTGCAGCACCAGATCCGCGACCGCCGCCGGCCCGTCGTGATGGGACAGGCCGGTCTCGGTGATCACGTAGTGGAACACGCTCTCCCCGATGTGCACGGTGACCGTGCCCGCCGCAATCCGCTGCGCGAGCGCGCGTCCCAGCGGCAGGGCGAACCAGTGCGCGCGCACCGCGTCGGTGGCGCGCCGCTCACCCAGCAGCGGGGTGCCCCACGCGGACAGGGCGTCGAGCACCGTGCGCAAACCCGCACCGGCTGCAGTGAGTTCGTAGACCGCGGTGGAGGTGCGCGGCCCGGCCTTGCGGCGGGTCAGGATGCCGTCGCGTTCGAGGTCCTTGAGCCGTGCCGCCAGCATGTCGGTGCTGATTCCGGGTAGGTCGGCGAACAGATCGCTGTATCGGCGCGGTCCGGAACACAATTCGCGGACCACCAGCAGGCTCCAGCGATCACCGACGGTGTCGAGGGCGCGGCTGAGCGCGCAGTAGTGGTCATAGCTTCGGCGTGGCACGCTCCCACTGTAACCAAGAACTTGGAAATTCAAAGTGCAAACTTGGATTTACCAAGTAGAGTGTGCGGCAACGACTTCGAGAAGAGGATGTTCATGCAGGTCAAGCAGTCGAGCAAGCTGGCGGGAGTGTCGTATGAGATCCGCGGTCCGGTGGCCGAGCACGCCGCCCGGCTCGAGGCCGAGGGCCATCACGTGGTGAAGCTCAATACCGGCAATCCGCTGACCTTCGGGTTCGAGGCGCCGGCGGAGATCCTGCAGGACATCGTGCGCAACCTGCCCGCCTCGGCCGGCTACGTCACCTCCAAGGGGCTGCTCTCGGCGCGGCGCGCGGTGGTGCAGTACTACCAGACCCTGGGCGTGGACGGGGTCGACGTGGAGGAGGTGTTCCTGGGCAACGGCGTCTCCGAGCTGATCATGATGGCCATGACGGCGCTGCTCGAGACCGGCGACGAAGTGCTGGTTCCGGCGCCGGATTTCCCGTTGTGGACCGCGGCCACGGTGCTCAACGGCGGCCGCCCGGTGCACTACCTCTGCGACGAGGGCGCCGACTGGTTCCCGGATGTGGCCGATATCGAGGCCAAGGTGTCCGATCGCACGCGCGCGATCGTGCTCATCAACCCGAACAATCCGACCGGTGCGGTGTATTCGCCGGAGGTGGTGCGCCAGGTCCTCGAGGTGGCGCGCCGCCACAATCTGGTGGTGTTCGCCGACGAGATCTACGACAAGATCCTCTACGACGATCTGACCCACACCGCCACCGCGTCGCTGGCCCCGGATCTGCTGGTGCTGACCTTCTCCGGGCTGTCGAAGTCCTATCGCGCCGCGGGTTTCCGGTCCGGGTGGCTGGTGGTGTCGGGGCCGACCCAGCACGCGGAGAACTATCTCGAGGGCCTGACCATGCTGGCGGGATTGCGGTTGTGTGCGAATGTGCCCGCGCAGCAGGCGATTCAGGCGGCGCTGGGCGGGCATCAGAGCATCTACGATCTGACCCTGCCCGGTGGCCGGTTGCGCGAGCAGCGCGACCGCACCTTCGAGGCGCTCAATGCGCTGCCCGGCATCTCGTGTGTCAAGCCCAAGGGGGCGCTGTATGCGTTCCCGCGCATCGACCTGCAGGTGTATCCGATCCGCAGCGACGAGCAGTTCGTGCTGGATCTGCTGTTGCAGGAGAAGATCCACATCGTGCAGGGCACGGGCTTCAATTGGCCGCGCCCGGACCATTTCCGGATCGTGACCCTGCCGCACGCCGATGACCTCGAAGCGATCATCGAGCGCATCGGCCGGTTCCTGGAGACCTACCGCCAGTAGGTCAGGGCCGGAACTCCTGGGCCTTGGTCTTGGCGCCCTGCACCATCACGTGCCAGGCCTGCGGGTCCCCGCGCAGCAGCGCCAGGCCCATGTCCTTGATCTGGTCGTAGGTGGCGTGCGGCGGGATGGGCGGCACCTCCGGATCGCAGTGCACGTCGATCAGCACCGGGGCGTCGGCGGCCAGGGCGCGGTCCCAGGCGGGTGCGAGGGCGTCGGGATCGTCGATGGGGATGGCCTGGAAACCCATGCAGCGGGCCAGATCGGCGTAGGAGACGTCGGGCAGGGTTTGCGACTGCTCGAATTTGGGGGACCCGCCCATGGCGCGCAGTTCCCAGGTGACCTGGTTGAGGTCGTTGTTGTGGAAGACGCACACGATCAGGCGCGGGTCGGTCCAGGCGCGGTGATAGCGGGCGATGGTGAGCAGTTCGGCCAGCCCGTTCATCTGCATGGCCCCGTCGCCGACCAGGGCGACGACGGGCCGGTCGGGGTGGGCGAACTTGGCGCCGAGGGCGTAGGGGACACCGGAGCCCATGGTGGCCAGGGTGCCCGACAGCGAGCCGCGCATCTCGGCGCGCAGGCGCAGGCAGCGGGCATACCAGTTGGTGGAGGAGCCGGAATCGGCGGTGACGACGGCATTGTCGGGCAGGCGCTGCGACAGCTCCCACACCACGCGCATGGGGTTGACCGGTTCGGCGTCGAGCATCGCCTGGTGTTCGACGGTCTCCCACCAGCGGGTGACGTGGTGTTCCACGGTTTCGCGCCATTCCAGGTCGCGCCGCGGCGCCAGTAGCGGGATCAGTTCGCGCAGGGTGGCTTTGGCGTCGCCGATGAGGTTGACCTCGGTGGGGTAGCGGATGCCGATCATGGTGCCGTCGAGGTCGATCTGCACGGCGCGGGCCTGATCGAGGTCGGGCAGGAATTGGGTGTAGGGGAAATTGGAGCCGATGATCAGCAGGGTGTCGCAGTCGCGCATGAGCTCGTAGCTGGGGCGGCTGCCGAGCAGGCCGATGGGGCCGGTGACGAACGGCAGATCGTCGGGCAGCACGTCCTTGCCGAGCAGGGCCTTCGCCACGCCTGCGCCGGTGAGGTCGGCGACCTGGAGCACCTCGGCGGCCGCGCCGCGCGCGCCCTGGCCGATGAGGATGGCCACGCGGCTGCCGGCATTGATGATCTCGGCGGCGCGTTCGAGGTCGGCGCGCGGCGGCACGGTGGTGGCGGGCAGGGCGGCGGGCGCGCTGGAGGGGGCCTGCTTGAACTCGTGCCGGGGTGGCTCATAGGTCTCCTCCTGCAGATCGGAGGGAATGATCAGCGCCGTGGGGGCGCGGCGGGTCGCGGCCGTGCGGAAGGCGCGGTCGAGGGCGTTGGGCAGCTGGCTGGGGACGTTCACCTCGACGAGGTAGTCCGAAGCGACGTCCTTGAACAGGGCCTGCAGATCCACCTCCTGCTGGTAGCTGCTGCCCATGGCGCTGCGCGCGGTCTGCCCGACCAGGGCGACCACGGGCACGTGGTCGAGTTTGGCGTCGTAGAGCCCGTTGAGCAGATGGATCGCGCCCGGACCGGAGGTGGCCAGGCACACCCCTACGCGCCCACTGAATTTCGCGTATCCGACCGCGGTGAGGGCGGCGGTCTCCTCGTGGCGGGCCTGGATGAATTGCGGCTGGTTGTCGGCGCGCCCGAGGGCGGCGATCAATCCGTTGATGCCGTCGCCGGGGTAGCCGAAGACGTGGTCGACGCCCCATTCGCGCAACCGCCCCACCACATGATCGGAAACATCTGTCGACATCGGCCTTCTCCGTCCGCTGCTCGTCAACCCTGTCGAGGGCGAGCTACCCGCTCTGGTGGCGATCAATCGCCGCGCGTGCTCTGGTGGCGATCAATCGCCGCGCGTGCTCTGGTGGCGATCAATCGCCGCGCGTGCGCACGACGGAAGGGGCGGGAGAAAAATTCTTCGAGAAATTTCGGCGGATACGTCGAAGGGCGGGGGCCGGTTCCGACCAGAGTGTGAAAGCAGCTCACCAACCTCGCAAGGAGCCCGCCATGTCCACCACCGTCAACACCTTCTTCTGGTTCGACAACCAGGCCGAGCAGGCCGCCGCCTTCTACACCTCGGTGGTTCCCGAATCCCGCATCGTCGATACCACCCGCACCCCCGACGGCGCGGTGTTCACCGTGCAGCTCGAGCTGGCCGGGCACGCGCTCACCCTGCTCAACGGCGGGCCGGGCCACGAGTTCACCGATGCGGCCTCGATCCAGGTCGTGGTGGACACCCAGGCCGAGATCGACCGGCTGTGGGCGGCGCTGACCGAGGGCGGTGAGCCCGGGCCGTGCGGGTGGCTGACCGACAAGTACGGCGTGAGCTGGCAGGTGGCCCCCGCCGATCTGCCCAAGCTGATGGCGGCCACCGATCCCGCGCGCCTGGCCGCGCTCACCACGGCGCTGCGCGGCATGTCGAAAATCGATGTGCAGGCCCTGCGCGACGCCTACGATCGCGCCTGATCATCCTGGCGCGGCGGGAGGTTCGCGGTGATGCGAA
>NZ_JBHXVO010000044.1:0-42814 GCF_042672265.1 Nocardia sp. NPDC127526 | reverse complement strand
GTCCTCGACTTCCCCAAGCGCGTCGTGCGCGAGCCCATCAGTTGACATTCTGTCCGGTATGTCTTCGGTGTTTCCCGGCGCTGGGCGGTTGAGCGCCGCGGTGGCCCGGGTATTGGATCGGGCGGGGGAGACCGTCGGCACCGGGTTCGTCATCGGGCCCGGGCATATCGCGACCTGCGCGCACGTGGTGACCGCGGCGGTGGATCCGGGCGCGGACGTGATGACGGCCCAGGTGGCGCTGGACTTTCCGCTGCTGCCGGGGGCGCCGCGCATCGCGGCCCGGGTGCGGCGCTGGGAGCCGGTCCGCCCGGACGGGCGCGGTGATATCGCGGTGCTGGAAATGGACGGGGAGGTGCTGGGCGAGATCGCCCCGCCGCCGCTGTGGCGGGCGGATCGGCCGTGGGGCAGGGAATTTCGTTCCGTCGGGTTTCCCAGTGAACTGGCCGACGGGGTCTGGGTGTGGGGCGAATTCCGGGCGCCGCAGGGCTCCGGCTGGCTGCAATTGCACGGGGCGAGCGGGAGTCAGCCGATCACCGGCGGCTTCAGCGGGTCGCCGGTGTGGGATGTGGGCAGTGAGGCGGTGGTCGGAATGGCCGTCGCCGTGGACCGGCGGCGGCTGACCCGCACGGCCTTCATGATTCCGGTGAACGAGGTGCTCGGCCTGGATCCGGCCCTGCTGCCGAATCCGTATCGCGGGCTGGAACCGTTCGGGGAGAACGACTCGCACCTGTTCTACGGCCGCGCTGCGGAAGCCGAGCGGGTGCTGGAGGCGTTGCGGGATCTGTCGGTGGTAACCATCGTCGGGCGTTCGGGCATCGGGAAGTCCTCGCTCGTCATGGCGGGTGTGGTGCCGCGGCTGCGCGCGGACGGCGTGCGCATCGAGAACCTGACCGCCGATACCGGCTGGGTCGCACCGGATTTGCGACCGGGGGAGAAGGCGCTGCTGGTGGCCGACCAGTTCGAGGAGCTGGTGGCTACCGACCCGGAGCGAGCGCGAATACGGTTGCGGGACTTGCTGGAACGCGCCGAGGATCCGGCGGTGCGGGTGCTGCTCACCCTGCGCTGGGATGTGATGGAGGCGTTGTCCGGCGATGATCTCGGGCAGGCCCTCGACCGCGCCACCATCTCCCTGTCGCCCATGGGCCGCGAGCAACTGCGGCGGGCGATCCGCGGCCCCGCCACCCACGCGCCGGGTGTGGATATCGACGACGACCTGGTGGAACGCCTCATCGACGATACGGCCGGCGAGCCGGGCGGGCTGCCGCTGCTGGAGTCGGTGCTCACCGAACTGTGGGAACAGCGCGACGGCGGGCGGCTGACCGTCGCCGACTACGAGCGGGTGGGCCGCGCGGCCGGATCCATCGCGCGCCGGGCGGAGCGGGTCTACGGGCAGTTCACCGATGCCGCCGATGCGCGGGCCGCGCGCCGGCTGCTGACCGAACTGGCCGCGCCGCGCGGTGACGGATTCGTGCGGATACCGGTCTCCATGCGCGATGTCCCCGAATTGCGGGCTGTCGCCGGACGTCTGGCGCGGGAGCGGCTCGTCGCCACCGGCCGCGGCGCCGACGACGCCGATATGGTCGAGCTCGCGCATCAGTCGCTCATCGACAACTGGCCGCGGCTGCGCGAATGGCTGGAGACCGACCGCGACTTCCTGGACTGGCAGCGGCGCACCGAACGGGCACGCCGCAAATGGGTGTCGCAGGACAATGACGACGGCGGGCTGCTGCGCGGTGGCGAGCTCTCGGACGCGGAGGAATGGCTGGCCCGGCGGCCGCACGATATCCCGGTTCCGGTGCGCGACTACGTTTCCGCGGGACTGCGGGTGCGCCGGCGGGAGGTGCGGCGCTGGCGCGTCATCACCGCCGTCCTCGCGGTGGTGACCCTGGTCGCCGCCGGCACCGCGGTGCTGGCGTATCGCACCGGCGCGCAGCGCGCCCAGGCACTGCGCGAGCTGGCCGGGATCGTGCTCGCGGAACAGTCGCTGAAACTGGCGGGCTCACAGCCGAATCTGGCCTTGCAATACGCGCAGGCCGCGGCCCGGCTCGCTCCGCCCGGTGATCACACGGTGGAAGCTGCCTTGCTCACCCAGCAGATCCGGATGGCCTCGGCGGTGTCCGTCCGCACCGGGCTGGGCCGGGATGTGCGGCTGGTGGCCGCGGACGATACCGCCGCGGTGGTCGCGACCGGCGATATCGACGGGTCGGTGACGGTCTGGCCGGGCCTGCTCGACGGCGGCGCCGAGCCGTGGCGGTTGCCGGTGCGGGATGTGGTGGCGCTGGAGCTGAGCGGTGACGGCCGCAAACTGGCGACCGTGGACGACCTCGGCGGTGTGCAGGTGTGGGATGTGGCGCGGCGGGCGGGGCCGTTCACCATTCGTCCCGCGGCGGCGGTCGAGCCGCCGACGGCGATTTCGGTGCGACTCTCCGAGGACGGTGCGCGCCTGGTTGTTTCGTACGACACGCACCGTTCGGTGCGGCCGGTCGGGCATCGCTTCCGGCCACCGACCGATCAGGGTGACCCGGATACCGTGGACACCTTCGACACCACCGCCGATCCGCCCGCCCGGCTGACCGGGTACACGACGGAGACGCGATCGGATGTGTTTCCGCTGCACATCGATTCGAGCACCGGCGACACCTGGTTCCACGTGGTGAGCGCGAGCGGGGAACAGCTCTACCAGTTGCGCACCGCCGACGGCCGGCGCGTCGATCTCGCGCCCGGTGACGATGCGCGGGGCGTCATCGTGCCCTGTGCCGACGGTCGGCTCGGTGATGTCGTGCTCCGCCGCCCGGCCGGAACCACGTCGATCGGGAAGGGCACGGCATGCCTCGCCGTGCCCGAGGGCGCGACCGTGAACCGTGACGAGACGGGCCGGTACGTGATCCTCTCCTTCGCCCCGGAGAACACGCTGTTTCAGCTGGTCCACCTGGTGGATCTGGTGACGCGGCAGCAGTATCGCGTGCAGGCGCGCTACCAGTCCATCGGCAAACCGGGCTGGATCGTCCGGCCCGGTCCCTCGGGTCCGGAGCTGTTCGTGATCGGCGCCGACGATGTCACCCGGCACGCGCCCGCCGCCGACTACGAGGCGTCCGCGGGGTTCGGGGCGGCGCCCAAGGTAATGACCTGGGGCCGCGACAGCCGCTTCGAGGCCGAATACCACTCCGACACCGGGCGTTTGGAAGTCCGCGAGGTGTATCCGAAGGTGCGGCCGCCGACAGCGGTGACGGTGCGACTGCCTGCGGACGGCAAGGTCGCCGAGCTGACCATTACGGCGGACAACCGATTCCTGGTGCTCGCCGCCGTGGATTCCCATGAGCTGCTGGTGTATTCGATTCCGGAGCTGCGCTTGGTCAACCGCATCACCTTGCCGCTGCCGGTCGAATATCAGAACTCGGCGGTCAAGCTGCCGAAAATATCCGTGATCACCATGCGCGACGATGTGATCGCCGCCATGCACGGCGGGTATATCACCCGCTGGCACGCCGCTACCGGTCTCGCGGACGGTGCGCCGCAGCAGATCTGGCGCAATCGCGACGAATTCGCCGTCGTCGTGGAACAGGCCTGGGCCTGGGAGAACGGTACGGCCCCCGATGAACTGCTGATCTTCACGCCCCGCGAGGTGACGGTGTGGGACAGCGCGGCCGCCCGCCCCGTCCGCCGGATCTCCGGAGCCGATACCGGCTTGATCGACGGCGTCAACAAGACCCTCGACATTCCCGCCGTCTATATCTGGAACGAAAAACGCCGAGTAGAGATCTGGGACACCGCCACCGGCGAGATCACACCCTCCCCCGTCCACATCCCGTGGGCGCCGGTGGTGGAACGAACATCGACCGGTCTGGTGATCGTCGGCTGGGACACCGGCGAAATCAAGATCATGGACGTCGCGCAGGGCGTGCTGGTGGACGGCATGCTGCCCGGCGCGGACCTTCGCCCCTGGGTGGCCCGGCCCGGCGCCAATGGCCTGATCATCACCAGTAGCGGCCTGTTCACCCTGAACCTGGATCGTCAGCACATCCTCGCCCGCCTCTGCGCCATCAGCGATCGCGAATTCACCGATGCGGAACGGGAATTGCTCCCACTGGGCGCCACCTCGGACCCGCCGTGTCGCTGAGTGATCAGGCGACCTCGTGCAGCCCGGCCCGCACCTTCGCCAGCGCACTGTGCACATACGCCTTCACCGTGCCCGAGGACAGCCCCATGATCGCGGCCGTCTCCGCATAGGTATTGCCTTCGTAGGTGCGCAGCACGACCGCTTCCCGCTCCCGTCGCGGCAACTGGTCGAGTGCGGCGATCAGTAAGTGCCGCAGCGTGATCAGGTCGTCGAACGGGAGCTCCGCCCGCTCCGCCAGCGCGGCGATGCGCTCCTCGCCGTCGGGATCCAGGCGCTCCCGCTCGGCGGCCGCGCGCCGCCAGGAGTCGCGCACCAGATTCTTGACCGTTGCCCACAGATAGCTGCACATCTCGTCGACCCGCGTGATATCCGGTTGCCGGGCATAGACCCGCATGAGGGCGGTCTGGACGATATCTTCCGCATCGCCGCGATCGCCGACCTGTTTCGCGGCCCAGCCGACGAGTATCTCGCTGATGGATTCATAAGCGATCACGAGGATTTCGTCGAACGTGGTCTGCGCCGGGGCTCGACGCGGCGTCGGCCTTTCCGGTGCCGGCACCGGCCACCGCGGTTGCTGCGATGGCGGCGGGGAGGGCTGCCACCCTCGGCCGGGCTGCGGTGGCGGGAGATAGGGCTGCTGCGGTGGGTAGGACTCCACCGGTGGGCAGGAAGGTTGTCGCGGCCCCGGCCTCAGCCAGCGGCGTTTGGCGGGCACGGGTGCGGCCGGCTCCGGTGCCCGCGCGATGCGGAGCAGGGCGTTATCGGATTCGGTGGCCGCGACCAGCAGCAACGGCTCCTGCGCGCACTCGCGCAGCACTTCGCCCAGTAGTGCCTCGAATGCGGCGTCCCGCAAGGCCGCCCCGTCGCTGGTCATGGCCGTACCTCCCCGTCTCGCCCGGCTGATGGTCGCAGCCTCACCGATCGCGCCCGCCGCGTCCACCCTTTTCGGCGTCGGGCGAATCCGCTTCTTCGCATGGAGCAAGGAAATTCGCACCCAACCTTTCGCGGCCCTGGCCGGTTCATCAATGCGACCGGCGTCGTCGTACCGGAGGGGTGTGCGACGCGGCCGGTCCCGGAAAGAGAGGAATGCCCGTGCCGACCATGCTCAGCCGTGATCTGTCCGCGCTATTGGGCCGCACCCGCGCCGCAGTCCTGGAGGCGATCGCCGACGGCGGCAGCACCAGCCTGGTGGCCCAGCGACTCGGCGTCTCGCCCGCTACCGCCAGCGAACATGCCGCTGTCCTGCGTGAAGCCGGCTTGGTGGCCAGTATCCGGGTGCGAAACAGCGTGCATCACAATCTCACCCCGCTCGGCGCGGCTCTGCTGGGTTTGCGTCCGGGCCGCGGGCTGGAGCTCAGTCATGCATGAGCGGCGTCGCGCGCGGGTGGCGAACCCCACGCACCGGCCGTTCGGCACGGGCATATCATGCGAACATGACCGGAATGGACCGCCCACGGCGGTTGCGCCGCACTCCTGCCATGCGTCGGCTGGTTGCCGAGACCTCGCTGGAGCCGCGGCACTTGGTACTTCCCATGTTCGTCGCCGACGGGCTCGACGAACCGCGTGAGATCTCTTCGATGCCCGGCGTTTTCCAGCATTCGATGGATTCGCTGCGCAAGGCGGCCGTGGAGGCCGTGACGGCCGGGGTCGGCGGGCTCATGCTGTTCGGCGTGCCGCGGCCGGAGGACAAGGACCCCGAGGGGAGCCAGGCCGCGGATCCGGAGGGGATTCTCAATCGCGGTCTGCGGGCGCTGGTGAGCGAGGTCGGCGGATCGACGGTGGTCATGGCCGACACCTGCCTGGACGAGTTCACCTCGCACGGGCACTGCGGCGTGCTGAACGCCGAGGGCGCCGTCGACAATGACGCGACCCTGCAGCGGTATGTGGATATGGCGCTGGCGCAGGCCGCGACCGGGGCCGATCTGCTCGGCACCAGCGGCATGATGGACGGCCAGGTGGGCGCCATTCGCGCGGGCCTGGACGCCGCCGGATACTCCGACACCGGGATCCTCGCCTATGCCGCCAAGTACGCCTCGGCGTTCTACGGCCCGTTCCGCGAGGCGGTGGGCTCGTCGCTGCAGGGCGATCGGCGCACCTATCAGCAGGATGCGGCCAATCGCCGGGAGGCCCTGCGCGAGCTGGAACTGGATCTGGCCGAGGGCGCGGACATCGTCATGGTGAAACCGGCCATGGCGTATCTGGATATTCTGCGCGAGGTGGCGGATCGGTCGCCGGTGCCGGTGGCCGCCTATCAGATCTCCGGCGAGTACGCGATGATCACCGCCGCGGCGCAGAACGGGTGGATCGATCGCCGTGCCGCCGTGCTGGAGTCGCTGCTGGGTATCCGGCGGGCGGGCGCGGATTTCGTGCTCACCTACTGGGCCACCGAAGCCGCGCACTGGCTGGCGTGAGCGAGCAACGCCGATCGTGAATTCGATGGTCCCACCGGCGGGCGCGCGGCCGGTCCCGCAGGACGTGCGCACCGCCGCGCAGCTCTGGTACGCGGCGCTGGCCGTCGGTGTGGTGCAGGTGATCTCGTCCATGCTGGCGCAGCTCGGGCAGCGGAAGGAGCTGGCGCAGCGGCAGTTCGAGGATCTGCACGCCAAGCAGCCGGAGATCACCCTCGAGCAGGTGCAGTTGTGGGTGCTGGTGGTGTTCGGTCTGGTCGCCCTGTTCTGGCTGGTGCTGATCGGGGCCGGGGTCGCCATCGTCTATCAGCTGGGGCGCGGAAAGCAGTGGGCGCGAACGCTGCTCACCGGTCTGGCCATCTTTCTGGGGCTGGGCGCGATCGGCACGCTGTTCGGCTCCGGCGCCACCGCGGGACCGGCGGCCTTGATCGCGGGCGGTGCGGGTATCGTGCAGGCGGTGCTGGCCGGCGGGGCCGTATTCCTGTGCTACCGAAAGGAATCCGAGCCGTTCTTCCGCCCCGGAACGCAATGAGTACTCCTGAGTTTGTTACGGGCGTACTACCGGGTAAGGTGAGGGCTGTCACAGGGATTTCGGGAACCGGAAGCCGTACCCCATGCGTTGTGTCATGGTCGGTTCGGCTCCGGTGGAGCGGAGGCAACGATGCGAGTGGTGATCCAGCAGCCGCACAGCCTGCGGCGCGATGTGCTGGTGCTCGGTCTGCTCATTCTGTTCGGACTGCTCACTCTCGCCGTGCTGTTGATTCCGGGTCTCGTCGGCTGAGCCCCATGAGCTTTGCGTCCGGCCTATGAGTGAGGCCGCTGCCGCCGATGCGAGCGGAACCGCTCCGGCCGTGCTGTTCTCCGAGCCCGGAGCCCGCTGGCGGACCATCGCCTACGGTCCCGCGCTGTGTGGGTTCATCCTGGTGCTGGAGCTGATTCGCGGCGGCGATGTGCACTGGTTCGGGCTCGTCTTCTGCGCCGCCCTGCTGGCCGGCTTCGTCTGGCTGCAAGTGATCGCCGGAAAGCGGCACATCAGCGTCGAACTCACCGCCGACACGCTGCGCGAGGGCACCGAACTGCTGCCATTGCGCAACATCGCCGAGGTGCTCCCGGAAGTCGACGCGGAGTCCTGGGATGATGAGGACTGGGAATCGGCGCGCGCGCTCGGCGAACTCAGTGGAGTCCCGCGGCGGCGCAAGGGCATCGGGCTGAAACTGCGCGACGGCGGTCTCGTCCAGGCCTGGGCGCGCGACCACCGGACGCTGCGGGCCGAACTGACCGCGGCCCTGGAAAAGCTCAGCGGTGACGAGGAGAAGGAGGCGCGGTGATGCGATGGCTCGCCGTGCTCGCCGAATTCGTGCTCGCTGCACTGCTCGCGGGCGCCGCGGTGTGGTGCTGGCGCAATGGGGTGCACAGCGGATGGTTCGCGCCCGTGGGGGAGTCGCCCGGATTCACCGCCACCCGCTATTCCGGGCCCTGGCTGGCCGGGGCCGCCATCCTGGTGACGGCGGCCGGGCTGGTGTTCATCGACCTGATCGCCCGCGCGCTGCACCGGGACCGCTGATTCGCGCGTCCGTTACTGCGGGCGCGGGACAATGGGTGCATGAAGCACGCACTCTCCTGGCTGGATCTGCTCCCGCCGCAGTTGAATTGCCTGCTCTCGACCGGGTGGGCCGTTTTCTGCCTGGGACTACCGCTGTCCTGAGCGGTCAGCGCCAGTTCTGGTAAACATCCAGCACTCGCCCACCGCGGGTGCCCGGGAAATTGAAGAAGACGACGACGCTGCCATCCGGATGGGTCGCCGCCTCCATGACCACCTGCCGCAGCGAGGCGTGCACCCCGCCGTTCTCGTCCCTGTAGATCTGCGTCTCCGGATGCAGCCCCGCCCCCATCCGACTCAATGGCACAACCATGCTCACCAGCGCCGGAATCGGCCCACTCGCAATGGCCGCGGTCTCCTCGTGCGACAGATGCACCCCGACCCGCCCCTGATCGAACTGCGGAATCGGCACGCCCGCCGCCGCGTCCCCCGCCCCCGCAGTTACGGCGAACGCCGCACCCGCCATCGCCAACAGCCCCGCGCCGAACCTGCGCATACCCGTCCCTCCCTCTCTTCGATGCCGCCTCTGCGCCGAGAGATTACGCACTGGCAACCTGCTAGCGGTCAATCTCGGTGGAATCCGGTCACGGCGTGTTGCCGCTTTGTGGCGGCGAAGGTGACAATTGATTTCGCGCGGGCCGGGTAACTCGTCGGGTACGGCCAAAATGAGTTCGGCTCCCAACCGCAGGCACGCGTTGCCAGCGGTCAGCGGCTCTTAGCCGGGCGCTGAATATTCGGGGAGGGGGGACCGCTTTCGCTGTGGGATGCCCCACCTCGACTACACCCTGTCGTCGACGGGGGTTCGGGCGGCTGAGAGACTGGGGTCCGTGGCTTCTTCTCCGCGTGTGACCCAGGCGTCGGTGCCGGTCTCAGCCCAACTCTTCGAACGTGCCGCGGCGGTCATTCCGGGTGGCGTGAATTCACCCGTGCGGGCCTTCAATTCCGTGGGCGGCACGCCGCGGTTCATCGCGTCCGCGCAGGGGTACACGCTCACCGATGCCGATGGCAACGACTACGTGGACCTGGTGTGCTCGTGGGGCCCGATGATTCTCGGGCACGCGCACCCGGCCGTGGTCGAGGCCGTGCAGCGGGCCGCCACCGGCGGGCTGTCCTTCGGCGCGCCGACCGAGGCGGAGATCGAGCTCGCCGAGGCCATCGCGGCGCGGGTCGAACCCGTGGAGCGGGTGCGCCTGGTGAACTCGGGCACCGAGGCCACCATGAGCGCGGTCCGGCTGGCGCGCGGCTTCACCGGGCGCTCCAAGATCATCAAGTTCAGCGGCTGCTACCACGGGCACGTGGACGCGCTGCTCGCCGACGCCGGCTCCGGCGTGGCGACCCTCGGACTGCCGACCTCGCCCGGCGTGACCGGCGCGCAGGCGGGCGACACCATCGTGCTGCCGTACAACGACCTCGAGGCCGTGGCGGCCGCCTTCGCCGCCAATCCGGGGCAGATCGCGTGCGTCATCACCGAGGCCGCCGCGGGCAATATGGGCGCGGTCGCGCCGCTGCCGCCGGAGGGCACGCTGCCCGGGTTCAACCAGGGGCTGCGGCAGCTCACCCGCGACAATGGCGCGCTGCTCATCATGGACGAGGTCATGACCGGATTCCGGGTCAGCGCCGCGGGCTGGTACGGCCTCGACGGCGTGGCCGGGGACCTCTACACCTTCGGCAAGGTCATGAGCGGCGGCCTGCCCGCCGCGGCGTTCGGCGGGCGCGCCGACATCATGAACCACCTGGCGCCCATCGGACCGGTGTATCAGGCGGGCACCCTCTCCGGGAATCCGGTGGCCGTCGCCGCGGGCCTGGCCACGCTGCGCGCCGCCGACGCCTCGGTGTACGCGGCCCTGGATCGCAATGCCGAACGCCTCGGCGCGCTGTTCACCGCGGCGCTGACCGCCGAAGGCGTGGCGCACCAGGTGCAATTCGCAGGCAATATGGTGAGCGTGTTCTTCGCCGAGAACCCCGTCACCGACTATGCCGCCGCCAAGGCCAGTGAAACCTGGCGTTTCCCGGCCTTCTTCCACGCGCTGCTGGAGCACGGCGTCTATGCCCCGCCCAGCGCCTTCGAGGCATGGTTCGTCTCCGCGGCACTCGACGAGGACGCTTTCGATCGCATCGCCGCCGCCCTCCCCGCCGCCGCGCGCGCCGCGGCGGCCGCCACCCCCGAAGGATCCGCCGCGTGAGCTCCACTCAGCCCGACCACGGTCAGCCCGCACCGAACCCGGCCGCCATCTCGCCCGCCGACGCCGTCCGTCTCCTGGAATCGATCCGCCAGGCCGAAGAGGAGCTCGCCGAAACCGGTGAGCTGATCGCTGTCTCGGATGCAGCCGAAACCGGCTCTGCCGCAGACGAATCGGCTACGAAGGTGGAATCAGCCACCGTTGCGCCCAGCGAAAGCGGTTCCGCTGCCACGGATTCGGTGGACGACCGTCGGCCGGAAACGGCCGAGGCTGCCGCTGCGGCGCAAGACTCGGTGGCCGTCGCCGAGCAGCCTGCGGCCGGGCAGCCTGCGGTGGACGAGGCCGAGCAGCCTGCGGTGCATGCGGCCGAGCAGACCGCAGCAGTTGAGGCTGGGCAGCGCGCGGCGGTCGAGGCTGAGCTGTCTGTGGTTGTCGAGGCTGAGCAGTCTGCGGCCGTCGACGTGGAGCAGTCTGCGGCCGTCGAGGCTGAGGAGTCTGCGGTCGTCGACGCCGAGGAAGCTGTGGTGGACGTCTGGCGGACTGTGGCGGTCGAGATCGAGCGATCCGTGACGGTCGACGCTGATTCCGCGCAGGAAGAACCGGCGGAAGCCGATTCTGCTGCGGCGCTGGAGATTTCGGAGCAGGGCGGGTCGGCGGACGAGACTGCTGCCGAAGCCGCCGAGGATGCGGCCGACTCGGCGCTCACCGCGAGCGGTGTGCTGCTGCCCGGGACCGTGGCCGATGATGTCGAGACCATCGTGCACGTCATGCGGCACGGTGAGGTGCACAATCCCAAGGGGATTCTGTACGGGCGGCTGTCCGGATTCCAGCTGTCGGTGACGGGCCGGGCGCAGGCGCAGGCGGTTTCGCGGTCGCTGGCCGATCATGACATCGCGCTGGTGGTGGCCTCGCCCTTGCAGCGGGCGCAGGAGACCGCGGAACCCATTGCGCTGCAGCACGGTGTGCTGATCCGGACCGATGACAATCTCATCGAGGCCGGCAATACCTTCGAGGGGCTGCGGGTTTCGGTGGGCGACGGCGCGCTGCGCAAGCCCCGGCACTGGTGGAAGCTGCGCGATCCGTTCACGCCGTCCTGGGGTGAGCCGTACCTGCAGATCGCGCATCGCATGCTGGCCGCGGTCAACAAGGCCCGGGTGGAGGCCGCGGGGCGCGAGGCCGTGCTGGTCTCGCATCAGCTGCCGGTGTGGACGCTGCGGCGCTTCCTGCAGGGCCAGCGGCTGTGGCACGACCCGCGGGCGCGGCAGTGCTCGCTCGCGTCATTGACTTCCCTTGTATACCAAGGCGATACGTTGATCGACATCGTGTACTCGGAACCGGCGGGGGCTTCGGATCCCAAGGTGACGGGAGCATGAGACCGGCCATCGCGTCCCGGCCCGGTGCCCCCGTATCGCGTGAATCGCGGATCCGGCGCACGGTTTCGGCACTGCTGGCGAGCGTCTGCCTGGTGGCGGCGCTCGCCGGGTGCACGACCGCGGGCAAGGACGCGGTGGCGCAAGGCGGGACCTTCGATTTCGTATCGCCGGGCGGCAAGACCGACATCTCCTACGATCCGCCGGAATCGCGCGGGACCATCGGCAAGCTGTCCGGCCCGGATCTCATGACCGACGGCAAGACCACCTCGGTCGAGGACTTCCCCGGCAAGATCGTCGTCCTCAATCTGTGGGGCCAGTGGTGCGGGCCGTGCCGGGCGGAAGCGCCTGCGCTGGAAGAGGTTTACGAGGCGTACCGGGACAAGGGCGTGGCCTTCCTGGGCATCAACGTCCGGGACAACCAGCAGGACAAGGCGCAGGATTTCGTCACCGACAACAAGGTCGGCTACCCCTCCATCTACGACCCGTCCATGCGCACCCTGCTCGCGCTCGGCGGGAAGTTCCCCACCAGCGTCATTCCCACCACCATCGTGCTCGACAAGCAGCATCGGGTGGCGGCGGTCTTCCTGCGCGCACTGCTCGCCGAGGACCTGAAGCCGACCCTCGACAAGCTGGTCCTGGAGCAGCCGTGAACGACGTGACAGTGCTTGCGGGCGTAGGGGAGTCGTTCCAGCAGACCGCCGCCACCGGGCCGCTGCTGCTCGCGCTCGGCGCGTGCGTGCTGGCCGGGCTGGTGTCGTTCGCCTCGCCGTGCGTGGTGCCGCTGGTGCCGGGATACCTGTCGTATCTCGCGGGCGTCGTGGGCGCGGAGGCGCCGCCGGTGACGGTGGCCGAGGCGCAGCGCACCACGGTTATCGAGAAGAACCGCGGCCGTATGCGTGTCGCGGGCGCGGCCGGATTGTTCGTCGCCGGGTTCACCGTCGTGTTCACCCTCGCGTCCGCGACCGTGTTCGGCGCCATCCAGGTGCTGAACGTCAATCGTGAACTGCTGCAACGGGTCGGCGGCATCGTCACCATCATCATGGGCCTGGCGTTCATCGGCTTGATCCCGGCGTTGCAGCGGGACACCCGCATGGAGCCCAAGCGGCTGAGCGGCCTCATCGGCGCACCGCTGCTGGGCGCGGTGTTCGCGCTCGGCTGGACGCCCTGTCTCGGCCCGACCCTGTCCGGCGTGATGGCCGTGTCCGCGGGCACCGAGGGCACCACCGCCGCGCGCGGCGTCGCCCTCATCGTGGCCTACTGCCTCGGGCTGGGCCTGCCGTTCGTCATCCTGGCCTTCGGCTCGGCGACCGCGCTGCGCGGCGTCGGCTGGCTGCGCCGCAATTCCCGCATCATTCAGGTGGTCGGCGGCATCCTGCTGGTGGCCGTCGGCTTCGCCCTGGTGACCGGAGCGTGGGACCAGTTCGTCTCCTGGGTCCGCGACGCCTTCGTCTCGAATGTGACCCTCCCGATCTGATGACCGTGACCACCGAAACCCCCGCCGCCCCCGCCCGCCCGCCGCGTCAGTCGCTGCCGCGCAAGGTCTTCGCCGTACTGCGCAATACCTGGCGCGGGCTCACCAGCATGCGCACCGCGCTCATGCTGCTGTTCCTGCTGGCGCTGGCGGCCATTCCGGGCGCGCTGCTGCCGCAGCGCAGCCTGAACCAGTCGAAGGTCGACGAATACATCCGCAACCGGCCGACTCTGGGCCCGTGGATGGATCGCTTCGAGTTGTTCGACGTGTTCTCCAGCTTCTGGTTCACCGCCGTCTACGTGCTGTTGTTCGTGTCGCTGGTGGGCTGCATCCTGCCGCGCTGCTACGACCACTACAAGGCGCTGCGCACGCCGCCGGTGAAGGCGCCGCGCAATCTCTCCCGGCTGCCGCACCACTATGCGGGCGCGGACGCGGAGAGCGCGGACGAGGTCATCGAGCGGGCCCGCAAGGAACTGCGCGGCTGGCGGACGGTGGTGCAGCAGGGAACCCGCGACGGCGAGGTGACGCTCTCCGCCGAGAAGGGCTACACCCGCGAGGCCGGCAATCTGGTCTTCCACCTGGCGCTGGTCGGCCTGCTGGCCGCCGTGGCCGCGGGCAAGCTGTTCGGCTATGAGGGCAATGTGGTCGTGATCGCCAATGACGGTCCCGGATTCTGCACCACCTCGCCCGCCGTCTTCGACTCCTTCCGCGCCGGCAATGTGAACGACGGCACCGGGCTGACGCCATTGTGTGTGCGGGTCAAGAACTTCAAGGCCGACTATCTGCCCAATGGCCAGGCCGAGATGTTCACCTCCGACATCTCGTATCAGTCGGGCGCGGATCTGGCGTCCGGCACCTGGCGGGACACCACCATCAAGGTGAATCATCCGCTGCGCGTCGCCGGTGACCGGATCTACCTGCAGGGCCACGGTTTCGCGCCGAAGTTCACGGTGACCTTCCCCGACGGTCAGACCCGCACCGAGTCCATCCAGTGGCGGCCCGACGACGCCACCACCTTCCTGTCCTCGGGTGTGCTGCGCATCGATCCGCCGGGCGGCATGTATCCGAACGAGGATGAGCGCCGCAAGCATCAGATCGCCATCCAGGGCCTGTTCGCGCCGACCGCGCTGCTGCACGGATCGCTGCTCACCTCGGCATTCCCGTCCATGACCGATCCCGCGGTGGCCGTGGACATCTATGTCGGCGACACCGGTCTCGACACCGGCCGCGCGCAGTCGCTGTTCTCCCTCGATCAGGAGATGATCAAGCAGGGCCGCCTGCTGAAGGAGCAGCGCGTCAATCTGAAGCCCGGCGAATCCGCGACCCTCTCCGACGGCACCAAGGTCACCTTCGACGGCGCCGAGGAATTCGTGAACCTCCAGGTCTCCCACGACCCGGCGCAGCAGTGGGTCCTGATCAGCGCCCTCACCATGATGGCCGGCCTGCTGGTGTCCCTGCTGGTGAAGCGCCGCCGCATCTGGCTGCGCGCCTATCCGGACCCCGACGTTGCCGCCGAAGGAAAACGACGTACCGTAGTAGAAATGGGCGGACTGGCCCGCACCGACCAGGCGGGTTGGGGCGGCGAGTTCGACCGATTGCGTGAGCGGCTGCTGACCGAGAACCCGGGAGAGAAGTAATGCCGATCGACGAGACCATCGCCGCCTACAGCGATCTCGCCTTCAAGTCGGCCATGGTGGTGTACGCACTGGTCACCATCATGCTGATCTGGCAATTCGCCACCCGCACCGTGAACGAGCGCGAGCTGGTCACGGCCGGCGGCGGTCCGGCTCCTGCGACCGATGCCGCCGCCCCCGGCAAGGTCGCCGCCCGCCCCCAGCGCCCGTTCCCCGAGCGCCTCGGCAATATGGCCTTCTCGACCCTCTTCGTCGCCGCGGGCCTGCACCTGGTCTCGATCGTGCTGCGCGGCTTCGCGACCCACCGCTTCCCGCTCGGCAATATGTACGAGTTCGTCTCCATGGCCTGCGCGGCCGCGGTGGTCCTGGGCCTGGTCCTCCTCCGCGACCAGCGTTACCGCGGCATGTGGGCCTTCCTGCTCGTCCCCGTCCTGATCCTCATGTTCCTGGCCGGAACGGTCCTGTACGCGGATGCCGCCCCGGTAGTCCCGGCTCTGAAGTCCTTCTGGCTCCCCGTCCACGTCACCATCGTCTCGGTGGGCAGCGGCGTCTTCCTCGTCTCCGGCGTGGCCAGCATGCTGTTCCTCTACCGCCTCCGCCAGCCCGCCGGCTCGGAATCCGCCAACTTCCTGGGCAACCTGGCCCGCCGCCTCCCCGACGCCCAAACCCTCGACCGCCTCGCCTACCGCACCACCATCATCGGCTTCCCGCTGTTCGGCGCCGGCGTAATCCTCGGCGCCATCTGGGCCGAGGCGGCGTGGGGCCGCTTCTGGGGCTGGGACCCCAAGGAAACCGTCTCCTTCATCGCCTGGGTCCTCTACGCCGCCTACCTGCACGCCCGCGCCACCTCCGGCTGGCGCGACACCAAAGCCGCCTGGATCAACATCGCCGGCTTCGTGGCAATGCTCTTCAACCTCTTCATCATCAACATCGTGGTGAGCGGTTTGCACAGCTACGCGGGCCTCAACTAACGCCTCCCACCCGGCCCCGATCGCCCGCCAACCCGACGGGCGATCGAGACACGCGTGATCGGCGACCGGTGGGTGGACCACCGACCGCCGATCGTGGATATGAATTCGTCACCGCGAGAGCGAGCTCCGCAGATCGGTGACGGTGGCGCGCCGCTCGTAAGCGATCCAGCCGAAGATCGCCGCCAGCACCAGCGGGAAGATCGCCATCGAGGGCTTGTCGGCGATGAACGCCTGCGTCCCCGCAGCCAGCACGGTCAGCACCGACAACCCCGCTGCGGCCAGTGCGCTGACCCGCGGCACCATCAGCCCGATCCCACCCGCGACCTCCACCACGCCGATGAAGATGAGCAGCCCGATCGGGATGGTCAGATTCTCAGGAGCGTTGTCCATCAACATATTCGGAATAACGAGCTTCGGCCCGCCGGACGCGATGATGAAGAACAGCCCGAGCACGATCTGCAGGGTCCACAGCACGCGGTTGCGAATCTTGCCGGGCCGGTAGGTGACGTCGGTGGAGAAGCTGGCGGTGGGGTTCGCGGTGGTCATTTCAGGTCCTTCTGGTCGGTCGCGCCGGGTTGGTAGCGCGTTCACGAGCTAGGACGGAGCGCGGTCTCGAGATTCATCGCTGCCCGCGACAACTTTCGCGCGGGTCGATCTTGATGTGAAACATCGTCGACCGGGAACTGGTGGCGGGGCCTTCTCGGGCTTTGCCGCCACCAGTTCCCGGTCGATGTCGTTTCAGTTGCGCAGGGTGGCGATGGCCTTCTCGATGCGCCGTTGGCGGGTGTCGGGCTTCTTCGCGCTTTCGATGGCGTGCACGTGTTCGCGTTTGCGGCTGTAGGAAAGGTTGTCGTAGGCGGCGCGGGCGGCGGGGTCGGCGTCCAGGGCTCGGGTGAAGTCCGGGGGTTCGACGATGACGCGGGGCTGGGTGTCGAGCTCGAGCTCGACTTCTACCTCGTCGCCGATCGCGACGCCTGCGGCCTGCCGGTTGGCGTTGCTGAGGCCGAGCAGGTAGCGGCCGCGCATGAGGGCGACCCGGCTCTTCCAGGAATGACCGTTGATCGTGATCGTCACTGGCGGCCGCGCGCCCTCGCCGAGTGCTGCCACCACCTCGGGCGGGACTTCCAGGCCCCGCATGGGCTCGGGTGGCTCGACGTGGGTTCGGAACTTCATGACCTGCCTCCTGTTGGTCTGCCGGCTGAAAGCTCAGGCCGTTGCCTGCCAAACGAATCCGTCCGGATCGGTGAACGAACCGATGCCGCCGTCCATGACTATGCGGTGCGATCCGCTGCCTTCCTGAGCGACCCCCGCCTCCTTGGCGGCAGCCTTGCGGGGGTACAGCGCCAAGGTGACCGGCGAGCCCGGGTTCGCGAACTCGGCGTACTTGCCGCCGAAGCTCTTCGACGCGGTCAAGCCGCGATCGGCATAGAACTGCTTGCTGGCCTTCACATCCGCCACGCCCATCAGCAACACCAGGTCGTCGATCTCCCGGGTGAACGGGCCCGCATCCTTCTTCTTCGAAGTGGCGATCTTCCAGATCGTCCCCTCCGGCGCCTGCACCACCGCGCTGTAACCCCACAAGCTCTTCTTCGCGGGCTTCAGGACGGTGAAGCCCGCGTCGACCGCGGTACCGACGAGGCTGTCGACGGTCGAAGGCTGCGATACCACCAGCGACAGGATATATCCACGGAATCCGGTCGTCGGCGCCTGCGAGGCCCGGAACCCGAGCCGGTCACCCAGTCCGAACGCGGCCTCATAGATCGCGGCGGCGGCCTGGGGATCGGCCACCTCGAGCTGAATGTTGATGCCGGTGCTGATGTTCGCGTTGATTTCCATGCTCATAACGCTAGGCAGGGGCCGCCTCGACCACATCCGTGCCGACCACGGAACTCACCACTGAGTCGAGCCCGTGGGGGTACGGGCCGGCCTCACCTAGCGGCGGTTCTCCGGCGAATCTTCCTGCCACACCAGAAACAACACGAACGTCCCGACGGTGATCAGGGTGGAGACCGCGCCGAGCACCAGCGGTGCCGGGCGGTTCTCGACCAGCGTCCAGCCGATCACGCTGGCCGCCAGTGAGCTCGCCATGAACACTGCGCGCAGGCCCCAATACCCGATGACGCCGAACCGGATCGGGTGCTGCCGGACGAACTTCTCCCAGCCCAGCACCTCTTCGCCGAAGCGTGTCTCCAAATGCCGGCCGAGGTAGGCGGCGTACCGGTGGATGGCGTGCGCGTGGTTGAGCCACGATATGCCCAGAATGATCGCCAGCAGCGGGAAGACGAATGCCAGGCTCGCGCTCTTGGTCTGCACTGCGACACCGAGCACCGCACCCACCGCGATCACGGACAGCGAGATCAACTGCGTCTGCAACTCGATGAGCTTGACGATCTCAGCTCGTAGGCTGATGAATTCGGCCACCGTCAGCGGGTCCGAACAGGGTGGATCCTCGCGCCTACCGCGATCCTCGGCCACCCGATCAGCGTAACGCCGCCACCTCTCGGAGTAACCGGATAATCGCGAAACCTCCTGCCCGGATCCCGGATTGGTCGGGTTCCAGAGTCCCCGCCAGCATGTGAAACGACATCGACCGGGAACTGATGGCGGCAAACGCCGAGAAGGGTCCGCCACCAGTTCCCGGTCGATGATGTTTCAAATCGAGGGCGTCGGCACGCGCGGGAATGTCGAGTGGTCAGCGTGGATCGGGACAGGTCGCATTCGTTACCTTCCCGGGCGGCTGCTCGTCGTAAGGATGACGGCCGGGTTGCGGGTCGTCGGACCGACGCTTGGAGTGGAGAAGGCAATGCTGACCGACGTTATGTACGTGACGATCTATGTGACCGATCAGGACCGGGCGCTGAAGTTCTACACCGAAGGGCTGGGACTGGAGAAGCGGATCGACTATCCGGGGCCGGACGGGCGGTTTCTGACCGTGGGTGTTGCGGGCGGGCCCGTGGAGATCATTCTCTGGGCGCATGCGCCGGGGGCCGGGCAGCCGATCGGTGCGGGGCCCGGAGTGGCGCCGGGGCCGGTCATTCTGGAGTCGGAGAACCTGCGGAAGGATTTCGAGGAATTCCGAGAGCGTGGCGTGACTTTCGAGCAGGGCGAACCGGAGGAATATCCATTCGGGATTCGGATCGAGGCGGTGGATCCGGATGGGAATCGGATCTCGTTGCGGGAGCGGCGTCATGGCTTTCCGAGTCGCCGATGACCGGATCGCTGCCATCGAGATCGTGGCGGATCCGGGCAGGCTCGCGGCGATGCGACTGCCGGATTCGGCGTAGTCATCGAAACGCTTTCCTGCCCAAGGTTCTTCACGGGGTGGCAGGATCGGAGGGATGGAGCTCGTGCCACGTAACCCCGCCGACGGGATCTACCCCGCCACCGATGACTACATCCATGCGCACGAGGTGCGCGGCGCCGGACGGCTGCTGTTCATCTCGGGCACCATGGGGCTCGACCAGCAGGGCAAGCCCGGTGCGACGCTGGAGGAACAGCTCGAACTGATCTGGTCGAATATCCGCCGCATTCTCGCCGCGGCGGATATGACCGTCGACAATATCGTCCGGACCACCGCGTACCTGCGTGATCCCGCCTATGCCGAAACCAATATGAAGGCGCGGGTGGCCGCGTTGAACGGCCGTGTCATTCCGACCACGACGATCGTCGCTCAAACGTTGGTGAGCGATTGGCTGGTCGAGATCGAGGCGATCGCCGCGGCCTGATCAGGCCGGCGCTTCGGTCAGCGTCGGGTAATCGGTGTAGCCGTGCTCGTCGCCGCCGTAGAAGGTGGCGCGATCCGCGGCGTTGTAGGGGCCGCCGGCTCGGATGCGGGCCGGCAGGTCCGGATTGGCCAGCCAGTAGGAGCCGAGTGAGATCGCGTCGGCGAGACCGGAATCGAGGTCCTGTGCGCCGAGTTCGGGCGTGGCCGGGGCGCTCGGGTCGACCGGGTGCGGGTTGAGGATCAGGACGCCCGGCCAGGTGGCGCGGACGAGGCGGGTCAGGTCGCGGGTGCCCATTTCCATGACGTGCACATAGGCGAGCGGCAGCGGCGCGAGAGCGCGCAGCAGCGCGGGATACAGTTCCGCCGAATCGCTTTCGGTGACGCCATTGAGCGTGACCGCGGGTGAGATGCGCACGCCCGTGTGCTCCGCGCCGATGGCATCCGCGACGGCGGAGACGATCTCGACGGCGAACCGGATGCGGTTGCCGATCGGGCCGCCGTATTCGTCGGTGCGCACATTGCTGCCGTCGGCCAGGAACTGGTGGATGAGATAGCCGTTGGCGCCGTGCAATTCGACGCCGTCGAAGCCCGCGTCGATCGCATTGCGCGCCGCATCGACGTGCTCGCGGATCACCTCGGCGATATCGTCGCGGGTCATCTCACGCGGAACCGGGTGCTCCAGCATGCCTTCCGGCGTGAACAGGCGCCCGCCCGAGGCGATCGGCGAAGGACCCAGCGGCAGTTCACCATTCGGGTACAGAACCGGATGGCCGACCCGGCCGGTGTGCATGAGCTGAGCGAAGATCCGCCCGCCTGCCGCGTGCACGGCGTCGGTGACCTTGCGCCAGGCCGCCACCTGCTCGGCATCGTGCAGACCCGGGGTCTGGATATATCCCTGGCCGAGCACGCTCGGCTGGATGCCCTCGGTGACGATCAGACCCGCGCCGGCGCGCTGGGCGTAGTACTCCGCGGTGAGCTCGCCGACCAGCCCGCCATAGGCGCGGCTGCGGGTCATGGGCGCCATGACCAGGCGGTTCGGCAGATCCAGCGCACCCACGGTGAGCGGGCCGAACAGGGCTTCGATCTCGGGCTGGGACATGATTCCTCCGATTGGTTGGTGCGCCAAGAGTATTACTTGGTATGCCAACTATTCAAACCGGGCCGCCCCCGTCGGCATTCCCGGGGGCGAGGATCAGGGCCGGTAATATTTGGCCCGCCAAGTATGTGGACAGGGAAGGAGCCCGGTGGCCGCGTCCGATCTGCCGTCGACCTCGGCGGAGCACGGGCCGATCAGCCATATGATCGCCCGCGTCGCGAAAGCGCACATGACCACCGCCGCCGGGCTGTTGCGCGGGGAGGGACTCACGCCCGGACCCGAGCTGCTGCTGATGGCGCTGTGGGATCGGGACGGTCAATCGCAGGCCGAGCTCGGCAAGGCACTCGGCCTCGACCCCTCCACCATCACGGCCAAAGTGAAGACCCTGGAGCGTGACGGCTTGATCACCCGCACTCCGGACCCGAACGACCGCCGGGCCATGATTGTGTCGCTGACCGCGGACGGCGCGCGGTTGCGCCCTCGCGTGGAGCAGCTCTGGGGTGAGTTGGAGGATGCCACCACTCGCGGACTCTCCGAGCGACAGCGCACGGAACTACTGCGACTGCTACGCAGGGTGGAAGCGAATCTTCTTTCACCCGAATGAGATTCGAGCCAGTCCGGAGGCGGCGGGCGCTCCCGCCGCCGTCGGTACGTGGAGTCAGTCGGTCCACAACCGGGTCTCGTGGCCGTCGACCAGCGCCCGGATCCGCGCGATCGCGTTCCCGGCGGGCTGAGCGGGCAACCGCCGGCCGTCCCGCAACCGCACCGCCACAGCACCATTCGCACTCTCGGCCGGGCCGACGACGAACTGGTACGGCACCAGGCGCGCGGACCGGACCCGCGCACCGAGGCTGCCCTCTTCCGCGCCGATCACCTGCACCCGGAGATCCGCGGCGAGGCACCGGTCCCGCAGCTCGGCGGCGGCAGCATCCTCGGCCTCGGAAACCGGCAGCACGGACACCTGAACCGGCGCCAGCCAGGCGGGAAATGCCCCGCCGTGCTGCTCGATCAGGTGGGCGACGGCCCGCTCGACGCTGCCGATAATGGCGCGGTGCACCATGACGGGACGATGCTTCCCGCCGTCGGCGCCGACATAGTGCAGGTCGAACTGCTCGGGTTGATGGAAGTCGACCTGCACGGTGGACAGGGTGGATTCCCGGCCCGCATGATCGCGCACCTGCACATCGATCTTGGGCCCATAGAAGGCCGCCTCGCCTTCGACCGCCTCGTAGACGATCCCGGCACGATCGAGCGCCTCGCTCAGCAACTTGCCGGCCCGCTGCCACATCTCCGGCGCCGCAACATATTTCCCATCGGGTCCCGGCAAGGAAAGCCGGTACCGCGCTCCCTCGATACCCAGCGCCCTGTGCGCGGAACCGATCATCGCCAGCGCCCCGGCCACCTCGTCACCCACCTGATCAGGGGTGCAGAAGATGTGCGCATCATTGAGCTGAATGCACCGCACCCGGGTCAAACCACCCAGCGCCCCGGACAATTCGGACCGATACATGGCCCCCAGCTCGGCCATGCGCAGCGGCAGCTCCCGATAGCTGTGCGATCGAGACCGATACATCACCGCATGATGCGGACACAGGCTGGGCCGCAACACCACCTGCTCCGCCCCCACCTCCATCGGCGGATACATGTCATCCCGGTAATGCCCCCAATGCCCGGAGATCTCGTACAACTCCCGCTTCCCCAGCACCGGCGAATACACATGCCGATACCCCGCCCGCCGCTCCGCGGTCCGGATGTACTCCTCCAAGCTGTGCCGCACCACGGCCCCATCCGGCAACCAATACGGCAATCCCGCACCGATCAACGGATCGGTATCGAACAACCCGAGCTCCCGCCCCAGCTTCCGATGGTCGTACACAGGTCTCTCCTCCCAAACGAGGGCGAGTGACCACGCGAAAAAGCCCCGGGCACTCGCCCGGGGCTTCGATCAGAACACAGTTCAGCGCGCCGGGACGTAGTCCGGCGTCGTAGTGACATGAGCGCGCTGCACGCCCACCACGCTACACCTGGAATCTGTCGCCGGACAAAGGCATTCCCCGCCGCGCATGCGTCTGCTCCGGGCTCACGGTGATCACGTCGACCTGCTCGACCAGCGACGCGGGCACCCGCCCGCCCTCGAAGTGCTCGACTCCGGGCACGATCACCGCCTCCGCATCGAGCCTGGTCGCTAATGCCTTTAGCTTTGCCAACGGTGGCCGTAACGCCCTCGGATCGAAGATGACCATCCCGGCGAAGTCATACCCGAGCCCCTCCGCAAGCTCCCGAATCCGGCTCTCGTCCCAGAGCCGCCCGATCCCGGACACGTCAACGTTCAGATACCCCAATGCCGTTGGCTTGTAGCGCAATGCAACCCCTCCTGGCTGGTCATCGGCCTCGACACCCAGGTCATCGTCGGCGGGCTCTCCGTCGTAAGCACGAATCTCCGAAAGGCCACCGCGAACCCCCACAGTCCTTGATGAACTGGATGACCGTCCCGATCTGGATCCGGCCGAGGTGATCGCAAGAGGTACCTTGCAGCTCGGTCCCGGCGCTTACGAAACTTTGCTGTACATAGGGGATCTGGATGGATTCCCAGTCCTGACCTGCACGGCGCCGGGGCCTCCTGCGGCGGTCGAACTGAGAGAGCCGTCATACCGGTACCTAGCCATGCTGGCGGCGGGCTTGCGTGAATCACACCGCTGGCAGTCCGCCGAAATACTGTCCTACCTATCCAATTTGCCCGGGGTCGGCACCAGGACTATTCGCCAGTTGTCGGGATCTTCGAAGGTGAATGCACCGACCTTTGTCCAATAGGTGCTGGGCAGGGGCTGCCGTCGATTGGTGCAGCCATATCTCGGACGGTGCCCGGAGGTCGGTGGTGGCAGCTCGATGGAAAGTTAAGCTGCGTTCGTGGACCGGACCGAGTTTTCGGAGTTGGCGGGGCGGCATCGGCATGAGCTTCTGGTGCATTGCTATCGGATGCTGGGGTCGTTCACCGAGGCGGAGGATGCTGTTCAGGAAGTGATGCTTCGGGCGTGGCGGAGTCGGGAGAGCTATGCCGGGCTGGCGTCGTTCAAGGCTTGGTTGTATCGGATTGCTACCAATGTGTGCCTGGATCTTTTGCGGGTTCGGGGGCGGGAGGTGGCAGTGACCGAGGATGTGCTGGGTGGGGGTGCGCGGGCGGCGACTGCGGAAGTTACTTGGCTGGAGCCGATTCCGGATCGGGTGCTGGATGCGGCGGAGGGGTCGCCGGAGGCTGCCGTTATTGCTCGGGAGACTATTGAGCTGGCGTTTTTGGCTGCTATTCAACATCTTCCGGTGAAGCAGCGGGCGGTGCTGATATTGCGGGATGTGCTGGGGTGGCCGGCGGAGGAGACGGCGGGGGCGTTGGAGATGTCGGTGGCGGCGGTGAAGAGTGCGTTGCAGCGGGCTCGGGAGACGATGCGGGGGAATCTGCCGGCGGATCGGGGGGAGTGGGGGCCGGTGGGGGAGCCGGACAAGGGGGATCGGGAGATTTTGCGGCGGTATGTGGAGGCATCGCAGCGGGCGGATGTGGGGGAGCTGGCGGCGCTGTTGCGGGAGGATGCGCGGCAGGCCATGCCGCCGGCGAATCTGCTGTTCGCGGGGCGGGCGGCGATCATCGCCATGTGGGAGCGGGCGCTGGTGGGGGCGGACGCCTGGGGGGAATGGCGGACGGTGGAGATCGGGGCGAATCGGCAGCCGGCCGTCGCGAATTATGTGCGGCGGCCGGGGGAGGACCGGTTCAGCGCGGTGAACATCGATGTACTGCGGCTGGCGGACGGGTTGATCGTGGAGATCACGACGTTCGGGCCGGAGTTGCTGCCGGCGTTCGGGCTGGAGCCGAGCCTCTAGAAAAACTCGGGCGGCAGCGATTCCTTTTCCTGCGGGCCGGGGTCTTACAGACGTCCGGCAGCACGAAAGGAACAGAATATGTCTGACGTCAAAGAGTTGAACCGCCTGGTCGGCACCTGGAAAGTCGCCGGGGGAGCGGAGGGGACCGTGACCTACCGGTGGCTGGAGGGGGAGCGATTCCTGCTTCAGGACATCGACCTCGAGCAGTACGGCCAGGCCGTCACGGGGCTCGAGGTCATCGGCCACGAGAAGCCGTTCGGCGCGGAGCAGGCCGGGGCGGACATCAAGTCGCGGTATTACGACAATCAGGGCAATACCTTCGACTACGTCTACGAGATCGACGGCGACACCCTGACCATCTGGGGCGGGGAGAAGGGGTCGCCCGCCTACTACAAGGGCACCTTCAGCGCCGATGGCGACACCCTGTCCGGCGCCTGGGTCTACCCGGGCGGCGGCGGGTACGAGTCGGTCTCGACCCGGATCCGCTGACGGCCCCGCACACGGAAATCCCCGCGGGCCCATGTCCGCGGGGATTCGGGTCGGAGGGGCTCAGAGCGGATCGAGGCCGAGGTCGGCATTGGCCAGTTTGATCGCCTCCCGGGTCTCCAGGGTCGCGCGCGAGCGATCCCACTTCCGATTGGCGGTGTCCTGGTCCTGGGCCACCCGCGCCTGCATGGGTTCGATTTCCGGATCCGGTGGCGGGCCGGTCCCGGAGGCGAGGCGGGCGGCTTCGGTTTCGCGGCGGTCGTCGCGACGGGTGGCGGCGTGCTGATGGCCCTGCTTGCGGCGGGCGTCCTGGGAGAGATTCGGCTTTTCCATCGAGCTGTACCTTTCGGTCGCGCGTATGGGCGATCTCAGTATGCGCCCGGAAAAACCAGTCCGGTCGGTTTCTTAAACGAGAACGTCCCCCTGCACCCGCGGTCGAGCGGGTAAGGGGGACGTCTCACATCTGCCGCCGGTAGGCGAGCGTTTCAGTTCTGGCTGGATTCGCCGTCGCGATGCTCACGAGAGAGCTTGCGCAGGAAATCCGGATCGTCCTCGGGACCGATAACGCGATTCCGGCGGGGGGATGCTGACCCGCTGCCGGTCGGTCGCTGAGGTCCGAAAGCCTTCCAGCACAGCACCGCGACTGCCACGATCGCGATGAGTGCCAACAGGTACGTCACGTCGCTCACCTCCTGCCAACGAGGGTAATCCGTGTCCGTACCCGCGGCACCGTAGAACTTGAAATGGGGGTTACACGCGGGTCGCCTCGGTGGTGAGGGACTTGAGCAACTGCATGACTTCGGATTCGCGGAATCGGCGGTGCCCGCCCGGAGTACGCAGGGAGCCGAGGCGTCCTGCGTGTGCCCAGCGGGTCACGGTCTTCGGATCAACATGGAACAGGGCTGCCACCTGGCCGGGGGTGAGCAGGGTGTCCTGGCCGTTGACGGAACCCATTACGACGCGGCTCGCCGCGGTGAACGCAGTCATTCGCAAACCTTTCCGTTTCGACAGATCCCTCATCAGTAGCGACATCGTTGCACTGCTACCCCCTGGTGTTCGAACAGTCTCGATTTGGTAAAGAGGAAGTAATAGACAAAACGGATATCCGTACTGTGTTTACCCTCACTAAAACAGCCGCCGTAGCGAACATTCAGCGACTTTTCTGGAGAGGGTGCGGGGAATGCCCGAATCGCCGTCACCTAGGCTGTCGGCGTGAGTGACGCACCCCGGCCCGATGGTGCGGGCCGCCGCCTGGCCCGCGATATGGCCCTCTACACCCTCGCCCGGCTCGCCCTGGTCGCCGTCATCGCGGCCATCATCATGGGCGTGGCCGCCGCGGTGAACGTGGCCGTTCCGCTCATTGTGGCGCTGTTGTTCGCGCTGCTCATCGCCATGCCGCTGTCGCTGGTGCTGTTCAAAAAGCTTCGTACGCAGGTGAACAAGGACATTGCCGTGGTCGACGCCAAGCGCCGCGCGGACCGCGAGGAACTGCGGAAACGTCTGCAAGGAGGTGACGCGTGAAGCGCTGCGATCGCTCCACTCCCCGCGACTGGGTCGACAATGCCGTCCGGCTGATCGACGCCGACACCCAGCGCAGCGCGGATACTCACCTGTTGCGCTACCCGCTCCCCGACGAGTGGGGTATCCAGCTCTATCTCAAGGACGAATCCACCCACATCACAGGCAGTCTCAAGCACCGCCTGGCGAGATCACTGTTCCTGTACGCGATCTGTAACGGCTGGGTCACGGAAGGCACCACCGTGGTGGAGGCTTCGTCCGGTTCCACCGCCATCAGCGAGGCGTACTTCGCGAAACTGCTGGGCCTGGACTTCGTGGCCGTCGTACCGGCCAAGACCTCCCCGGAGAAGCTCGCGCTCATCGAGGCGCAGGGCGGGCGTTGTCATCTGGTCGACAAGGCGCCGGACATCTATACGGAGGCAGCGCGTTTGGCGGCCGAATGCGGCGGCCACTATATGGACCAGTTCACCCACGCCGAGCGGGCCACCGACTGGCGGGGCAACAACAATATCGCCGAATCCATCTTCCAGCAGCTGGCTTTGGAAACCCATCCGGTGCCGGAGTGGATCGTCGTCGGCGCTGGTACGGGCGGTACCAGCGCCACCATCGGCCGGTACATCCGCTACAAGCGGCACGCCACCCGGCTGGCCGTGGTGGATCCGGAGAATTCGGCCTTCTATGGCGGCTACGAGCTGGCCGACGCCGGCTATCAGACCGGAATGCCTTCGCGGATCGAGGGAATCGGCCGCCCGCGGGTGGAGCCCTCGTTCGTCGGCCAGGTGGTCGACTGCATGCTCGAGGTGCCCGACGCCGCCTCGATCGCGGCCGCGCGGCATGCCTCGCGGGTGCTGGGCCGCCGGGTCGGCGGGTCCACCGGCACCAACCTGTGGGGAGCATTTGCCCTGATTGCCGACATGATTGCGGAGGGCCGCACGGGCAGCGTGGTGACCATGCTGTGCGATGGCGGGGACCGTTATGCCGGAACCTATTTCAATGACGAATGGGTTGCCGGTCAGGGGCTGAGCCTGGCGGAACCCGAGTCGATCATTGCCGAATTCATCGCTACCGGTACTTGGTCGGGCTAGTTTCCGCACGGCGTGGCGATGGGGTGAGAACTAATGATCACCCACCCAATTGTTTGCTATTAATTTGCTGAAGTGGTTTCGTCGGCGTCGGATCCTCCGCCGCCGCGTTGCCGCGCGGCCGCCGGCGCGCATCTCCCGATGTGTTTACGGGGCTTGACACTGCGGGCCGTTCCCGCACCACCGGGCGCGTTATCGCCGTCGACTGATCGACACTCGTGGCCAGATACAGCGACCAGGACTGCAATCCCGAGGCGCGCCAGTTGTTCACTCGCAGCTCCCGGATGGCCAGCGTCTTCGGATCGCGCACCAGCGTGGTCGGGTTGTCCCGGCTGGAGACCACGGAATCGCTCTGCCAGGCCGCCCGGAATTCCGGGCTCACCAGGCAGGCGTCGATGATCTCCCGCGCCCGCTCCTCATTGCCGGTGCGCGCGATCTGGAGCCGGAACCAGCTCACGGCCACGCTCGCCTCGCCGGTCCAGTCGAGCAGGACCGTGCGGGCGATCGGGTTGAGGAAGATCCACTCGAGGGCGTTGACTCCCGGATCCAGCTGTGGGAAGACCTCCGTATAAGAGGAATTGACGGCCAGGATGTCCAGCAGTGCCGAGACGTAGGTCGCCGGCTTGGGGTTCAGCAGGTTCAGATACTCGAGGTCGGCGGCGGTGGGGTGATCGAGTTCGACCTGCGGCGCCGGGCCCTCGGCCAGGATGAGCGCGTACTCGAATTCGGCGGGCTGCAGTTTCAGTGCGTCGCTCAGGGATTCGATGACGCGCCGGGAGGGGGTCGCGCCGCCTTCGATCTTCGTCAGATAGGGGACGGAGAGGTTGGCGAGCCATGCGAGCTGCGGGCGGGTGAGGTTGGCGGTCGTGCGGCGCTGGCGAATGTACTCGCCGAACGTGGGAACTCCATCCATTATTTAGGGTGACCTTACCTGTATAGCTGTTAAGTACAAGCGCGGTTGCCCACCGACCCACGCACGGTCGTGCGACGAGGAGGTGCGCGGTAACTGGTTCTGCTCCAATAGTTTGAAACAACAACAAATCAGGAGTCGAGTTGGGTCAGCATCCGCGATCGGTCGTCGGTGTCAATATCACGGTGGGGCCGTGGGTGATTCCCGCGGGCGGCGGCGTGGCCCGGCGGACGCAGCGGGGCGAGCTCGCGAACCCGTGGGAGCCGGCGGCCTTCGGTCTGTATCGGGATCGCGACGGGGATATCTGGGAGAAGGAAGCGGGCGGCTGGCGGCTGCGGTTGCAGGGCGGCGTCCCGGTCGACCCCGACACGCTGTGGGGCTGGGCCGATGGCCACGTTCGCGATTACGCGCCCTTCGTGCCCCTGGGCTGATTCTTCCGCCGACGGCGAACGCCCTTCCGATCGTGTCAATTTTCGTTGACGCACCCCGCATGTCAACGTAAATTGACATTCATGAGTGAAGCAACGACTCTGGCGGCCGCCGCGGGCAGCCCCGACCCGCAGGTCGGACTGCGCGCGGTCCTGGCGCTACGCCGGCTGCTCGAGCGGCTCGAGGCCATTCAGGTCACCAATGCCCGGAATCAGGGCTGGTCCTGGCAGGCCATCGCGGACGCGCTCGAGGTCAGCAGGCAGGCGGTCCACCAGAAGTACAACCGGAAGGGCGGTATCCGCTGATGTTCGAACGATTCGACAAGGCAGCCAAATTCGCCGTGGTGGGCGCACAGGAAGAGGCTCGCGAGCTGCGTGCGCCGTCCATCGACGTCGAACACGTGCTGCTGGGCGTGCTGGCCGCGCCCGACACGGGCTTGACGGCCCTGCTCGGCGAACACGGGCTGACGGCCGCCGGCGTACGGGAAACGCTGGCGCGCAAGCGGACCGGCGAACCCCTCGGACAGGAGGACGCGGAGGCGCTGCGCTCCATCGGCATCGACCTCGACGCCGTGCGGGAAAGCCTGGAGGCGACCTTCGGCGAGGACGCCCTCGACCGCGCGGTGCCCGCCCCGGAATCGCGGCGCGGCTTCTTCCGCAATGCCAAAGGCATGAGCTTCGGGCACATTCCGTTCAGCCGGGACGCCAAGAAGATCCTGGAGCTGTCCCTGCGCGAGGCCCTCGCCCGCAAGGACAATGGCATCGGGGCCGGGCATATCGTGCTCGCCATCCTGCGCGCGCCCAATCCGGCCACCCGCACGCTGCTCGGCGACGAGTCCGCGGTGCAGGGCCTGCGGGCGGCGGTCTCGGCGCACCTCGATCGCGCGGCCTGAACCCGGATCGGGGTGTGTGCTGCCCGGCCGGGAACTCGATCTCACCCTACGATCGAGGCCATGACGCTCATACTTCGTCTGCTTATCACCGGTGTCGCCATCTGGCTGGCGTCCGAGTGGGTCGACGGGATCACCATCAAGGCCCCCGAGGATCAGGACGCCACCACCGGCAAGCTCATTGTCATCGCGGTCGCGGCGGTGATCTTCACCATTGTGAACGCCCTGGTGAAGCCCATCGTGCAACTGCTGTCGCTGCCGCTGGTGATCGTGACCCTGGGCCTGTTCCTCCTGGTCATCAACGCGCTCATGCTGTGGCTGACCTCGGTGATCACCGAGACCACCAGCTACCAGTTGCACGTGGACGGATTCTGGGCGGCCGTGTTCGGCGGCATCATCATCTCCATCGTGAACTGGGTGCTGGGAGTGCTCGTTCCGGAGAAGGCCTAACCGATTGCGAGCGCTGCACCCGTGGCGATCGACCACACCAGCAGCGCCAGGCCCGTACCGGCGAGGGCGGGAATCAGACCCGGCCCGTTCTTGCCGGTGCGCACCGGTTCGTTCGCCTTGATGGCGAGCGGCAGCGCCACCAGCCCGGCCAGCGCCCACGGGGTGCGGGCGGCCAGGGTCAGCGTGGCCGCGTACGGGATCATGATCAGCGCCAGATGCAGTGTGCGCGTGCGGCTGTCGCCGAGGCGCACGGCCAGGGTGGTCTTGCCGGACACGCTGTCGGTCGGGATATCGCGCAGATTATTGGTGACCAGCACCGCGCTGGAGAACGAACCGACCGCAATGGCGCACACCAGGCCCGCCCAGTCGACCTTCCCGGCCTGCACGTACTGGGTGCCGAGCACCGCCACCAGACCGAAGAACACGAACACCGCGATCTCACCGAAACCGCTGTACCCGTACGGGTTCCGGCCGCCGGTGTAGAACCAGGCCCCGGCCAGGCAGGCCGCGCCCACCAGCAGCAGCCACCAGGCGGAGGTGGCGGTCAGAACCAGCCCGATCACCGCGCCCAGCGCCAGGCAGCCGATGGCGGCATTGCGCACCGCGGCCGGACTGGCCAGCTTGGAACCGACCAGGCGCAGCGGGCCGACCCGCTCGTCATCGGTGCCGCGAATACCGTCGGAGTAGTCGTTGGCGTAGTTCACGCCGATAATGAGGGACAGCGAAAGCAGCAGGCACAGCACCGCTTTCCACCAGACCGCGCCATCGATCGATGCGGCCGCCCCCGTCCCCACCAGGACCGGGGCGATCGCATTCGGAAGTGTGCGCGGCCGAGCGCCCTCGATCCACTGTGCAGCTGTAGCCATGACGGCAGCCTAATGCGCGGCTCGGTGCGGGGGCACGCTCAGGAGCCGCGCCCCGGCACCGACGCGACCACCGGCTCAGGATTCCGCGGCGGCCTTCAACTGCGCCAGGCCCTTCTCGAAGTCCTTGCCCACCAGCTTGTCCATGGGGACGAGCTTGCCGAACAAGGCTTGGGCGCCGGTCTGCTGGCCGGTCATGCGCCAGGTGACCTCGGTCCCGCCGGCCTCCGGCCGGAATTCGAAGGTGACCTGATTGGTGGCCCGCCACGGCTTCTCGAAATGCAGTTTGATCCCGATGGCGTCGTGCGTGGCGGAGGTGATCTCCATATCGCCGCGCCCGGCCTTGCGATTGCCGCTCCAAAAATAACGTGCGCCGATGCCTCGATCGGCCCCACTGTAGACGCGCTCCATATTCGGGTCCGTGTCCTCCCACGGCGACCACTTCCGCCACTGGTGGAAGTCGTCGATGAGGGCTTGGACCTGCTCCGGTTCGGCCTTGATGACCGTTTCCCGGTGGATGTCGAATTCGGCCATGCACAAAGCGTATGCGACCGCGCCGCCGGAACCGGCGAATCCGGCAGTGCCCGCACCGCTCACCTACGATTGGCGAGGAATGTATTCGCGAACAGGCAGCTCCAGCAGCGGTAGCGCCCGCCTCGCCGCAGGCGATCCGGTCCTCGTGGCCCTCCTCGGCGAGATCGCCCTGCGCCGCGACGGCGCGCTCACACCCGTACCCGGAACCCGCTCCCGCCTCCTGGTCGCCGCCCTCGCCCTGCACCCCGGCCGCAGCCGCAGCGCCCAGGCCCTCATCGACGACATCTGGGGCGAGGACCCGCCCCGCGCCCCGATGAACGCCCTGCACACCCAGGTCTCCCGCCTGCGCGCCGCCCTCCCCGACGGCGTCCTGGAGATCGGTCCCGCCGGTTACCGCCTCATGCTCGCCCCCGACCAGGTCGACCTGACCCTGGCCAAACAGCTGGAAGAGCAAGCGCGCCAAGCCCACACCGCCGGTGACGATGACACCTGCCTGGCGCTGATCACGGCCGCCCGCTCGCTGTGGCGCGGCGAGCCCGCCGCCGATCTCCCGCCCGGAGCGGTCGCGGACGAACTGACGCAGCTCGCCACCGCCCGCCTCCAAGCGCTCGACACCTTGGACCTCGCCGCCCGCGAAGCCGGTGGCGATCTCCCCGGAGCCCTCGACCTGGCCCGCCGCGCCGTGACCGCGCACCCCCTGGACGAACCCGCCCACGCGACTCTCATGCGAGTGCTCGCCGCCTCCGGCCGCACCAACGAGGCCCTGGACGTCTTCGCCACCCTCCGCACCCGCCTGCTGGAACAGCTCGGCGCGGACCCGGGCCCCGCCCTGGTCGCCCTGAACACCGCGATCCTGCGCGGCGAGCCGCTACCGGGTACCCAGCCGAACCGGCGCGGGATCACACCACGGGATCCTGTCGGCCCGGATCACCCGGCGGGACCGGTCCCCGCGACGAATGCCGAGCACGCCGCCGGGGCGGGTACCCGAGCGGAAACAGGCTATCCGCAGGGCGCGGGCGGTGTGGAGCAGCACCAGGCCGGTGAGAGCGATTCGCCGACCGGGGCGGCGAGCTCGTCGGGGCCGTGGGCAGTGGGGTTGCGGGCGGCGCCGAATCCGCTGCTGGGGCGAGAAGAGGATCTCGATGCGCTGGAAGCGTTGCTGCGGAACTCGCGGGTGACGACGGTGCTCGGGCCCGGCGGGACCGGGAAGACGCGGGTGGCCAATGAATTGGGGGCGCGGGTCGCACACAAGAAGTCGGTGGCGCTGGTGGAATTGGCGTCGGTGCGGCCGGATGCGGGCGGGTTGGAGGGGACTCGGCTCGAGGTGGAGGCGGCGATCGCGGCCGTGCTCGGGGTGGGTGAGCTGAGCCGGGAGACCACTGTGCTGCGGCCGGTGCGGACGCAGGTCTCGCGGCAGCGGTTGCGGGATGCCTTGTCGTCGCGGCCCATGCTGTTGATTCTGGACAACTGTGAACATCTCGTCGAAGCGGTGGCGGAGGTGGTGGCCGATCTGGTGGGGGTCAGCGATCAGCTGACCATTCTCACCACCAGCCGGGCGCCGCTGGAGATCACCGCCGAGGCGGTGTATCCATTGCCGCCGTTGGCCATTGATCCCGATGGATCGCCCGCGACCGAGTTGTTCGCGGCGCGGGCGCGGGCGGTGCGGCCGTCGGTGCGGCTGGATCCGGAGGTGGTGGCGCGGCTGTGTCACACCCTCGACGGTCTGCCGCTGGCCATCGAACTGGCGGCGGCGCGGGTGCGGACCATGAGCGTGGAGGAGATCGAATCCCGGCTCGAACATCGATTCGCCCTGCTGCGCAGCGGGGATCGCAGTTCACCGCAGCGGCATCGCACCCTGCACGCGGTGATCGAATGGAGCTGGAATCTGCTCGATGCCGAGCAGCGGGTTGCGCTGCGCCGGTTGTGCCGATTCCCGGCCGGATTCACCCTGCGGGCCGCCGAGACCGTCATCGCCGGACCCGAGATCACCGATGCCGCAACGGCTATCGACGGACTGGTGGGCCAGTCGCTGCTGACCGTGCTGGAGCCCGACATCGCGGGCGAGGACACCCGCTACCGAATGCTGGAGACGGTCCGCGAATACGGTGAGGAGCAACTCGAGTCCACCGGCGAGGCCGATCGCGTGATGGAACGGATGTCGGTGTGGGCCACCACCTTCGCCCTCGAGACCGCGTGCCGGTATCCGACCGATGATCAAGTGCTTGCGGTGCTGTCCACCGCGGCCGAACTCGACAATCTCGTCGCCGTCCTGCGCTATGCGGTCGACCACAAGGACATCGAGACCGCGCACACGGTGTTCCCGGTGCTGGCCGGGCTGTGGGTGATCCGCGGCGCGCACATGGAATTGATCAACTGGGCGCCCCGCTACCTCGCCCTGCCGCTGCGTTCCGGCCCGCTCACCGAAATTCAGGCCGATCTGCAGCTGTTCGGTCAGCTGGTGGTGGCACTGCATCTGCTGTACATGAACGACAGCGTGCGCTCGGTGGGCATCGTCCGGGCGCGGATCCGGCGGATGCTGCGTTCGGGTGATCCGCTCACGCCGGTGTTCCGCTATGTGGGCGAACTGGCGACGTTGCCCATGCGCGCGGGCGGGCCGGTGCTGGCGCGCCGGCTCGGGGACGGGACGCGGTCCGCCGATCAGCGCACCCGGGTGACGGCGCTGCTGCTGCGCGCCAATCTGCGCGAGAACGCCGGCGATGTGCACGGTTCCATCCGGGACGCGGTGCGCGCCTTGGCATCCGGGGCGGACGGGGACACCTGGGGCACGGCCATGGTGTCGCAGCACCTGGGCAGCCTGTACGGGCAGACGGCGCGCTACGCCGAATCGGTTGGCTTCTACCGGCGTTCGGCCCACCTGCTGCACCAATTGCGGGCCTACGAGGAGTCGGTCGAGATCCGCAGCCTGCTCGCGCTGTCATTGACCGGCATGGGTGACACGGCGCAGGCCCGCCGCGAACTCGAGCCTGCGCTGGGCGTGGTCGGCCTGTCGCCCACCGGGAACTACGTGGGGATCGAGCCCAATCACCGGCGGGCCGCGGTCATGGCGGGACTGGCGGAAATCGAACTGGCGGAAGGCGATATCGATTCCGGCCTGCGCCGCTACTGGCAGGCGCTGGCCCAGATCCGCTGGCCGCACGGCACGCTGGCGCCCGGCCCGGGCGATGTCATGTTCGGCGCCGTGGTGGTCGACGCGCACATCCTGTACGACCGCGCCGACGAGGTGCACAAGCTGGTCCGGCAGTTGGTGGAGGTCGCGATCCCGCGCCTGGCCCAGTACTGGGACCTGCCCCAGATCGGCGGGGTGGCGTGCGCGCTCGGCACCTATCTGCTGGCTATCGGCGAAAATCGGGACGCGGCACTGGAGCTGCTGGCCCTCGCGCCGAGAACGGTTGCCCGCCAGGATTATCCGTCCATGCGACTGGAACGCCACTACGACCTGCATCGTGCGGTGGTGGGCGCGGAGCGCATGGCCGCGGCTCGGAAGGCGGTGGCACGGCTGGGCCGCAAACCGGCCGCGGAGCGAATCATGGCTCTGCTCCGCGAATTCCACGAAACCCACTGAGCGGCCGATCCGGACGACAGGAAGCCCGCCCCCGGTTTCCCGGGGTCGGGCTTCCCTCCGGCGGGTTGCCGATGTCACTCAGGCGCGGCGCATGTAGGCCCGCACCGTGAGCGGCGCGAAGATGGCGATGACCACGACCGAGCCGATCAGCGACCAGCCCAGATCGACGGTGACGCCGACGCCGTTCATGAGCGCCCGGCAGGCATTGACCATGTAGTACACCGGGTTCACGTGGTTGATCGCCTGCATCCAGCCCGGCATGGTGGACACCAGTGCGAAGGCGCCGGACATGAAGGTGAGCGGGAACATCACCATCATGGAGATGCCCTGCACGCCGGCGGCGCTCTTCCCGGTCACGCCGACCAGCGCCCAGATCCAGCTGACGGCGAAGGAGCACACCACGACCACCAGGCCGGCGGCCAGCACGCCGAGCGCGCCGCCCTCGGGGCGGTAGCCGATGGCGAGACCGACGATCACGGTCAGCACGGTGGCGATGGCGTAGCGCACCATATCGGCGATGAGCGCTCCGGCCAGCGCCGAAATACGGGCGATGGGCAGGGATTTGAAGCGGTCGAAGACGCCCTTGTCCATATCCTCGCGCAGCTGGGTGCCGGTGACGATCGAGGTGAGCACCACGGTCTGCACCAGAATGCCCGGGATCAGCACCGGCAGATAGTTCTGCACGCTGCCGCCGATGGCGCCGCCGAAGATGTAGGCGAACAAGGCCGTGAACAGAATCGGCTGGATGGTGACGTCGAACAGCTGTTCCGGATTGTGCTTGATCTTCAGCAGGCCGCGGTAAGCCATCGTCAGCGAGTTGGCGACGGTCTGCCGCAGCGGAATGTGATTGGAGACCTGGGGAATCGGTGCGGCGGCCGCATGCCGGCCCGCCGCGGGTGCGGCGACGGTGGTGGTCATGCCGCGCTCCTCTCGGTGTTGTCGTTCTCGTCGTCCGCGCCGTGGCCGGTCAGGGCGAAGAACACCTCGTCCAGGCTGGGCTTGGCGACATTGATCTCGTCGACCCGGATGTCGTGCTCGCGCAACCGGATCAGGATGTCGGTGGTGATGGTCGGATCGGGCAGGGGAGCGGTGATGCGGCCGGCCTCGGGGCTGATGCTCGCCTCCACGACCTTGCCCTCGGCGCGGGACAGGTACTCGCCCACCAGGATTCGCGCCTCCTCGATGCGGGCCCGATCGGCGAGGGTCAGCTGCAGGGCCGACAGCCCGACCGAACCCTTCAGTTCGTCGGAGGTGCCGTCGGCGATGACCTTGCCGCGATCGATGACCGCGATCCGGTCCGCCAGCTGATCGGCCTCGTCCAGATACTGCGTGGTGAGCAGGACCGTCGAACCCTCCCGCACCAGTCGCCGGATGGTCTCCCACATCTGGGCGCGGGTGCGCGGATCCAGACCGGTGGTGGGCTCGTCCAGGAACAGCAGCGGCGGGTGCGCGATGAGGCTGGCGGCCAGATCCAGCCGCCGCCGCATACCGCCGGAGAAGTTCTCCAGGGCCTTGTCGGCGGCCTCGGTCAGCCCGAACTCCTCCAGCAGCTCGGCCGCCTTGCGCCGGGCGTCGGCCTTGGACAGGCCCAGCAGGCGCGAGAAGATAATGAGGTTCTCGGTGGCCGAGAGCTTTTCGTCGACCGAGGCGTACTGCCCGGTCACGCCGATCAGCGAGCGCACCGCGGTCGGCTCGGCGACCACGTCGCGGCCGAAGATGCGGGCGCTGCCGCCGTCGGGCCGCAGCAGCGTGGCGAGCATGCGGATGGTGGTGGTCTTGCCGGCGCCGTTGGGCCCGAGCACGCCGTACACGGCCCCCCGCGGCACCGCGAGGCTGACGCCGTCGACAGCCCGCTGCTCCCCGAAGACCTTGACCAGCCCGTCCGCCTCGATGGCCAGGGGCTCAGCAGGTGGGTAAGAAGTCATGCCGAGAACTGTGCGCCCCTGATCTTGCACGCCCCTTGCACCGCTGTTGCACGCCCGCGCAAGCGCGGTGACCAGGGCCGATGCCACGCGCCACGGCGGTGGCCTGCCGCCGATTCCGCCGCCGGATTGTTAGCCTGACCCCGAGATCGCGCTCCGGAAATCCCTCAGTTCGCTCCGCCCGCTACCGCCCGTTGCGTTTTGGATTGCGAGGTTCCGTTGAGAATCGCCTCTGTCACCGCGACCGTCCTCATCGCCGCCGCGACCGCGCTCACCACCGCGGTCACCGCCTACGCGACACCGCTGGATGTCCAGACCCCGGATTCCGGCCCGCCCGTGGTGCTGGGCTCCGACGAGCCCGAACCCGCGCTGCTCAGCTGCCCGCCGCTCCCGGACGCCGACGACCCGCTCGGCCCGATTCCGCCGCGCGACCCGCTGTGCGGTGAGGACGATATGGAGCTGGTCCCCAATATCTACCTGCGCAGCAATGCCTACCGCCACCTGTCCACCATCTACGGCCCGGACGTCGAGGTGAGCCTGATCGGCAACAACCACTATCAGCTGCGCGATCGCCGCACCGGCGAGCTCATCCTCGGCGAGGATCGCCGCACCCTGCACCACGTGCCCTTCGGCCGCGAGGTGCAGCCGCCGAATCCGGAACAGCTGCAGGACCTGACACCGCACGAGCAGGCGCTGCGGGAAGGGCTGTCGCGCGTGACCGTCGGCGTCATGCAGGGCGTCGTCTACACCGGCGACCTCACCGATATGTCCGCCTACCTGACCACGCCCATCGGCAGCCTGGTCGTGCAGGCGCCCGGCACCGGGCCCGACCCGCTGCAACCCGGCCCGGGCGGCGAACGACGGGTGGTGCCGCTCAACAACTTCCAGGTCCTCGACAATCAGGGCCGATACGTGATGGGCAATACCCTCACCCTCGGCTCACCGATGGCGTTGTGGCCCAATGCCGCCGTGCCCTGCCCGCTGGGCACCGTGCCCATTTCCCAGCTGCCGCCGAAGAACTCGCCGGACTGGCAGGAGCAGAAGTTCCAGCAGGCGGCGGATCTGCCGGATCCGGTCTGCAAGGCCCCGGCCGGCGTCCCGATCGCGGTGCGCGATATCGACGATCCCGCGCCGCCGTCCGATCAGCCGGGACAGCCGCGCGTGCAACAGGATCCGGTGCAGCGGCAGAAGGACATCAATGACGCCTACAGCGCCGTGGCCACCCAGTTCGGCCTGGCGGTCAGCGTCGGAGCGCTGCTCGGCGGCATCTCCGGCCTCGCCGTCGGCTGCATCCTGGGCGCCATCGGCGGCGCGCTGGGCGGCGAGCTCTCGGCCGCGCTGGCGGGCGCGGCGGGCGGCGGCGTGGCCGGATGCCTCACGGGCGCCGCGATTCTCGGCAGTATCGGCGGCACCGTCGGCAGCCTCGCGATCGGCGTCCCGGTCGGCATCGCATCCGGCGTGAACGCCTACAACACGCTGCGATTGCAGGGCGATGTGGCCCGCAATCCGATTCCCGACGCGGTGCAACCCCTCGTCGCGCACCAGGTCGGCATGCTGATCGCCGAGGCGGGCGAATCCCTGCGGTCGATGGCCGGAGCCCTCGCCCCGGCGCTGCCGCAGCCGGAGCCCGTGGCGGCCGCCCGGCCCGAGCCCGCGGCCGCATCACAGCCCGAGCCGGTTGCGCCGCCACAGCTTTCGCCATGGGTGCCGCCGCGGCTGACAGCCGCGCTGCCGGAACCCGTCACCGGCCTGCTGCACTCGATCCTCGCGCCACCGGCCCCCGCGGCGTAAACGAACCCCGTCATTCCGGCATGGGGTTGGCCGGAATCCACCACGACGGCTCGAAGCCACAAGCGTGGATCCCGGTCACAGGCACGCCGGGGCGGACGTGGATCCGGCCATGACTGCGCGGGGCCGGCGCCGCCGCTCAGCGCGAGGTGTCGACCAGCAGGTCCTGCCGCAGCTTGTTGCGGTCCGGCTTGCCCGGACCGCGCAGCGGGATCTCGTCCAGGACAGCCAGTTCGCGCGGAGCGGCGATGGCGTCGAGTTCGGCGATCACGTGTGCGCGCAGCTCGTCCAGGGTGGGCGGGGTGGCTCCCGGCGCGGGCACGATGGCGGTGACCACGCGCTGGCCCAGGCGGTCGTCGGGCAGCCCGAGGACCACACATTCGGCAATGGCCGGGTGCGTGCTGAGCACGGCCTCCACCACCTGCGGAATGACCAGCAGGCCGCCGGTCATGATGGCCTCGTCGAGGCGTCCGGTCACGGTGAGCACGCCGTTCTCCACGAAACCGGCGTCCTCGGTGCGGAACCAGCCGGGTTCGGCGAAGGCCGGATGATCGGGCATATTGCGGTAACCCTTGGCGATCATGTCGCCGCCGAGCACCACGCGCCCGTCCTCGATGCGAATCCGCGCACCCGTCAACGGCGCGCCCTCGTAGACGCAGCCGCCGCAGGTCTCGCTCATGCCGTAGGTGCGGAAGACGGTGATGCCCGCCGCGCGGGCGCGTTCCAGCACCGGCGCCGGGGTGGCCGCGCCGCCGATGAGCACCCCGTCGAGCGAGGCCAGCGCCGCCGTGGCGACGGGTTCGTCGAGGGCCTTGATGAGCTGGGTCGGCACCATGGCGGTGTACCGGCGTTCGCCGCGCATACCGGAGATGGCGCCCGCGAGCGCTTCCGGCAGGAAGCCGTCCGACACATCCACCACGGCCGGTTCGGTGCCCGCCAGAATGCTGCGCAGCAGGACCTGGATGCCCGCGATGTGATGGGTCGGCAGGGCCAGCAGCCACTGGCCGGGTCCGCCCAGCCGTTCGTGGGTGGCGTCGCCGCTGGCGCGCAGGTTGGCCGCGGTGAGCATGGCGCCCTTGGGCGTTCCGGTGGTGCCGGAGGTGGTGACCACCAGGGCCACGTCCTCGTCGATCTCCTCACCGGGACGCAGACTGGAGCCGAGTCGCTGCGCCTCGCGGCGGTCGGCGGTGGGGACGGGTAGCCAGGCGGGGCCGTTGCCCTCCAAGGCTTCCCGGAGATGCGGCAATACTTCGCCCACCGATGCGCCGGTGGGCATGGGGAGTATGCGGAGGGTATTGCTCACGTTCGCGATCGTGTCATGTCGTGGGGTGGCGGCGCACCTGGGAAGGTCGACGCCCGGTCGATGGGTCGGTCGGTCAGTCGGACGTCGGTGTCGCCAGCGGCCAACCGCCGGCTGCCAGCCGGGAGGCCACCCGTGCGATATCGTCCTCGCCCGGTTGCTCCTTGGCAACTCGGGCTATGGCGGCCTCGATGTCCTCGCGCGCGATATCGGTGCGGGCGATCTCGGCGGTGGCGCGATGGTCGTGGATGAGATCCTCGACCACGATCTGCACCTCGTAATCGGTGAGCCGGCGGTGCAGGACGGCCAGCAGCGCCACATAGTCCGACTGCGGAATACCCTGCGGATATCCGGCTTTCAGCCAGGCCAGCACCTTCTGCAGCAGATTGGTGCGCGGCTGCGAATCGGGTTCGACCGGCGTTTCGGGCTGTTCGGGGTTGCTCACGAGCGTGCCTTTCGGTCCGGCGGCGTCACGCGCCGAGCAAATGTATGCCGAGGCGGGAGGCCAGGAAACCGCGTGCGATGAACAGCACACCGACCACTACGGCGATCATCACCACGGCGAAGCAGAGCGCGGACACGGCGGTCGCCACATATCTGGCGGTGCCGGTCGCGCCGTCGTCGACCTGTGCGCGGTAGCGGATGCCCACCGCGAACACCATGGGCAGGCCCGCGCCGAACACCAGCGCGGCCACGGTGACCTGCCACAGATCGGAGAACGTGTTCAGAAACGTGTTCATGGCCTGTGCCTTCCGCCGTTCACCGGCTGGCGTCGACCGGCGGGGCGCCCTGCCAGTCGTCGTTGACATTGCTGGAGTTCACGGGCTTGCGGCGGGACCGCATCCAGATCAGCGCGGCCATGCCGATCAGCAGCGCGAACACCACCAGCGTGCCCGCGGTATCGCCGATGCCGTGCAGGATGGCCCAGCAGATCGCGCCGACCACGCCGGCCAGCGGCAGGGTCAGCACCCAGGCCACCACCATGCGGCCCAGCACGCCCCAGCGCACCTCCGCGCCCGGGCGGCCCAGGCCCGAACCCAGGATGGAGCCGGTGACGGTCTGCGTGGTGGACAGCGGCAGGCCGAAATGCGCTGAGGTGAGAATGATCGCCGCACTGGTGGATTCGGCCGCGAAACCCTGTGGCGGCGCAATGTCCACCAGGCCCTTGCCCAGCGTGCGGATGATGCGCCAGCCGCCCAGGCAGGTGCCCGCGGCAATGGCCACCGCACAGGACACGATCACCCACAGCGGCAGCGGATCGCTGGCGTTCACCGAACCGTGCGCGATGAGCGCCAGGAAGATGATGCCCATGGTCTTCTGCGCGTCATTGGTGCCGTGCGCCAGCGAGACCAGTGAGGCGGAACCGATCTGCCCCCACCGGAAGCCGCGGTCCACGGTCTTCTCATTGCTGCCGCGCGTGATCCGGTAGACCAGCCAGGAGGCGATGGACGCGACCAGCGCCGCCACCACCGGGGCCAGCAGCGCCGGGATGATGATCTTGCCGAGCACGCCCTTGTTGCCGGACACCCACACCACGCCGTTCCAGCCCAGCGCGGCGATGGTGGCGCCGATGAGACCGCCGAACAGGGCGTGCGAGGAACTCGACGGCAAACCCAGCAGCCAGGTGAACAGATTCCACAGGATGCCGCCGACCAGGCCCGCGAAGACGATGTCGAGCAAGGCTCGGCCGCTCACCTCCGACAGGTCCACGATGCCCTCGGCGACCGTCGCGGCGACGGCGACGCTGAGGAACGCGCCGATGAGATTCAGCGCGCCGGAGAGGAGTACGGCGGTACGCGGTGGCAACGCACCGGTCGCGATCGAGGTGGCCATCGCGTTCGCGGTGTCGTGGAATCCGTTGGTGAAGTCGAACGCCAAGGCCGTGAGAACAACGATCAGCAGAACGAGCAGTTCGGCAGACACGACGTTCAGTGTGCGATATGCCCTTTACGAGCTGTTAACCACCTCCCCCGATCCAGTTCACAGTTACTCGCGTGCTAATGCCAACTCTCGGGACTCTCAGGGGCTTCGCCCCCGAACCCCCCGGGTGCTGCCCGCTTCTCGATCAGCCTTTCGGAGGGCGGCTGTCGCGGCGCAAGGGATGGTCGGCGGGGACTTCGACGAGCACGATCGGGACGCCGTCGGGGTCGCGGACCCACATTTCGATGAGGCCCCACGGCTCTTGTTTCGGGGCGCGGTCGATGGGGACGCCGCGGACGGTGAGTTCGGCGGCGGCGTCGGAGCAGTCGCGGACCTGTAGCCAGATTGCGCCTGCGAAGCCGGGTGGGGCGTCGTCGGTGCGGCCGTGTCCGGCGACCTCGAGGAGGGACTGGCCGGCGAAGAAGACCGTGCCGCCCGGGTATTCGCGGGCTATGGCCAGGCCCAGCGTGTCTCGGTAGAACGCGAGCGTGCGCTGGTAGTCGGAGGGGCGCAGGATCAGCCGACTGCTCAGTATCTCCATGTAGTGAGCTTCCCAGTCCCCGCCGCGGGGGCGGGGCAGGAACGCTCGGAAGATCCGGGAATCAGAAGTACCAGGGGTAGGGCTTCCAGTCCGGGTCGCGTTTTTGCAGGAAGGCGTCGCGGCCTTCGACGGCTTCGTCGGTCATGTAGGCCAGC
>NZ_JBHXVO010000043.1:18962-43134 GCF_042672265.1 Nocardia sp. NPDC127526 | reverse complement strand
GTTTTCCCGCCAAAAGCGCGCCGTAATGACTGTGTTGATTGACACGGTTGAATGACTGGTATGGGTTAACCCGGACCTGGTAGTTCAAGTGTCTACGACTGCGGCCGGGAATCTCTTGATTCCGGGCCGCTGTCGTTGTCGAGCCTATGCCCGGGGCGGGTGCACCGTGCGCCAGTGGTCGGCGATATCGATGCGGCGGGCCAGCCAGACCTTGTCGTGGGACTGGACGTAGTCGAGGAAGCGCTCCAGGGATTTGGCTCGGCTGGGGCGGCCGATCAGGCGGCAGTGCAGGCCGATGGAGAGCATCTTCGGAGCGCCCGCCGCGCCCTCGGCGTAGAGCACGTCGAAGGCGTCGCGCAGGTGTGCGAAGAACTCGTCGCCATTGGCGAAGCCGGCCGGGGAGGAGAACCGCATGTCATTGGTTTCCAAGGTGTACGGCACCACCAGCTGATCGCGCTCGCCTACCTTGACCCAGTACGGCAGATCGTCGGCGTAGGAGTCCGAGTCGTAGGCGAAGCCGCCGTGCTCGACGACCAGTTCGCGGGTCTGCGGCGAATCCCGGCCGGTGTACCAGCCGCGCGGCGGTTCGCCGAACAACTTGGTGATGATGGCGACCGCCTCGTCCATGTGGGCGCGTTCGGTGGCCGGGTCCACGGACTGGTAGGAGATCCAGCGCAGGCCGTGGCAGGCGATTTCGTGGCCGAGGCGCTGGAAGGCGGCGACCGCTTCCGGATTGCGTTCCAGGGCGCGGGCGACGGCGAAGATGGTGAGCGGGATATCGCGCTGTTCGAACAGCCGCAGCACCCGCCACAAGCCGGCGCGGGAGCCGTACTCGTAGAGGGATTCCATGCTCATGTGCCGTTCCGGGAAGGCCGCCGCCGGAACGATATCCGACAGGAAGGTCTCCGAGCCCGCGTCGCCGTCGAGCACATTGTTCTCGCCGCCCTCCTCGTAGTTGAGGACGAACTGCACGGCGATATTGGCGTCGCCGGGCCACTGCGGATGCGGCGGATTCGGGCCGTAGCCGACCATGTCCCGCGGGTAGTTCAGATCGAAATCGCTCATGCCAGTTGGTCTTTCTGCTCGGCCTCGAGACGGGCCACAGCGGCGTCGGTGAGAGCGCCGAACAGGCGCAGCCGCGCCAGGCCGCCGTCGGGGAAGGCGTCCAGGCGCACCTCGACGACCGGCTCGGCGGAGGCGAGGGCGAAGCGGTGGCGGGTATCGGGCTGAATCGCGGTGCGCGCCAGCAGTTCCACCTCGGTGCCGTCGGCGCGGATGCCGGTGAGCGCGGCCGCGCCGGGGCTGTTGAACAGGAAGTAGGAGGTGTCGATCTCGGCCATGGTCAGCACGCCTTCTTCGGCGAGGCGCACGGTGACCCAGTCGTTGTCGCGGTCGCGGCGGCGCGCGGTCTCCCAGCCGTCGCCCATGACGCGGGCGCGGCCGGGCATGAGCACGTTCTGCGGATGCGAGAAGAAGCGGTTGGAGCAGTCCGCGACCAGCCCGCCGTTCTCGATGGCGGCCAGGTCGAACGATCCCGAGTTCAGCCACCGCAGTTCGGGTTTGGCAATGCCGTGCACGCGCAGGCGGGCGATGCCGCCGTCGGGGAACATGCGCAGGCGCACATGGGTCCAGCGCTTGCCGGAATCCACCGGGAACGAGTTGCGGGAGTCGCCGGAGACCTTGGCGCGCTCGACGATGGTGGTCCAGCCCTCCAGCTCGGCCAGCTCCTGCGGGGACGGATAGCCCTGCACCGCAATCGCTTCCACCGAGACCTCCGGCGGATAGTTGCCCTTGAACCAGGCGGTGTCCACGACGACGCCGCGGATCACGCCGGGCACGCCCAGCCGCACGATGGCGGTATCGCAGTCGTCGGCGGCGGGTGCGTCGCCCAGTTCACCACGGCGGCGGCGGGTTTCCCAGCCGTCGTACACCTGGCCCTTGTGGCCGAAGGTGGCCGGGGAGTAGGTGGACTCCTCCGGGCGGATGAGATTCTCCTTCTCGGCGAAGGATTCGTCATTGGCCCAGACCACCGCGCCACCGAGGGTGCGGACGGCCAGGTCGGGTAGCAGCGTGAAATCGGCGTCGGTCATAGTGCCGGAATCTTCCTTTCTCGCAATTGATGCAATACCTCGACGGAGGCGGCCGGGGCGAGCGCGGTCACGGCATCGGGACCGAAAGCGCCGCAATCCAGGCCGCGCAGAACGACGGTGGCCAGGGCCTGGGCGGTGGCGGGCTCGTCCACCACGGCCCCGCCCTGGCGGTCCAGGTAGCGGCCGATGCGGGGCGCGGCCACCCCCAGCGCGGTGCGGTAGAAGGTGAAATTAGCCAGCCAGCGGGTGACCAGATGGCCCGCGCCCATATCCCAGCCCTGGTAGTAGCCGCGTTCCAGGGAACGCGTGACCAAGCGGTTGTGCCGGACGACCGCGGCGCGGACCTCCTCCGGCGACCCGATGGGCAGCACCTGGGTGGAGCCGTCGCACACCCACACCCCGGTCTGGGCGGCGGCGGCCTGCATGACGGCCTTGGCGTGATCGGCGACTGGATGCTCCAGGGACTGGAACTGCGGTGCGATACCGCAGGCGGCGCTGTAGTCGTAAGTGCCGTAGTGCAATCCGGTGCAGCGGCCGGCGGCGCGGTGGATGGCGCGGGCGACCGTGGCGGTGCCGTCGGCGGCGATCACGGCCTGCGGGCTCTCGATCTGCAATTCGAAACGCAATGCGCCGGAAGGCAATCCGTGTGCGGCTTCGATGGCCTCGCACAGCGCGACGGCGATATCCACCTGATCGAGGTGGCGGATCTTCGGCAGCGTGAACACGAAACCCTCGGGCACCCCGCCCGCGCCCTCGAGCACCAGTTCCAGGGTGCGCACCGCCCGCGCCCACTCGGCGGTGGTGAGCCCCTTGAGCCGGACGCCACGCGAGAAGACCTCGGCGGGAAGCGCTTTCAAGGCCGCACCGGCGCGCAGCGCATCCCGGTCCTCGACCTCGTCGCCGCGGGTGCCGTAGCCGTCCTCGAAGTCGAAGCGCATGTCCTGCACCGGCCGCCGCGCCAGCGTGTCGAGCACCAGCTCGACCACCTCGGCCCCGGCCAGTTCGGTCAGCAGCTCGCGATGCCCCTCGGCGAGCTCGATAGCCGCCGCACCCCAGACGCCCGGCATGTCCGCCGCGGCGTCCGCCCCGCTCACATACGCGGTGTGAATCGGCTGCCCCGGGCGCTCCCCCGGATAGTTACGGGCCAGCTCCGCGTCGACCGCAGCGAGCTTGGTCCCGATTCCTGCCAGCACCTCTGGTGGCAGCGTCACGAATGAACCTCCGCATTCTCGATGGTGAATCCGGCCAGCGGGCCGGTGTAGGACTTGGGCAGCGGCCGCGCGAACTCCCCGCGCCCGGACTTGCGCAATCCCATGGTGACCAGCGACTGCACCGTCAGCGTGGCCGCCGCGACCCCGTCGACGACCGGCACCCCGACCTCGCGGCTGAGGTAGTCGCACAGATCCGCCATGCCCGCGCAGCCCAGCACGATGGCATCGGAGTCGTCGGCGTGCACGGCGTCGCGGCAGGCGTCGGCGATGACGGTGCGCGCGGTGGGGTCCTCCAGCTCCAGGACCGGGATCTCGGCCGAGTGCACGCCCAGGCAGAACCGCTGCATGCCATAGCGTTCGGCCAGATCCACGGCCCGCCCCTCGGTCCGCGACAGCGAGGTGACCACGCTGAACCCGCGCCCCAGATGGCTGGCCGCCTGATAGGCCGCCTCCGCCATGCCGATCACCGGTCCGCGCGCCAGCTCCCGCGCCGCGTCCAGGCCCGGATCCCCGAAGCAGGCGATCACATACCCGTCGGCCCCCTCGGCCTCACCGCGCGCGATCTCGGCGAGCAGCCCGGGTACCGCCAGCGCCTCGTCGTAATGGCTCTCGATGGAGGCGGGCCCCATGGCGGGGGTGATGCCCTCGATGACGGTCCCCGGCGCGGCGACCGCGCGGGCGGCCTGTGCGGCGAGTTCGGTCATGGCCGCCGTGGTGTTGGGATTGATGACTCGAATTCGCATGAACCTCACCGATTCTCGGAAACGGGGGCGGGGAGTCCGGCGAGCGCGGTGAAAGGCATGTCGCACATCCGATCTCGTCGGGTCCCAGGAGCGGGAGCATGGTCATCGCCACGCTATCGTGCGGGTGTTGCCCGGTTATTGCTGAAACTATATATCTTTCTGACCAGCCGAATCCGCAAAAAGTCCGGTATCGGTGGGCAGTCGCGACAGTACTCCGTTCAATCGCGAATGGTGCCGGTCCGTGGCGGCGAGCAGGGCCTCGGCATCGCGAGCCAGGAAGGCGGCGAGCTGCTTGGAATGATCCGCGTGCAGCACCACCCGATCGGCGGTGCTGACGTGCACCATGGGCTGCACCGGTTCGGTGATGTTCCAGGCGTATTCGAGCATGTGCACCACGCGCGGCATGCCCGACGGGCGCACCAGCGCGAGATGGAAGTTGCGGGTCTCGCGGTGGTAGGCGACCGCGTTCTCGGTCAGGATGGCCCGCTCCAGCCGGGCATGAATCTCCCGGGCCAGCTCGTGATCCTCCGCCGTGGCGTGATGCACCGCCGCCGCCAGCGCCGCCGATTCCAGCCGCTCCCGCACCACATACAGTTCCCGCAGCTCGGCGGCGGTCAGCAAGGTGACCTGATATCCGAAATTGGGCCGGTGCGCGAGCAGTCCCTCGCCGATCAGCGTCTGCAGCGACTCGCGCACCGGAATGGCGCTGACCCCGAACTGCCGGGCCAGTTCACCCAGCGGCAGCCCGGTGCCCGGCGGCAGATTGCCCTCCAGGATGAGCCGGCGCAACTCGGTCAGGATCTCCTGCTGCGAGTAGCCGCGCTTGGCGTCGGCGGGCGGGGTGAGCTGGGGCAGGCGGGGTAGTCGCGGTCGGGACGGCACCAGCCAACGGTAGCGGCTGGCGCGGGCGGGCCCGACGGCGTCTCCGGCGAACGCGCCCGCGGCCGTGAACTGCGCAAAGCCGAACGGTCAGAGGTCGTCGAGGTCGAAGCCGAGGGCTTTGAGCGAAAGCCGGTGCAGCGTTTCGCGTTCCGTCGCCGTGAGGCGCTGGAGCAGGATGTCGGTGGCGTCGGCGATGCGCGCGTCGGTCTCCTCCCGCAGCCGGTTCCCGGCCTTGGTCATGGCCAGCCGGTACTTGCGCCGGTCCTCCGGATCCCGGGTGCGGGTGACCAGCCCCGCCTTCTCCAAGCCGTCGATCAACCGCACCACCTCGCTGCGATCGATGGCCATCGCATCGGCCATCTCCTGCTGCGAGATCTCACTGCGTTCGGCGAGGTAGGTCAGCATCCAGTGCTCGCGCAGCTGCGTCCCCAGCCGGGCGTGCATCGCCTTGTGCAGCTTGCCCAGCACGTACGTCGGATACCGCAGCAGGCCGCGGGGGTGGTACTCGCGCTCGTCGGTCACTTGCTGATTCTACCTATTGTTGAGTTCCTCAATCATTGTTAGCCTCCACAGTTGAGAAGCTCACGTACAACTGAAGGGATGGTCCGATGACGCAATCGCGCACGGACACACGACTTTCCGGGGCGGTCGACCCCGGCCTCGCCGACAAGATCCCCGCGCATGTCTGGCGCACCGCCGCCGTCGTCGTCTTCGGCGCGGTCATGGGCATGCTCGACACCTCGCTGGTCAATATCGGGCTGCACACCATGGGCGAGGACCTGAACGCCTCGCTGGCGACCATGCAATGGGTGGCCAGCGCCTACCTGCTCGCGCTCGGTGTCTCGCTGACCGTCTGCGGCTGGCTCGGCCGGCGCTTCGGGGTCGGGCGGCTGTGGCTGGCGGCGCTGGCCGCGTTCACGGTGGCCTCGACGCTGTGCGCGCTGGCGCCGACCGCGGGCTGGCTGATCGCGCTGCGGGTGTTGCAGGGCCTGGCCGCCGGGGTCATGATTCCGGCCGGGCAGACCATCCTCGGCCAGGCGGCCGGGCCGCACCGGATGGGACGGGTCATGGGCATGGTGGGCATTGCCGTCGTCGGCGCGCCCGCCATCGGGCCGACCATCGGCGGCATCATGCTCGCCAACTGGAGCTGGGAATGGCTGTTCCTGATCAATATTCCGTTCGGCCTGCTCGGATTCGCGCTGGGACTGCGCTATCTGCCCCTGACCGCCGGCGCGCCGAACGGGAGCATCGACGTGCTCGGGCTGGTGCTGGCGGGCGGGGGAGTGTCGGCCGTGGTCTACGGGCTGTCCGAGATCGGCGTCGGCAGTTCCTCGGTGCTGCTCTCGGTGTGGCTGCCGATCGTGCTCGGCCTGGGCGGGCTGATCGCCTTCGTCGTCCGCAGCGCCGGGCGCGCCCGCCCGCTGCTGGATGTCCGGATGTTCGGCAATCGGGTCTTCGCCGCCGCCAATGCCGCGGGCTGGTTCGCGGGCGCCGCGATGTTCGGCGTCATGGTGCTGCTGCCCTTGTACTTTCAGGTGCTGCACGGTGACGGCCTGATCCGCACCGGCGTCTCGCTGCTGTCCTACGGTCTGGGCGGCGTGGTCACCCTGCCGCTGGGCGGGCGGCTCGCGGACCGCTTCGGCGGCGGCGTGATCGCGGTCGGCGGAAATCTGGCGGCCTGCGCGACCGTCGCCCCGTTCGCCTTCCTGCCGGTCGACGCGAATACCGTTGTGGTGCAGGCGCTGCTGTTCGCCGCCGGGGTGGCGACCGCGCTGGCCTCACTGCCGCTCACCGCGGCCGCCTATGCCGCGGTGCGGCCGGATCAGCTGCCCGACGCGGCGGCGTTCGTCAATATCCTCATGCGGGTCGGCGGCGCGGTCGGCGTCGCGATCATCGCGGTGATCCTTTCGCGGGCAACGACATCCGGCGCGGATCTGCTCGACAGCTACCACTGGTCCTTCGCCGCCCTGGCCCTCATGTCGCTGTGCGCGGCGGCCGCGTCCACGGTATTGCGCCGCCACCAGCGGGGACGGTAAGGGGGATTGACCTCATGCCGACCCGCCGGGCTCTGCCCGGCGGGTCGGCATCGTCGTGCCGCTAAAAGGTTGTGCCGCTGAGTGGTTGTGCCGTTTACGTGGTGCGCACGGTCAGATCGTCGAGCAGGATCATGACCTCGCCCTGGGTCTTGACCACATCCACCAGACGGATCTTCAGCCCGAGCAGCCGCGCGTCCTCGAGGGCGCCGCTCACCGCGTGTTCCACTTGCTGCCAGTCGCCGCCGACGGTCACCTTGCCGATGAGCAACTCGTGCTCGTCCGCGGTATTGCCGAGCCGCGCGTACACCCGGATCGAGGCGTGCGGCGAACGCACCCACAGCTTGATGGTTTCCAATTGCCCGGCGATCGAGAAGGTTTCGCCCGGCTTGGCGACCAGTTCCACCTCGAGATCATCGGCCGCCTGCCGGACCAGCAGCACCAGCGCCCGATAGTCCCGCCCGGTCTCCCCGCTGGCGAACGTCGCCTGCTCCTTGCCCGGCGCCCCCTCCGCGAAGGTGGTGAGGTGCGTCCGGTCGGCCCCGGCCCCCGCCACCTCCCAGTTGTCCTTGTTCTCGAAGTCGTCGAGGAGCACCTCCGACGATGCGTCCGACATCTCCGGCCATCCCTTCACCTGCGCGCCGCCCGGACCGACTCCGGTTCGCCCGCAACCCTACAAGTCCCGGAATCTCCTTGTATCCCAGCTAGGCTCGGATCGTGCCGAAACTGCTGATCATTCATCACACGCCGTCGCCGCACATGCAGGAGATGTTCGAGGCGGTTGTTTCGGGGGCCACCGATCCGGAGATCGAAGGGGTCGAGGTGGTGCGGCGGGCGGCGCTGGCCGTGACCGCCACCGAGGTGCTGGCGGCGGACGGATATGTGCTGGGGACTCCGGCCAATCTCGGCTACATGAGCGGTGCGCTCAAGCACGCGTTCGACACCATCTATTACCCGTGCCTGGATTCCACCCGCGGCCGGCCGTTCGGCTATTACATCCACGGCAATCAGGGGACCGAAGGCGCGGAGAAGGGCATCGCAGCCATTACCACCGGGCTCGGGTGGGAGAAGGCCGCGGCGGCCGTGATCGTGTCCGGTCCACCCGCCAAGACGGATGTCGAAGCCTGCTGGGAACTCGGCGCGACCGTGGCCGCACAGCTCATGGGGTGATCGCTCTTTTTCCCCCGAATTCTGGTGGCTGACGTATTGCCCCTGCCTACCGTCATACTCGTACGGAAGTTTTCGTGGAGTGTGGGAAGAGGTGACGGCCGCCGTGGAGGCGCAGGATTCGGGGATTCGCCGCATCGGGCTGGTCGAGGATCATGAGTCGGTGGCGATCGGGCTGTCGGCCATGTTGGCTCCGGAACCCGATCTGGAATTGGTGATCACGGCGGGGACGGTGGCGGAATTGCTGGCCGCCGGACCGCGATTGGATCTGGTGGTACTGGATCTGCGGCTCGCGGACGGGTCCTCGCCGGAGGACAATGTGCGGGCGCTGCGGGCGCGGGGGATCGAGGTGCTGGTGTTCACCGGCGCGGACAATCCCTTCCTGGTGCGCGAGGCCGCCAAGGCCGGCGTGCTCGGGGTGGTGCGCAAATCGGAGGACGTGCCGACCGTGGTGGCCGCGGTGCGCCGCGCCGCGCAGGGCGAACAGGTGGTGACCACCGACTGGGCGGCCGCCATCGACGGCGACCCGCAGCTGATGGATGTCGGGCTGAGCCCGCGCCAGCAGCAGGTATTGCAGCTCTACGCCTCCGGCGAGAAGGCCAGCCGGGTGGCGCGCATGACCGGACTGTCGGAACAGACGGTCAATGACTATCTGGGCCGCATCCGGCAGAAGTACGCCGATGCCGGGCGCCCGGCTCCCACCAAGACCGATCTGTACAAGCGGGCCGTCGAGGACGGGTGGCTGCCCGTGCCCGAGCGGCATCCGCGCGCATGACCGCCTCGGGCACGCTGGAATCCGCCACCGCGCAACGCTCCCTGTCCGCTTTCGCCGCGCTCGTACAGCGGCTGGGCGGCGGGCTGACCGTGGCCGCGGACGATCCGGCCACCGCCGCCTACGACCGCATCATGCGGCGGCTGGGCATCAGCGTCGGCATTGCCGGGATCATCGTCGCGTTCGTGGAGCTGCCCGAGATCGCCGAGCAGGGCCACCACGGCCCGTCCTGGTGGACGCCGGTGGCGGTGGTGCTGGCCTTCGGCTGGTACCCGGTGCTGGCGGTGGTGTCGGCGGTCGCGGGGACGCGGCACATCCGGTTCGTGTCCGGATGTGCGGCGGTCAGTTTCCTCGGGGCGCTGGTCACCATTCCGCTCGCCCTGCAACTGCACACCATCGATGCGACCACGGTGTGGCCGTACCGGGTGACCGCGCTGGCGGTGACGGCGGCCGTGCTGGCGTTCCCGACCCGGGTGACCGTCACCTATCTGCTGATCGCGGCGGGTTCGGCCGCGCTGGCGCCGGTGTACACGATCACCGAGGTCACCCCGCTCAGCATTGCCGAGAATTTCGCGCGCGCAGCCGGTTTGGCGGCCCTGTTCGTCTGGTGCGGCACCGCCGCCACCGGCGCCGCCGCCCGCGTCGATCGCGAATCGGCCATTGCCAGCCGCCGCGCCGCCGCGGCCGCCGCCGCACAGGGCCGCGATCGCGAACGCGCCCGCTTCGCCGCGCTCATTCACGACGCGGTGCTGTCCACGCTGCTGGAGGCCTCGCGCGCGGGCACCGAATCGGATGTGCTGCGCCGCCAGGCCGAACGCACCCTCGAACAACTCGACGAATGCCGTGGCAGCGAACGCGATCCCGATCTGCTGGACGCGCGCTCGGCGGTGCTGTTCCTGCGCACCGCCGTGCACGAGGTCAATCCGGGCATTCGCTTCGCGACCCGCACCTGGCCCGGCTACGACGATCTGCGCATGCCGGTGCACGCGGCGTCCACCATTGCCGCCGCGCTCACCGAGGCGGTGCGAAACAGCCTGCGCCACGGCGCCGTTCCCGGCCGTGAGGTGCATCGCACCGTCACCGCCACGGTCAGCGCCGGCAGCATCCGCATCGTATTCACCGATGACGGAGCGGGTTTCGACCTCGCCGCCGTCTCGGCCGACCGCCTGGGCATTTCGATGAGCATCCTCGGCCGCATGCGCCAACTGCCCGGCGCTTCCGGGTTCGTGGAATCCCAGCCCGGCGAGGGCACCACCGTGACATTGGTCTGGGGTGGCGATGGTCTTCGCTGAAACCCGCCCGGCGGACCTGGATTCCCGCTTCGGCCTGCGCGATCTGCTGGGGCTGCGCGGTCGTTCCGCGTGGCTGTTCCTGCTCATTCTCGAGGCGACCATCGCGCTGTACATGGTCCCCTATTTCGGTGCGGCCCCGCAGTGGGCGGCCTTCCTCGGCATGGCGCTCATGCTCAGCGCCGCCGCCGTGGTCGTGGCCATGCCCGTGGATCCGCTACCGCTGCCGGTGGCGTTGTTCGCGGCCTCGGCGGGCCCGATCGCGACGGCCCTGGTGCTGGTGACCTCCTCACCCGAGCACGCCCACCACTCGGTGTGGTCCGCCTTCGCGTCGTCCTATGTCTTCGCGGTGCTGGTGCTGCGCGGTCGCGTCCGCACGGCCTGGGCCGGGGTGCTGGCCGTGGCCGCCGTGCTGGTGCTGGCCAGCCTGGACTCGCAGATCCATTCGCGCGCCATGATCGGTTCGCTGGTGCCGATCGGCACCGTGGCCGCCATCTCCGTGTTCGCCGCGGTCATGCGTCCCATGCAGCGTTCCCTGAGCCTGCTGCGCGAGGAGGCCATGCTCCGCGCCGCCGCCGAGGCCACCATGGCCGCCGCCGACAGCGAACGCACCCGTCAATTGGCCCGGCTCGATCGCGTGGCCCGCGACATTCTCGAGCGCATTGCCGACGGCGCCGAACTCTCCGCCGCCGAACGCGAGGAATGCCGTCTGCTGGAAGCCGAACTCCGCGACGGCCTTCGGGCGCCGCAGCTGGTCACCGAGGAACTCAGCGATGCCGCCCGCGGCGCCCGCTCCCGCGGCGTCGAAGTGGTCCTGCTCGACGACGGCGGTTTCGCCGGGGTCCCCGAATGGGTCCGCAAACGCGTCATCGACGCCGCCACCCGCGAACTCGACGCCACCAATACCGGCTCCGTCACCGTCCGGGTCCTCCCGCTGGGCCGCCGCGTCCTGGCGACCGTCCTCGCCAATGCCCCCGACCACGACCGCCGCACCGAGATCGACACCGACGGCAAAGTCACCGTAATGGACTGACCCGCCTGGGTTGGGGGCGAAGCGCCCGGGCGAAAGTTCGCCTCGTCATTCCGGCGTGCTTTCGGCCGGAATCTCGCACGACGCAGTGGATCCCGGCCAAGAGCACGCCGGGATGACGGGCGGGGCTTCTGTTCACACGCTCAGGGGGTGTCGCAGCGGCCGGGGCCGCCCCGTTTCATTTGATCGCGGAGCGCGGACTGCACGGTGGTCGACAGCCAGGAGTTGAGGGACATGCCGCTCTGCGCGGCGGCCTCCTCGGCGCGCGACTTGATCTGCTCGACCAGGCGCAGGGTGACCCGGCTGATATCGCCGGTCATCTCCTCGAAGCTGGGGTTGTCCTGGTCGGCGGCGGTCTTGCGGACGTCCACGTGCGCGTCGGTGCCGTCCACGGAGACGTGCACGGTGCGGTCGCCGACCGCGGCGCTGACCTCGGTGGCGAGTTCGGACAGCGCGGCCAGCAGCACCAGGCGCGCCGAGTTCTCGGTGGCGGCGGCGAGTGCGGCGGCGGTGGCCTGGGTCTTCTCATCGCCCAGGGCGGCGGCCGCGATGAGGTTTTCGCGGAGCTGATCGGTGTACTTATTGAGATCCATGACACCAGTGTGATGTCACCGGTGACGTCATTCAAGGAAAGTTTTGGCGTCACAGTGGGGCGAGTGAGGCAAATCGCCGTCGGGCCAGCACGGGTTCGGGTATAAGGATGCAAAAGCCGTTCAGGTGACCGGGTAGCCTTACGGTCTATGACGAACGGTGAATCGACGCGAATTGAGCTGCACGCGTCCGGCACAGTAGGTGTCGCGATGGTGACTCCCTTTACGGCCGAAGGCAAGCTCGATGTCGATGCCGGCGTCGGACTGGCCGCCCGCCTGGTCGACGGCGGCGTCGACCTGCTCGCCATTTCGGGAACCACGGGAGAGTCGCCGACCACCACCGAGTCGGAGAAGTTCGATCTGCTGCACGCCGTCGTCGATGCCGTGGGCGATCGCGCCACCGTCATCGCGGGCGCCGGCACCTACGACACCGCCCACAGCATCGAGCTCGCGCGCAATGCGCAGCGGGCCGGGGCGCACGGTCTGCTCGTCGTCACCCCGTACTACTCGCGGCCCAGCCAGGACGGGCTGTTCGCGCACTTCACCGCCGTCGCGGACGCCACCGATCTGCCGGTGACCCTGTACGACATTCCGCCGCGCTCGGTGGTGCCCATTGCCTCGGACACCATTCGCCGGCTCGCCGAGCATCCGAACATCGTCGCGGTCAAGGACGCCAAGGGCGATCTCAATGCCGGCGCCGAGCTCATTGCCGAGACCGGGCTGGCCTTCTACTCCGGCGACGATGTGCTGAACCTGCCGTGGCTGTCGCTGGGCGCCACCGGATTCATCAGCGTCATCGGGCATCTGGTGCCCGACCGGCTGCGCGCGCTGCGCGAGGCCTACCTCGCCGGTGATGTGGCCCGCGCCCGCGAGATCAATGTCAGCATGATTCCGCTCAACCGCGCCATGGCCCGCCTCGGCGGCGTCGCCATGACCAAGGGCGCGCTGCGCCTGCTCGGCGTGGAGGTGGGCGAGCCACGCTTGCCGCAACTCATGCCGAGTCAAGAACAACTCGACGAGCTCGCCGTGGACCTGCGGGCAGCCGGGGTGCTTGCATGAGCGGCCCCGTGGAACGCCGGCCGCGCCGAACCGCCAGCCGCGCCGCGGGTGCACCCGCCCCGGCCCGCCCGGAACCGGTTGCCGCGCAGCCGGAACCGGCCGCGAAGCAGGACTCCGCCGCCGTGCAGCCGGATAACGCCGCCGTGCGGCAGGCAGCCGCCGCGCCGGAGGCGACTGCCGCGCAGGGCGGCCGGTCCGGCCGCGGCCGCAATGGGACCTCGGATCGGTCCAGATCGGCGCAGGCCGAGAAGGCCGCCCCCGCGAAGGCCGCGCAGCCGGAGAAGGCGCAGACCGAATCCGCTCCGGCCAAGGGCCGTCAGGAGGATTCCGGCCCCGGCCGTTCCCGCCAGTCCGATCGCGGCCGCCGCCCGGGTGGCCGCTCGCGCCAGTCCGGCCGCTCCGATCGCGCCGATCAGGTCGAGACCGAGTCGCGCCGCGATCCGCATGCCATGGGCACCCCGCCCAAGGCCCCCAAGGGCGGCCTGCGCGTGTTCGCGCTCGGCGGCATCGGCGAAATCGGCCGCAACATGACCGTTTTCGAGTACGACGGCAAGCTGCTCATCATCGACTGCGGCGTGCTGTTCCCCGAGGACCAGCAGCCGGGCGTGGACCTGATCCTGCCCGACTTCGGTCCCATCGAGGACCGGATGGACGATATCGCCGCCGTCATCCTCACCCACGGCCACGAGGACCACATCGGCGCCGTGCCGTTCCTGCTGCGCCTCCGGCGCGACATCCCGGTCGTCGGCGCGAAGTTCACCCTCGCCCTGGTCGCCGCCAAGTGCCGCGAACATCGCTTGCAGCCCAAGCTCATCGAGGTGGTCGAGGGCCAGCGCACCCAGCACGGCCCGTTCGACTGCGAGTACTTCGCGGTCAACCACTCGATTCCCGATGCCATCGCCGTCGCGGTGCGCACCCCGGCCGGGCTGGCGCTGCACACCGGCGATATCAAGCTCGACCAGCTGCCGCTGGACGGCCGCCTCACCGACCTGGCCGGTTTCTCCCGCCTCGGCGACGAGGGCGTCGACCTGTTCCTGGTGGACTCCACCAATGCCGAGGTCCCCGGCTTCGTCACGCCCGAGCGCGAGATCGGCCCGGTGCTCGACAATGTGATCGGCAAGGCCAAGGGCCGGGTCATCGTGGCCTCCTTCGCCTCCCACGTGCACCGCATCCAGCAGGTCGTGGAGGTGGCGCAGCGCTACGACCGCCGCATCTGCTTCGTCGGCCGGTCCATGGTCCGCAATATGCAGATCGCGCAGGACCTCGGCTATCTCGATGTGCCGGACGGCCTGGTGGTCGATCTGGATCAGGCCGCGAACCTGCCGGTGCACAAGCTGGTGCTCATCTCCACCGGCTCGCAGGGCGAACCGCTCTCGGCGCTGTCGCGCATGGCGCGCGGCGATCACCGCCAGATCAATATTCGCGCCGACGATCTCGTGGTGCTGGCTTCCTCGCTGATCCCCGGCAATGAGAACGCGGTGTTCGCCGTGGTGAACGGCCTGGCCCGGCTGGGCGCCACCGTGGTGACCCAGCAGAACGCGAAAGTCCATGTCTCCGGCCATGCTTCGGCCGGTGAGCTGCTGTACCTCTACAACGCGGTGCGCCCCACCAATGCCATGCCGGTGCACGGCGAATGGCGGCACCTGCGCGCCAATGGCGCGCTGGCCGTCGCCACCGGAGTCCCGGAGGAGCGGGTCGTGCTGGCGGAGAACGGCGTCGTGGTCGATCTCGTCGACGGCATCGCCACCATCACCGGCCGCATGCGCGTCGGCCAGGTCTACGTCGACGGCCTCTCGGTCGGCGATGTCGGCGAATCCACCCTGTCCGATCGCCTGGTCCTCGGTGAAGGCGGCTTCATCTCCATTACCGTCGCCGTCGACTCGACCACCGGCAAGGCCGTCAGCGCACCGGAAGTCAGCGGCCGCGGCTTCTCCGACGATCCCGAAGCCCTGGTCGACGCCCAGGAACTGGTGGAGGCCGAACTCCGCCGCCTGGCCGGCGAGGGCGTCACCGACACCCACCGCATCGCCCAGGGCGTGCGCCGCGTGGTCGGTCGCTGGGTCGCGGAGGTCTATCGCCGCCGCCCGATGATCGTGCCCACCGTCATCGGCGTCTGACGACCCGGAACACCAAGAGCGACAAAACGAGAGCGCCCGGTAGCAGGAGCTGCCGGGCGCTCTCGCCTATAAAGGCCGATCCGGCGATTGCTGCCGTTCGGGCTCGGTCCGCTCGGCTGCCGTTCGTTCCACCCCATACGCGAACCGGCCCCGGCAGCGTCAGCTGCCGGGGCCGGGGCTCTCGTGCGTGGCGACTACTCCTGGCAGGCCGCCGAATCCAGCTTGGCGGTCTTGACGATATTGCAGGCGAAGGCGTGGTCGACCTTCCACTCGTTGCCGTCGGCGACGAAGGAGACCGAGCCGTTCTCGACCGGGGTGCCGCCGATGGTGATCTTGGCGTCGGCCTTGAGCTTGCCGTCGACCGGCTCGCCGACGCCGATGATCTCGACGGTCACGTCGTTCTTCTTGGCGGCGTCGACCAGCTTGGCCACCAGTTGCGGATCCTGGCCGGCGTTCTCGATCCAGTCGACCTTGGTCTTGGCGTCGATGGACGGATCGAAGGCCTTGGTGATCTTGTCGTTCAGTTCCTGCACCGTGGGCTTGGGCAGGTTCGCCACCGAGGAGGTGGACGGCGCGCCGGTGATCTCGCCGCCGTCCTCCACCCCGCCCTCGAACTTCGGGGCATCGGTGGTGACGGCCGAGGTGGTGGCGGCGGTGGTGGTCGTGCTCTCACTGGAGCTGCAGGCGGTCGGGCCGAATGCCGAGGCGGCGATCGCCAGGGCGGCGGTCGCGCGGAAGATGGTGTGCTTCAACGAATTTCTCCCCTATGAATGATGCGTACTCGGAATCAGAGGTCGTAACCGGTGGTGCAGTTCCAGTGGTAGATGTAGGCGTCGGACCGGTTCCGGTTCAGCGCCTCCGCACGCGCGGCCGACTTCGAGTACGCCGCACCGTAGGTGTAGAGCCCGGCGCGGTTGGAGAATGCGATCACACCGCAGCCATTGGCGAAGCTGGCCACGATCTTGCAGTCGGAGAACGGGCATTCGCTCAACGCGGCGTTCTTCGCGTTCTCACGGCTGGGGGCGTCCCAGGAGTAGCCGACATGGCCCGTGGAGGGGGACAGCGCGACCGCGCCCCAATTGTCGACATAAGCATTGGCCGGAGCCGCGGTGCCCACCAGCAGGGAGCCGGCGACCGCGACCATCGCGGCGGCGCCGGAGACGATCTTCTTCAAGGTATTGCCCTTCTCAAATTATTGGGTCCACGACCCGATGGACCGAGTGATCAAGCTACCGACCCGGATTGGTTGACGCCAACCGGCAGGACCGCTCCATGATCGAATCGGGTGCTTATGGACGACCGGGCGGTTTCCTTAACGTCCGCGCCCGTGTACGGCGTAGGAATGTCCGGTTAGGGTTCGGGTATGACTTTGGCCCAACGGGAACGCCAGGCCCTGGTGCGGACGATGGCCGAGGTGGGACCGGACGCGCCCACCCTGTGCGGGGAATGGACGACCCGGGATCTGGCCGCGCACCTGATCGTCCGCGAACGCCGTCCCGATGCCGCGCCGGGCATCATGCTCAAACCCTTTGCGCGTCATCTCGAGAACGTGCAGCGCGCGGTGGCGCGGCGGCCGTTCGAGCAGTTGCTCGACGAGGTCCGCGGCGGGCCGCCGTGGTACCTGCGGCCGGTGGACGGGCTCATGAACCTCACCGAGATGTTCGTCCATCACGAGGACGTCCGGCGCGGATCACCGGGCTGGGAGCCGCGGCAGCTGGCCGCCGCCGATGAGGACCGGCTCTGGAAGGTCCTGGGCGGCTTGGCGCGCATGGCGTATCGCAAATCGCCCGTTACTGTCGCGCTCGCGACGCCGGACGGCCGTCGCGTGATCGCCCACACCAAGGGTGATCGCACCGTCGTGCTCGCCGGACCGCCGTCCGAGCTGCTGCTGCACGCCTTCGGCCGCAATGCGGTCCGCCTCGAGACCACCGGGGATCCCGATGATGTGCGCGCCGTGCACGCACTCGACCGCAGCGTATGACTTCCAGAATCTGAGACGATCTGCCCAGTTCGGCTGGTAATAACCAGTCCGATCATGAAACGATCATGCGGCGAACGGTAGCTTTCGTGAGCCGAACGGTTGCTTTCGCGGGATGAGCGGTAGCCGCCGGACAATGGCGGAGGCCCGTGCTGTGATGAGGTGGTAGGCAATGTCTTGGCAACTGGCGGTTCTGGGACCGGTCGAGTTCGGGTCGGCGGGCGTGCCCACCGCGCCCATGCCACCCAAACAGCAGGCGGCCCTGGTCATGCTGGTCTGCGCCCGCGGGCGGGCGGTCTCGGTCGAGGAATTGATCGACGGCATCTGGGGCGCGGACCGGCCCACCTCGGCGGTCGGCGCGCTGCGCAACTACGCCTGGGCGCTGCGCAAGACCCTGGCCGCGAGTGCGGTGCAACTGTTCTCGGAGTCGCGCGGGTACCGCCTGGAAGGCCCGGTCGACCTCGATATCGATCGCATCGACGCCGTCCGCTCCGACGCCGATCGGGCGCGCGCCGCCGGGAACCTCGAACAGGCCGACACCCTGGTGCGTTCCGCGTTGCGGCTGTGGCGCGGGGATCCGCTGAGCGGGGTGCCCGGCCCCTGGGCGGCCGCCGAGCGCGCCCGGCTGCGGCGGCTGCACCGGGTGCTGGAAGAGGATCTCATCGAGATCGCGGTGCAGCGTGGCGAATACTCCCGCGCCATCGCCGATCTGGCGGCGCTCATCACCGGCGACCCGCACAGCGAGCGGTTGCGCGCGCTCATGATGACCGCGCTGTATCGCGCCGGGCGCCGCACCGAGGCCCTCGACGAATTCCAGCGCATCCGCCGGCTGCTGGTCACCGAGCAGGGCATCGAGCCCGGGCCGGTGTTGCTGGAACTGCACCGGCAGATCCTCGCCGACGAACTGCCCGCCGCCGCGCCCGCGCCGGCCGCCGCCCCGCGCCCGGCCCAATTGCCGCCGGACACCGCCGATTTCACCGGCCGCCACGCCCTGGTGCGCGAATTGTGCACCGTGCTCGGCGGGCCCGCGGCGCCGCCCATCGTGGCCATCTCGGGCATGGGCGGGGTGGGGAAGACGGCCCTCGCGGTGCATGTGGCGCACCGGATCCGGGATCGCTACCCGGACGGGCAGCTCTATGTGGACCTGTGCGGCGCGGGCAGCGAGCCCGCCGATCCCGAACACGTGCTCGGCGCGTTCCTGCGCGCCCTGGGCGTACCGCAGCGCGATGTGCCGGTCGGCGTCGCCGAACGCGGCGCGCTGTTCCGTACGGCGATCAGCGGCCGGCGCATGATGCTGCTGCTCGACAATGCCGCCGACGCGGCGCAGCTGGCGGCGCTGCTGCCCGGGGATTCGGGCTGCGCGGTGCTGGTGACCGCGCGGCGTCCGCTCACCGCGCTGCCCGGCGTGCACGCGACCGCGCTGACTGTGCTCGAATCCGCGGAGGCCGTCGAACTGTTCGCGCGGATCGCCGGGGCGAGGCGGGTGATGGGCGATATCGATGCCGCGCAGCGCATTGTGGAACTGTGCGGGCTGCTGCCCATGGCGGTCCGGATCGTGGCGGCCCGGGTCGCGGCGCGGCCGCGGTGGACCCTGGTCTCCGAGGCCGACCGGCTGGCCGCCGAACGTCATGACCTCGACCGCTTCCGCGTCGGCGACCTCGCGCTGACCGCGGCGTTCCGGGCCGGATACGAACAACTCCCGGAGGACACCGCCCGCGCCTTCCGGCTGCTGGCCGTGGCGGATCTGCCGGATCTGCCGCTCGCGGCCACCGCGGCGGTGCTGGACACCATCGAGCCGCTGGCCGAGGACCTGTGCGAGGAACTCGTCGATCGCGGCATGCTCGAGACCATCGGCCGCGGGCGCTATCACTATCACGACCTCATGCGCCTGTTCGCGATCGGCCGGCAGGCCGCCGAGGTCGATGTCACCGCGCGGCTGCTGGACTACTACCTGGCCACCGTGAAAACCGTGCTGCGCGTGCGTCATCCGGGCCTGCGGCTGCGGCTGGCGCCGACAGCGAATCCGGGCACGCGGCTGGCCGATCTGGACGCCACCCTCGACTTCCTGACCGTCGAGCGGCGCAATCTGGTCGCGCTGTACCGGATGGCCGTCGCGGGCACCGCGCGGCATCGCGCGCTGGCCGCCGATCTCGCCCTGGCGGTGGGGCAGACCATGCTGGCCGGTGACGCGACCGTCGATCTCGAGAAGGCCCTCGAGGAGCTGATCCGCGCCATCGAGGGCGACGGCAATGCGGTCGCGGCCCGCCGCGCCCGGCTGGCGCTGGTCTTCGCCCTGGTCGTGGAATTCAGCGCCCCCGAACGCGCCGCCGCGCACCTGCAGCGGCTGCTGGCCGAGGCCGATCCGGAGCACGAGCCCTGGGTCGCCGGCACCACCAATGTCTTCGCCGGCATCCTCGCCCTCTACGACCAGGACCCACACCGCGGCGCGACCCATTTCGCCACCGCCCTGCGTCTCTTCCGGAGCGGTGTCAGCCCCGAGGGCGTGCGCATCGCCTATTCCTTCCTCGCCCAGGCCCATTCGGCCGCCGGCCGCAATCGCGACGCCCTGGCCGCGGCCGCCCGCGCCGTCGTCGGCGACAGCCACGCCGGCACCCGCCTCAATGCCATGTGGGCCCTCACCGAAGCCGCCTGCGTGCTGTCCAGCGAGGGCGAGGACGACCTCGGCGCCCGCCTCTTCGACGCCGCCCTGCACGCCGCCCGCCGCGCCGGCAGCACCCGCTTCGAATCCGCCGTCCACGCCCGCGCCGCCCAGAACCACCTGGCCGCCGGCCGCCTCCGCGAAGCCGCCCACCACGCCGAACGCGCCGAACAAACCCGCGCCGGCCACCTCGGCCTGGTAGGCACCCACAACCTCCTGGTCCGCTACACCGCCCTCCGCCGCCTCGGCCGCAATGTCGACGCCGCCGAATGCTACCGAGCCGCCACCACCCAAATCCCCGACTTCCACACCACCCTCACCCGCTGGTCCGCCCTGCTCACCCCCACCCCGACCCCCGACCGGAACCTTCCATTAGCAGCGGCCCACTGAGCCCGGCCCAACTCGCTAGGGCAAACGCGCAGCGGATGCGCCGCTGTGCTGCCAGCGTTCTGCCGGGAATCGGCTCGGATTCCGAGACCAGCCGCCGTCATCTCTTGGGGGGTTTGGGGGCTTGCCCCCAAGTTCTTCCTCTCTAGGGGGTTCGGGGGCTCGGCCCCCGATTTCCCCTGCCGACCAGGGGCCGGCGTTGTCATCACCACATGTCTGGAATGCGTGGGTCGGGTGTTGCGGATGGTCCGCATGGGGCAGTTGCGGCTAGCCTGAGGTGCATGGCAGGTAAGTCCCGCGGTACCGCAGCATCACGGTCGCGAGCGGGATCGGCGCGGGGGCAGGCCTCTGCACGGTCCGGATCGCGCACTCCACGCACGGCTGCGGGAGGACGCGCGAACGGTGCGGGCCGTCCGGCCGGGGCGGCGCGCAAGGCGCCCGCGCGACGGCGTCCGGCGCCGCGGCGCAAGTCCAATACCGCGCCCTTGGCGGTGGTGACCCGGACGGTGAGCAGCGGCTGGAACATGCTGGCGCGCGGGCTGGGGGCGAGCACGCGGGCGATCAGCCGGGCGGGGGATATCGAGCACGGGCATCGGCGCGACGGGATCGCGCTGGCGCTGGTGGCTTTCGCGTTCGTGATCGCGGCGGCGGTGTGGCTGTCGGCGGGCGGGCCGATCGGCCACTGGGTGGATACCGCGATTCGCGCGATCTCCGGATCCGCTTCGGCCGGGCTGCCTTTCGTGGCGGTGGCCGTGGCGGTGATCCTCATGCGCACCGAGCCGGATCCGGAGATCCGGCCGCGCCTGGTGCTGGGCGGCCTGCTGGCCGGGTTGCCGATTCTGGGCCTGTGGCATCTGGCGGCGGGCGCGCCCACCGATTCGCACGGCCGCGCGCATGCCGCGGGCTTCGTCGGCTATGTCATGGGCGGTCCGCTGCGGGACGGGTTGAGCGCCTGGCTGGCCGTGCCATTGCTGTTGCTGGCCATCGTGTTCGGCATTCTGCTGCTCACCGGCACCAAGGTGCGCGAGGTCCCGGAGCGCATGCGGGAGATCTTCGGCACGGCCAGCGGCGGCGACGAATACGAGAGCTACTCCGACGGCCTCTACGATCCCGCCAACTACGACGCCGACGGCTTCCCGCTGCACCGCCCCGAGGTGCGCCGCAAGCGCGGTCGCAGCCCGTCGGACAACTATCCGGCCGATGAGTTCCCGGGTTCGGACGCGGCCACCGAGATCATCGGTGAGCCGCCGTTGCAGGATGCCAAGGAGATCGCCAAGGAGCCGCCGAAGCCCAAGCCGCGCAAGCCCGCTCCCAAGGTCGTCGACCAGACCCCGCCGCCGCCGGAGCCGCAGCAACTGGAGTTCGTGGCCGACCGCGAGGTGGACGGCGATTATCAGCTGCCGCCGCTGAACCTGCTCACCGATGGCGATCCGCCCAAGAAGCGCAGCGCCGCCAATGAATCCATGATCGAGGCCATCACCGAGGTGCTGGTGCAGTTCAAGATCGATGCGGCGGTCACCGGTTTCGTGCGCGGCCCGACGGTCACCCGCTACGAGGTCGAGCTGGGCCCCGGCGTGAAGGTCGAGAAGATCACCGCCCTGGCCCGCAATATCGCCTATGCGGTGGCGACGGAGAACGTGCGCCTGCTCGCGCCCATTCCGGGCAAGTCGGCGGTCGGCATCGAGGTGCCCAATGCCGATCGCGAATTGGTGCGCCTGGCAGATGTTCTGAAGGCTCCCTCCACCCGCAACGATCACCATCCGCTGCTGATCGGCCTGGGCAAGAACATCGAGGGCGAGTTCGTCTCCGCCAATCTGGCCAAGATGCCGCACCTGCTGGTCGCCGGTTCCACCGGCTCCGGTAAGTCGAGTTTCGTGAATTCCATGCTGGTTTCGCTGCTGCAGCGTGCCACCCCCGATGAGGTCCGCATGATCCTCATCGACCCCAAGATGGTGGAACTCACGCCCTACGAGGGCATTCCGCACCTCATCACCCCCATCATCACCCAGCCCAAGAAGGCCGCGGCCGCCCTGGCCTGGCTGGTGGAGGAGATGGAGCAGCGCTACCAGGACATGCAGGCCAACAAGGTCCGCCACATCGACGACTTCAACCGCAAGGTCAAGTCCGGCCAGATCACCACGCCGCTCGGCAGCGAAAGGGTGTACCGCCCTTACCCGTACATCCTCGCCATCGTCGACGAGCTCGCCGACCTCATGATGACGGCCCCCCGGGATGTCGAGGACGCCATCGTCCGCATTACCCAGAAGGCCCGCGCCGCAGGCATTCACCTGGTTCTGGCCACCCAGCGCCCCTCGGTGGACGTCGTGACCGGCTTGATCAAGACGAACGTCCCGTCCCGCCTGGCCTTCGCCACCTCGTCGCTGACCGACTCCCGGGTCATCCTCGACCAGCCGGGCGCCGAGAAGCTCATCGGCATGGGCGACGGCCTGTTCCTGCCCATGGGCGCCAACAAGCCCACCCGCCTGCAGGGCGCCTTCATCTCCGACGAGGAAATCCACGCCGTCGTCGAATTCACCAAGGAGCAAAAGGAACCCGACTACCAAGAGGGCGTCACCGCCGCCAAACCGGGCGAGAAGAAGGACGTCGACCCGGATATCGGCGACGACCTGGACCTGTTGCTGCAGGCCATCGAACTGGTCGTCACCTCCCAATTCGGCTCCACCTCGATGCTCCAGCGCAAACTCCGCGTCGGCTTCGCCAAGGCCGGCCGCCTCATGGACCTCATGGAGACCCGCGGCGTCGTCGGCCCCAGCGAAGGCTCCAAGGCCCGCGACGTCCTCATCAAACCCGATGAGCTGGACGGCCTCCTGTACACCATCCGCGGCGGCGGCGACCCGGAGCCGTCGGAGGAAACACCCGACTTCTGACCCGCACCGCCGCCCAGCCCATGGCCGCAGTGGTATGGGCCGACATGACGCCCACTATCCGGCTCTGCGGGGACGGCGGAACCATTCGCCGGAAATGCGTTGGGACATAGTGGTGATCAGCAGTATGCCGACGAAAAGGTGTCCGAACCCCGCCCCGTAGACGACGAGGGTGCGGGATGGATCGTCTTCGAGCGGCTCTCCCGTGACCACTGTCCCGCCCGATTCGGCCTGGCCCGCCAGGCTCAGCGACGAGAGAAAGAACAGGATCATCAACGCGCCCAGCACGATGACCGTCACCCTGGTGGCCGATCCTGCCCGGCCGAAGAACAGCGCGGCGATGGCCGCCGCGAAAACCGGAAAGTACGAGAACGTGAGCCTGCCGGCGGAGTACGAGTACCCCATGGCGATGAGCGCCGCGATGAAGACGACACCCAGTCCCGCCAGGACCAGCGCCGCGATCTGTGCCACACGGACAGGTTTCGGCATCGTGGTTGGCGGCGGTGCGCCGTACCCGGGCGGGCGCGGGTAATACCCGGCGGGTGGGACCGGTTCCCCGGGGTGTGGTATCCGATTCGCGGGGTACCGCCCGGGTCCGGGTTCATTCGGCGAGCCGACCATGATGCACCTTTCGACGAGTCTGCTCGCATTCTCGGCGCGTATCCCCCTGCCCGTCAGCACCATTCGGCTACCGCCGAAACCTGGCTGGACCACCGGCACTCGGCCGGGGTTCGAGGCCGGCGCTGGGTAATAGCCACATTGTGGCTCATCCGTAGCAGGTGGGTCGCGTGCCCGCGGTTCGTGCGCGGCCCTGGTTTGTCGGTGGGTCGCCGTAAGATTGCGTTCATGAGCATTTCGATGAACCGGCGCGCAGGACCGGCCGAATTCAGTTGCGCGGCTGGTGGTTCGGATAGCACTGTGTTCATCGTAAGCGATATAGGAGAAGGGCCATGGGGAGTGGCCCTCCGGGGGAAGGAATGAATGCCATGAACTGCAATATGGTTCGCGGGGAGCGTCGCGGTCCGAGGTTCGCCAAGAGCAGCTTCAGCTATGGCGGCGGCGATTGCGTGGAGGTTGCCTACCACGAAGGCCGGATCGCAGTGCGTGATTCCAAGGATCGGCACAGCCCGACCTTGTGGTTCACGAAATCCGAGTGGCGAGCATTCACATCGGGTGTGCGGGCCGGCGAATTCGATTTCGGCGGCTGACGGGCAGGTGGTGGGGGGGGGGGGGAGGGGTGGAGCCACCCACCCCCCCCCCACCCCCCCCCCCCCGCGCCG
>NZ_JBHXVO010000043.1:0-18952 GCF_042672265.1 Nocardia sp. NPDC127526 | reverse complement strand
TTCCATCCTCGCTGGGGTCTTTTCTTTCCGGGGGGGGGGGGGGGCGTTTTTTTTCTTGGGGGGGGGCGGGGGGGGGGGGGGGCCCCCCCCCGCCCCCCCCCCCCCCCACCACCCCACGTGCGGCCGACCCCTCGTGCGGCCGCTGGAATCAGGTCAATGTGTTGCGATGCGGTGTATTTCGTCCCGGAGTTCGGCGAGAAATTCCCGAGCATCGCTGTCGAACACCGCCATTCGAGTCAAGGCCGCCCAGCGGCGGCGATGGGCGTCGACGAGTTCAGGACCGCGCGTAACCATGCTTCCGGGGATCGGTTCCGCGGAGGCGAGCGCGTGGTCCTCGTTCTCATAGATGACGAAACCGTGCGGAATCGTTGTGCTCGCCTCGATATCCTGCGGAATAATCCCGATGCTGACCGTATCGAGGGTCTCGATCGAAATGATCCGGTCCAATTGCGCGAGCAGCATGCGATGCGGTCCGGGCCGAAACCGCAGGGCCGCTTCGGTAATCAAGAATTCGAAGCGCTTCGCGGGGTCGTACAACACACGCTGGCGATCCAAGCGCGCGGCCAGCGCGGCCGCCAGCGCCTCGTCCGTATAGGGCGGATCGAAGGTGGCGAACACCCGGCGGGCGTAGTCCGCGGTCTGCAGCAGACCCGGCACCAGCGTGGGCTGGAAGTTCCGCACCACTTGTGCGTCTTCCTCGAATGCCCGGACGTCGTCCTGCAAATGCGCGCGGTCGGCGAGTGAGGCCGCCCAGTCCTGCACCTCGGGCGAGTGCGCCGCTTCGGTGAGCGTGCGCAGCAACTGCTGAGAATCTTGTTCCGCCCCAACAGCCTCTGCCCAGTCGAGCACCTGCGGTAGCGGCGGAACCGCATGGCCGGCCTCGATCCGCGACAGCGTCGACTGACTGATTCCGACCCGCTTGGCCAACTCCCGCCCCGAGATCCCGGCGACCCCCCGCAGCCTGCGCAACTCGGCAGCCAACTGCTGCCGCGGATGCGACTGGCGCGCAGCCGAATCCGCGGCGGTCTCTGCCGCCGCAGTCGTGCCCTCCGCGGGTCGATTCACTGGAACCATGATGATTCAGATCGAATCAGATCGATTCACTCGAGTCAAGACTGGACGTTCACACCATGAATCATGAATCATCGATTGAAAGGTGGTATGCCCGGGAGGAATCGAACCTCCGGCCTCTTCGTTCGCAACGAAGCGCTCTCTCCGCTGAGCTACGGGCATGTGACCCCCGCGCTGATGTCGCCGTTGACATCTACTCGTCATTGAGACGCGCGGGGGGTGGTTGGGATCGGGTATGAAAAAGGGCCGCTCCGAGGCGTATCGCCGGATGCGGCCCTGAGGGTCTGGGACGTAGACCTTTACGGACCGCTGCGAATTCGCTGACGGAGGAAGCCGGGTACGACGAGGAGGGCGCCGGACGTGCGGGCGCCGTCGATCCAGCGCTGACGCTGGTTGCGGAGCTGCCCGTACATGAGATCGGCCTTCCCGGTGGTGTCGGTTGGGGTGTGTATCGAAGGTAGCACCGTGGACTCGGCTGGGAAACCGAATTATCAGGCCAGGGCGCCGCCGTCGATGGTGAGGACGGCGCCGGTGATGTAGGAGGCGGAGGGGCTGGCGAGGAAGACCACGCCGGCCGCTAGTTCTTCGGGTTTTCCGTAGCGGCCCATGGGGTTCCAGGAGCGCTGGATGTCGGAGGTGGGGCCGTCCGGGGGGTTCATGTCGGTGGCGAAGGCGCCGGACTGGATGACGTTGACGGTGATTCCGCGGGGCGCCAGGTCGCGTGCCGCGCCTTTGCTGTAGCCGATGACGGCGGCCTTGGAGGCGGCGTAGTCGGCCACGCCGGGGGTGCCGGAGCGTTCGGACAGGGTGGAGCCGATGGTGATGATGCGGCCCTCGTCGGCGAGGACCGCGGCGGCGGCGCGGGTTGCGCTGACGACTCCGCCCAGGTTGACGTCGTAGACCGGGTTGCGGTGGTCGGGGGCGACCTCGCCGAGTGTTCCGGTTTCGATGACGCCGGCGTTGTTGACGAGCACGTTCAGGCGGCCGAAATCGGCGACGACCGACTCGATCAGCGTGGCGACCTGCGCCGGATCGGATTGGTCGGCGCGGTATGCGCGCGCCCGCCGGCCCAGGCCCTCGATCTCGCTCACGACCTCGGAAGCCTTGCCGGACAAGGACGTCGAGCTGATCGCCACATCGGCTCCGGCCGCGGCGAGCGCCTTGGCGATCGCCGCTCCGAGGCCGCGTGATCCGCCGGTCACCAGTGCGACCTTGCCGTCCAGCGAGATGTTCATCCGAGTCTCCACTCATTGTGTACTGAAAGGTATGGAACTCATCCAGTAATATACTCATCGGTACAGAAAGGCAAAAGGAGAACGGTGACCACTGGACGACCACGCGAGTTCGATATCGATGAGCGGCTCGAGCGCGCCATGCGGGTCTTCTGGCGGCAGGGCTATGAGGGCACCGCGCTGTCCGACCTGACCGCGGCGATGAACATCAACCGGCCCAGCCTGTATGCCGCGTACGGCAACAAGGAAGCCTTGTTCCTGCGGGCGGTCGATCGCTATGAGACGGGACCCGCCGGATATGTCGGCCGCGCCTACGCCGAGCCGACGGCCCGCGCCACGGCCGAATCGCTCATGCGCGGTGCGGTCGCGCTCACCACATCGGAACCGCGCGGTTGCCTGTTCGTCCAGGGCGCTTTGGCCACCGGGCCCGGAAGCGCCTCGGTGCGTACGGAATTGGCGGCCCGGCGGCAGGCGGCGCACACCAAGCTCCGGGACCGTTTCGACCGTGCTCGCGCCGCGGGCGAGCTCCCCGCGGACATCGATCCCGACGCCCTCGCCCGATCGATCTGGGCGACCACCTACGGTCTCGCGGTCCAGGCGGCGGGCGGCGCCACGGCCGCGGAACTGAACCGCGCCGTCGACCTGGTCATGGCCACCTTCCCCTGAGGGCCGCCGCGATGTGCGGCAGGCGATTCGGGCCGGATGGCGGCAACGCCGTCCTTGACAGGCGTTGCCGGCGGGCGCATTCTGAACCGTGTTCAATTTGAACCGTGTTCAGAATGGCAGGTAGATGGCCACGAAGTGGGGTGACCGGGAGGCTCGGCGGGTCGACATTCTCGAGGCCGGGCGGCGGTTGCTGACCGACCGGGGGTATGCGGCCCTGCAGATGCGCGATGTCGCCAAGGGGGCCGGGATCAGTCCCGGCACGGTGTACACCTACTTCGCGACCAAGGAGGCGCTGTACGCGGCGTTGTACGCGGCGCGACTGGCGGAATTCGCCGACAAGGTGGAACCGCTGTGCGCGGAGTGCGACGACGCGGAGGATCTGTTCGTCGCCATGTGCACCGAATATCTCGAGATGTACCGGGTCTACGGGCAGGAGCTCAATATCTGGGCGGTGCTCGCGGGTGAGGTCGAGCTGGAGCGGGAGGTGGGCGGGCAACTGCTCGTGGCCGCCGCCCGGATCTACGACCTGGTGTTGCGGACGGTCGATCGATTGCGCATCGCGGAATCCACGGCGGCGGAGGTGGATCCGGGTCTGGTGGTGACCATGCTGTGGGCGGTTATGACCGGGCTGGCCGATCACTTCACGAGCGTGCGCCACTACCTGCACGCCCACAAATGGGAAGAGACCGTGCGTTTCACGGCGCGCACGTTCACGGCGGGCCTGCGGAGCCCGGGGGAGCAGGAGAGACAAGCATGAACAATGTCGTTCATCCGGCCGCCGATCTGGCGCGACGAGCCCTGGACCGGGTGGTGAATCCGGCGCGGTTGCGGGACGCGGAAGCATTGGGGCGCAGTGTGTCCGGCAAGACCGTGCTGGTGACGGGCGCCTCGTACGGGCTGGGCGAGGCCACCGCCCGCGAACTCGCCGCGGCCGGGGCGACCGTGCTGCTGGTGGCGCGCACCGCCGAGCGGCTGGAAGCGCTTGCCGCGGAAATAAATTCGGCGGGTGGCACAGCCTTCGCGTATCCGGCGGACCTCACCGACGAGGTGGCGGCCGGGGAGCTCGCGAAAGCCATTACCGAACGGCACGGCGCGCTGGATGTGATCGTCAACAATGCCGGCAAATCCATGCGCCGCTCACTGCACCTGCAATACGACAGGTTCCACGATTTCGAGCGCACCATCGGCGTCAACTATCTGGGCCCGATCCGGCTGCTGCTGGGCCTGCTGCCGCCCATGCGCGAGGCCGGGCGCGGGCACATCGTGAACATCTCCACCATCGGCGTCCGGATCGCGCCGGGCCCGCGCTGGGGCGCGTATCAAGCCTCCAAGGGCGCCTTCGACGTCTGGCTGCGCAGTGTGGCACCGGAATTGCGCGCCGACGGCGTCACCGTGTCCACGGTCTACATGGCCTTGATCTACACGCGGATGAGCGCCCCGACCCCGATCATGCGCGTACTGCCGGGCCTGTACCCGGCCGAGGCCGCCGATATCGTCGCCAGAGCCGTAGTCCGGCAGCCCCGCTCGATTGCCCCCTGGTGGGTGTGGCCCGCCGACGTGATGTCCGCGGCGCTGCCCGGACCGCTGGACGCCTTCATGCGGGTCTGGGCGCGTGTCACCCGCGACACCGACGCCGCGACCGCGGGGAGCCCGCGGTGAAAGCGACCACGATGCTGGAAACCGGACTCGCGGTCGGCACCGCCTTGACCAAGTCCCGGCTGCTACGCCCGGTGGACCCCCGGTCCGCATTCCGGATGGGCCGCGCACTCGCCGCGAAATCCCCGAACGCCCCACTGCTGGCGGCATTGTCGGCCGCCCGCTGGCCGGACCGCGTCGCCCTCGTCGACGACCTCGGCGCCCTCACCTACGCCGACCTCGCATCCTGGATCGACGCCGTCGCGAGCGGCCTGCACCACGAATTCGCCGCCGGCACCGGCACCGCGGTCGCGGTCATGTGCCGCAACAGCCGCTACGCCGTCGCCGGCCTGCTGGGCGTGATGGCGACCGGCGCCGACGTGGTCCTGCTCAACACCGACTTCCACAGCGAGGCCCTACGCCGCTCGCTGGCGCGCCACGAAATGCGGGTGATCATCTGCGACGCCGAATTCGAGGCCGCGCTGCGCGCGGCCGGCTACACCGGTCCGCTCGTGCTCGCCTTCGCCGCCACCCGAGCCGAACCGGCCGAGGGCCGTGCGCCGGGCGGATCGGTCACGGTGGACGGGTGGGTGCGGCGCGGGTATCGGTCGTTGGGGCGGATGCCGGTGGGGCGCTTGGTGATTCTGACCTCCGGGACGACCGGTACGCCGAAGGGGGTGCCGCGCCGGCCGGGTCTGTCCATGATCGCCGGTACCGCGGCGAGCATCCTGCACCGGACCGGGCTGCGGACCGGCAGTGTGATCGCGGTCGGTATACCGATGTTCCATGGATTCGGTCTGGGTGTGCTGCTGCTCGGGCTGGCGCTGGGTGGAAAGCTGGTGATGCACAGGCATTTCGACGCCGAGGCCGCGCTGGCGGCGATTGCCGGGCATCGGGTGGACATGTTCGCCGGGGTGCCGGTGATGATGCAGCGAATCCTGGCTCTGCCCAACGCGACTCGGCGGCGGTACGACCTGTCGTCGCTACGGGTGGCGCTGTCGGGGGCGGCGCCGTTGAGCCCCGCGCTGGCGCGGGAATTCACCGCCGTCTTCGGTGAGGTGCTCTACAACGGTTACGGCTCTTCGGAAGTCGGCATAGGCGCACTGGCCACCCCGGCGGATCTGCGGGTCGCGCCCGGTACGGTGGGCCGCCCGGTGACCGGCGTGGAAGTGCGCATTCTCGACGAGGCGGGGCGTGAACTGCCGCCGTGGGCGGTCGGCCGCATCTTCGTCGGCGGTGATCTCGGTTTCTCCGGCTACTCCGGCGGCGGCAACAAGGATCGGGTGGACGGACGGATCAGCAGCGGCGACATGGGCTATCTGGACGCCGGCGGGCGGTTGTTCCTGGTGGGCCGGGAGGACGACATGATCGTCTCCGGCGGCGAGAACGTGTATCCGCAGGAAGTGGAGTACGTCCTGGCGGACCATCCGGCCTTGGCCGAGGTCGCGGTGATCGGCGTGGACGACGCGGAATACGGCCAGCGACTGGCCGTATTCGCGGTGCTCGCCCCGGGACATCAACTCGACCCGGGCGAGCTTCGAGATTTCCTGCACGACAAGGTCGCCCGATATCAGCGCCCGCGCGACATCACCCTCGTCCCGGAGATTCCACGCAATGCCACCGGCAAGGTCGACCGGAAGGCATTGCGCGGAACCGTGAATCCTTCCGGCGCTGCCTGAGCGACGGCCACCGGAACCGCGAAAACCCGTGGGTCAGAACGCGGGTACGTCGCTGGTGCTGGCATTGCCGCCGATCGACGGCTTCAGCTCGATCTCCCAGTCGCTGTCCGCGTCGAACGGGTCGTCGAACTTGGAGAAGTCGCGATCGCGCGTGAAGTTGAGCGTGGCCTGATCCCAGTCGACGCCTGACTTCAGATAGACGTAATAGGTGCCCGCGATGCCATTGAGCGTGGCCTGGGAATTGCCCTGCACGTAGATCGTGGCCTGCGGGTTCTTGGGGTCGCCATTGGTCACCACGATGGCGTAGTCCGCGCTGTTGTCGTTGACGATGGTCAGGATTCCCGAACCCACCAGGCCGTTCTCCTGCACGACCTCGCCATTGCCGGCACGCCGGTTCAGCAGCGGAGCCGCCGGCGCGGTCGATGTCTTGGCCGTGGTCGAGGCGGCGACCGAGCTGCCGGGCGACGTCTTCGGGGAGCTGGTCGTGGTCGTCGAACTCCCACAACCGCTGACCAGCACCGCGGTCGCGATCGTGGCGACGGCGAACCAGCTTCGTATCGACATTGTTTCCCCCGTATTCCGGTGCGGCGTTGATCTCGCGGATCAGTATTGCGTTTCCTGGCCGTGATGCAAGTCCAATTAAGCCGCCGCCATCACGGCTGCGGGGCGGGAATGCGTTCCTGCAGGCCGTGTTTCAAGTGGTGGATGACGGCGCGGGTGCGGCGGGGGAGTGCGGGGGAGGCCGCGTAGACGGCGTGGATGTCGGCGCTGGGGGTCGGGATGGCGGGCAGGACCTGGATCAGGGTTCCGGTGTGCAGCAGCGGGCCGACATGCCAGAGGGAGCGCATGATCAGGCCGCGGCCTTCCAGGCACCAGCGGGTGATGACATCGCCGTCGTTGCTGACTAGGTTGCCGGCCACCCGGACGGCGGTTTCCGTTCCGTCGGGAGCGAATCGCCAGAGCGAATAGTCGCTGTCGTTCTCCTTCAGCACAATGCAATTGTGCTGCTCCAATTCGGTGAGCTCGGCGGGCAGACCGTGGCGTTGCACGTATTCCGGTGACGCGCACACGATTCGGCGATTCCGGCACAATCGCGTGGTGGTGAGCCGGGAATCGTGCAGTGCGCCGACATGGATATCGATATCGAATCCGGTGCCCGCGATATTGAGCGGTGTCGAGGACAGCTCCAGATCGATATGGATCTTCGGATGCGCGGCAACGAATTCGGCGAGCAGTTCGGCAATATGCGCCCGGCCCAGCCCGATGGTCGAGCGCACCTGGACGCGGCCGCGCAGTTCGTCGTGCTGTTCGGAGATGGAGTCCTCGAGTTCTTCCAGCTGTGCCGCGATCGCCGCCGCGCCCGCGGCATAGCGGCGGCCCTCGGGGGTGAGGGTCAGCCGCCTGGTGGTGCGCTGGATGAGCGGGACGCCGAGCCGGGATTCGATGTGCGCCAGCCGTTTGCTGACCGCAGACACCGAGACGCCGAACTCGCGCGCGGCCTCGGTGAGGCTGCGGCAGCGCGCCAGGATATCGAAGAACAGCACATCGTCACTGAGACCGCCGCGCACCGGACCTCCTGGTTGTTTCCGAGTCGGAAAGAGTCTTTTGCGCGTTCCGCGCTATCGCCGCCGAGATATCGCAGCCTACCGTTGTGATCCATCGCACAGCGTAAACATGGTAGGCGCGAAGGAGGTTCGGCACGATGGGCGCAAAATATCGCATCGCGGTCATTCCGGGTGACGGGATCGGCAAGGAAGTCGTGCCGGAGGGACTGCGGGTTCTCCGCGCCGCGGCCGCCGCGTTCGACTTCACCCTCGAATTCGAGCAGTTCGACTATGCGAATGCCGACTACTACCTCGCTTTCGGAAAAATGTTGCCGGACGGCTGGATCGATGAACTGCGACGCTTCGACGCCATCTTCTTCGGCGCTGTCGGCTGGCCCGAGGTGGTTCCGGACCACATCTCGCTGTGGGGCAGCCTGCTGCAATTCCGGCGGCACTTCGATCAATACGTGAGCCTGCGCCCGGTGCGGCTGCTGCCCGGCGTGGCGAGCCCGCTCGCCGGTCGCGCGCCGGGCGATATCGACTTCTACGTCGTCCGCGAGAACGCCGAGGGCGAGTACTCCAGCATCGGCGGCCGCATCTTCGAGGGCACCGACCGCGAAACCGTCATCCAGGAGACGGTCATGACCCGCACCGGCGTCGACCGCATCCTGCACTACGCCTTCGAACTCGCCCAGCGCCGGCCGCGAAAGCGCCTGACCTCGGCGACCAAGAGCAATGGCATCTCCATCTCCATGCCCTACTGGGACGAGCGGGTCGCCGCCGTGGCCACCGCCTTCCCGGAGGTCGCGGTCGACAAATTCCACATCGACATCCTGACCGCGAACTTCGTGCTGCACCCCGACTGGTTCGACGTGGTGGTGGCCAGCAACCTGTTCGGCGACATCCTGTCCGACCTGGGTCCGGCCTGCGCCGGCACCATCGGCATCGCGCCGAGCGGAAACATCAACCCGGAGAACCGGTTTCCTTCCCTGTTCGAACCGGTGCACGGCTCCGCGCCCGATATCGCCGGACAGGGCGTCGCCAATCCGATCGGCCAGATCTGGAGCGGCGCGATGATGCTGGACCATTTCGGCGAGCACGAGGCCGCCGCCGCGGTGTTGTCCGCGGCGGAATCGGTGCTCGCACAAGGACATGCCGCACTGACGCCGGACATGGGCGGCGTCGGCACCACCGAATCGCTCGGCAAGGCGATCCGCGCCCGCCTGGAACACACTGCGAGTTGACATGAGCCTGAAAGACAAGACCGGGCAGACCTTCCGGCGCGGGCTGCCACGGCTCGACGGGGTCCCGCTGATCGTTCCGGTGGGACTCACCGCCATCGTCCTGCTCGCGGGCCTCTGCGACGCCGTCCCGGAGAACATGATCGGCGGCCTGGCGGTGATCGTGGGGCTCGGCACGCTGCTCGGACCGCTCGGCAACCGCCTGCCGATCGTCTCGAAAATCGGTGGCGGCGCGCTGGTCTGCCTCATGGTGCCGTCGATTCTGGTGTACCTGGGCGCATTCGAGCAGAACACCCTCGATGCGGTCACCGTGCTGATGAAGCAGGCGAATTGGCTGTACTTCGTGATCAGCACCCTGGTGGTCGGCAGCATCCTGGGCATGAGCCGCCGACTCATGGTCGGCGGCCTGGTCCGCATCTTCCCGCCGCTGATCGCCGGCACCACGGTCGCGGTGGCCGCGGGTCTCGGCACGGCCATGGCCTTCGGCTACGACTTCCATCGCGCCCTGTTCTACATCGTGGTGCCGATCATCGGCGGCGGCATCGGCGAGGGCGTCATCCCGCTCTCCTCCGCCTATGCCGCGGCCCGCGGCGGCGAACCGGGAAGCTATGTGGCCGAACTGATCCCGGCCGCCATTATCGGCAATATCGTCGCCATCATCACCGCGGGCCTGCTCCGCCGCCTCGGCGAGCGCCGCCCCGCACTGGACGGCGGCGGGCAACTGGTGAAATCGCCGGACCCGGCGCTCTCGGCGAGCCCGGCCGAAACCGCTGCGCGCGAACCGAATTACGCCTTCGGCGTGCTCACCATCACCGGCTTGTTCGTTCTCGCCACCCTCCTGGAATTGATCATCCCGCTACCGGCCCCGGTACTGGTGATCATCCTCTCGGTGCTGTGCAAGCTGTTCGACCTGTTCCCCGCCGAGGCGGAAGCCGATGTGCGAGCGGTTTATTCGATCATCTCCCGCTATTTCATCTACCCGACCATGATCGGCCTCGGCATGCTGTACCTCCCGCTGGCCAATGTCCTCGGAGTCCTGACCCCCGGCTACGTCCTGGCCTGCGCGGCGGTCGTCCTGTCCATGGCGGCCACCGGATTTCTCATCGGCCGCGCCATCGGCATGTACCCGGTCGACGCCGCTCTGGTCACCGTCTGCCACAGCGGCCTGGGCGGCACCGGTGACGTGGCCATCCTCTCCGCTGCCAACCGCATGGTCCTCATGCCCTTCGCTCAGATCTCCACCCGTATCGGCGGCGTGTCCACGGTGATCTTCGCGGCCTGGCTGATCCGAGTGGTCCACTGAGCGGTCCGGCCGACGGAGAGTGTGAATTCCGTTATCAGCGCCTGGATGTCGCGATAGCCGGGTTCGTGCAGCAGGTCGTGGCCGCTGTTGGGGAATTCGTGGAACTCGATGGCGGCCGAGCGGGACGACCAGTGGCGGACCGGCTCGATGGCCGCGATGCGGTCCTCGGCGCCGTGCATCAGCAGGACCGGCGCCGCGGGCGGGGGCAGTTTCATGATCACGTCCCGGGACGGGGTGCCGGTGAGCGCCAGCCCGCGCACGTGCCGGGCGGGAATGCCGAACTCGTGCATGGTCAATAGCGCCGTGCCCGCGCCGAGGGAGTGCCCGGCCAGCACCAGCGGGAGATGCGGGTGGGCCGCGTGCGCCATGGACAGGATGATCTCGGCATTGGCGACCAGCACCGGCAGTGGGGGCATGGCGCCGGCCGCGCCCTCACTGAGTCCGTGTCCGGGATGGTCGAGGCCCCAGACTTCGATGCCGCCGCGCGCCATCGCCCGCCCGAAGCGGTGGTAGTCCGCACTGCACTGGCCGATGCCGTGCAGGAAGACCAGCACGGCGGCCGGTTCGGCGGCGGCGCGCCAGATTCGGTAGTTCATGCGGCCGTCGGCGCCGTCGAAAAACACAGTCAGTCCTTTCAGGAACCTCCCACCCCGGTCACGGTGGCCTCGCTGATGACGACCCCGCACACGATCGCCATCAGCGCCCGCAGGGCGCGGTCGCGGGCCAGGATCGGATCGGGTGCGCTCGCGACGATCAGGCCCGCTTCGGTGATCGCGCTGAGCAGAAGTTGGGCCAGGACGGTGATGTCGATGTCGGCCAGGCGCCCCGCGGCGCGGGCCGCCTCCAGATGGGAGGCGACCAGGCCGAGACCGTGGCGTATCTCGAACTCCCGCCACGCCTGCCGGCCGAGCACGGCGGGACCGTCGCTGAGCGCGATCCGCGCCATCTCCGGGCGCAGGCAGATGTCCAGGAATGTCAGCAGGGCGATCTCGATCGTGGCGACCGGATCGTCCGGATTCGGTGCGGCCGCGGTCGCCGCGGCTATCTCCGCGCTGTTCTCCCGTTCCAATTGTTCGAGCACCGCGAGGAACAAGCCGCGCTTGTCGCCGTACTGATATTGCAGTGCGCCGCGCGTGACACCCGCGGCGGCGACGATCTGATCCGCCGACACGGCGGTGAAGCCGTGTTCGGCGAAGAGCAGGCGCGCGGCCGATTCCAGTGCGAGTCGTGTAGTAAGCGAACGCTTTTCGTGGCTACTGCGCCGGTTGGTCATGTGACCGAGTGAACTCCAGGATCATCCTGGTGAGCAACTCCGGCTGGTCCTCGGGGCTGGCGGTGTAGGAATCGTCGATCCATTGCAGCGTCGCGTCGGGCAGCTCCGCGGCGAGCCGCTCGGGCAGGCGGGCCGGGAACAACTTGTCCTCGCGCGCCCAGGCGAGCAGCACGGGCACGTCGATCTTCGCGTATCTCGTTGCGGCGTCGAGGGTGTACTTGCGATCGGCGGTCTTGAGGAAGCGGCGCAGATCGGCGCGAATGGCCGCCGAATTGCGGCTCGGCAGCAGATAGCTGTCGACGATCTCGTAGGGCACCTGGTGTTTGGCCACCCACCCCAGCGCCACCGGCAGCGGATGCAGGGCGCGAATGCGCAGCAATTCGGTGAGCGGCCGGATCGATCCGGGAATGTGCGCCAGCGGCGGCAGCAGATTGAACGGCGGCGGCAGGAACCGCTCGTAGCAGTCCACCGAGGCCAGCACCACCCGGCCGACCCGTTCGGTGCTGCGGCTGAGCATGATCTGAGCGATGGCGCCGCCGGTGTCATTGGCCACCAGGGTGACATCGGTGAGATCGAGCCGTTCCAGGAACGCGGCCATCATGTCGGCCAGCCCGGTCGGCGTCAGATCGGCCTCGGGCACCGGAATCGAATGCGCGCCCAGCGGCCAGTCCGGGGTCAGGCAGCGATGGCCGGCCGCCGCGATATCGGGCACCATCTTGCGCCACAGGTTGGCATTGACCAGCAGCCCGTGCGCGAACACCACCGGCGCGCCGGATCCGGCCTCGTAGTAGCGAATCGTGCCGCCGGGCAGCTCGATTTCGTGCGGTTGGCCGAGAGATGGACTGAGAGCCATATTTCTCCTCACTTCGGTGTCTGGGAACGGGCGCGGTCAAGAAGGTGATGCCGGCCCGGCCGCGGCGCGCCGACCCGCGAACCTGCGCATCAATGGCTCGTCGAGCCAGTGGAAGAGCAAGGCCGCCATGGCCGTCGCCGCCACCAGGCTCAGCGTGGCGAACCCGAGCCAGCCGAGGAAGCCGAATCGATGCCCGCCGATGAACCATCGGGTGATCAGGACCATGACCGGGAACTGGATCAAATAGAAGGCGTAGGAGATCTTTCCGAACCACACCATGGTGGCACTGGAATTCAGTCCGCGGATACCGGCCAGATCGCGTGCGGCCAAGGTGGCCACCACCGCCACCATGGGGCCGACCAGCAGCGCCGACATCTTGTAGTTCACCGGGACCACCCAGGTGGCCAGGTAGGCGAGCGTCAGCGCGGCCAGCGGCGCGCGGATATTCGTCAGCCGCCAGCGGCCCTCCAGCACCAGCCGCCCGGCCAGCACGCCGAGATAGAACTCCGGCAGCCGCGAGAGCGGGAAGTAGTAGCTGAGCCAATACGACTGCGGCACCGGGATATCGGGCTGCCGGAACCACGCCTGCGAGGCATGCAACTCGTAGTACGGCGAGTCCTCACCCGGTACCAGGCGCGGAGCGAAGGCGTTCTCGATGCCCTTGGGTCCGGGCGTCCCCAGGTAGTAGGCCGTGTGCAGCAGCAGGATGAACACCAGCAGCCCGCCCAGCCACCACCACAACCGTGCGCTGCCGATGCGCGAAATCAGCGGCAGCAGCAGCGGAAAGCTGCCGTAGAACAGGATTTCCGCGCCCAGCGACCAGGACGGCACATTGAGCCCGCCGACCGTCGTCCACTTCGGCACCCAGGTGTGCACCAGCAGCAGGTTCGGCACCCACACCACCATGCGGTGCAGCGGCACCGAGGCGGCCAGGATGAATACCGCGGCCGCCGCCAGATGCGTCGGATAGATCTTGAGCACCCGCCGCCAGTAGAACCGGCCCACCGAACTGCCAGGCGTGAAGGACCAGTAGATGATGAAGCCGGACAGCACGAAGAAGAACGTGACGCCGGCCGCGCCCAACTGCATCGGAATCGCCTGATGCAGTTGCCGGAACAGCTCCGACTTCTGGAACGGATACACCGGCAGGAACACCAGCGCGTGCAGTACGAACACCGCGAACGCCGCCCACCACCGCGCGCCCGTGAGCGACGGCAGCGCGGGGCGTTTGCCGCCGGGCACGGGCGGCGCGGACGGCGCCGCCGCGGTGATCTCACCGGTCATGATCAGCCCGCGATCATCCGCTGCAGCCCGGCGGCCACCACGGCGTCACCCTGGGCCGAGGGATGCACGGGGGTGCCGAGCAATTCGCTTGCCGGGTCCAGGATTCCGGCCAGCCACGGCTCGGGGCTGCACAGGCCGTGGCCCGCGGTGACGGCCTTGGCATCGAAGAATTCGACCCCGAGCCGGGCGGCGCCCTCCCGCTGCGCCAGGTCCACCCGATCCCACAGCTGGATCGCCGAGCCCGCGCGCTGCTGCACGATCTGGCCGACGCCGAGCACATTGATGCACCACTGCTGTGCCCCGGGTGCGTTCATCTCCGGATAGCCGACGAAGATGATGCGCGCATTGGGCGCGTAATACCGCACGTAATCGACGACCGGTTGGGCGCGCCGCACGTACTCGGCGGTGTCCACGCCCCGGTAGTCGGTCGCCCGGCCCTCCGCGGCGGCCTCGGGACCGCAGCCGCGGATCACATCGAGCACGCAATTCAGCAGGGTCTGGCGCAATTTCACCTGGTTGTCGCCCCAGGAGTCATTGAGTCCGGTCTGGATCAGCACCGCCTTGGTGCGCGGCCCGAACGCGCCCTGGGCGTCGGCGGTGCGCGCCTCGTGCACCAGCGTGTACCCGGGTCCGCTCACCAGCGAGGCGCCGCGGCAGGACACATCGGCGAAATCGCCGCTGTCCCACAGGCCCATGCCCTGCGCGAGCTGGGTGGGCCAGGAGGTGGGGCCGTGCGAGCAGTCCGGCTGGGCGCCGGGCGCGGTGTTCTCCAGCGCGGCCGCGATATCGCCATTGGCTGTGAAGGAATCACCCATCACCACAACGGATTTGCCGCCATCGGCGGGCGCGGCGGCGGCGTCCGGCGCGGGCGCGGACAGCAGCGCCGCGGCCATGGTGACGGCGGCGGCGCCCAGCACACTGGCGCGGGTCGAATTCGTCATGATCTTCCTTTGATCAGTAGCCGGCTCTCGGTTCGAAGCCCGGTTCGGGCAACGTCGGCGCTTGCGGCTCGGGCTTGGGCTGTTGCGGCGCGGGATTCTGCGGCTGGGTGGCCTGCGGCGCCTGGGTCTGCGGCGCGGGTGCGACGGCGGGGACGGTGGGCGGGGGCTCCGCGGGCGCGGCCGGTTCCGGCGACACGGTGGTCGCCACCGCCGCGGTGGAGGTCGCCGGCGCGCTGGTGGTGGTCGGCGCGACGCTGGTGGTCACGGGCACGCTGCTGGTCGCCGGGCTGCTGGAATCGTCACCGCCGCAGGCGGCGGTCGCCAGCGCGAGGCCGCACACCGCGACCGCGGCCATCGCCGCGCGCAGCGCGCGAGTGTGGAGGATGGACCGTCTCATTTCAGCTCCTGCCTGCTCACCGCTGATCCGCACCGACGGTGAAGATCTCGAACCGATACACGAAGGCGTGGTCGTCGAAATACAGCTGCTCGCACAGCTCGTCCTCGCGGTGCAGCAGCTGCAGCAGCTCCGGCGCGGGCGTGTGCCGGGTCAGGAAGTTGCGGTAGCAGATGCGCGCTCCCGGCGCCGCCACCCGCACCACCTCTTTCATGAGGGTGGCGAACTGCTCGCGATCGATGCAGCTGGTCACATCCGAGAGCGAGAACTTGTCCACCGACCGGTCCGGCAGTGCGCGCAGCCGGTCCATCAGATCGCCGCGCACGATCTTCACCTCGGTGGTGGCGGCGCGAATGGCGGCGACATTGTCGCGAAGCAGATAGTGCGGCAGCACATCCCGGCGCGGGTAGCGGCCGTGGAACATGAACGACACCCAGTCGTTCTCACCGGCGAGATGGTTCTCGAAGGTGTGGTCGAGCCGCTCCAGCACGTAATCGCCGCACGACTTCTCATCGGTGACCACGTTGTAGGAGTCGTCGTTGAGCACCGTCTTGAGGGTGCGCTCGGTGAAGCCGTAGCGAATCATGCTGCGCCACAACAGGCCGTCGACCTTCTCACGGTAGATCTTGCGCTGGGTCCGGATATCGGTGGCGGCGAACAGTTCCCGCATGGCGCGGCCGTAGAGCACCCGCATGGCCGGGGCCACCAGCCGCACGTAGAGCTGTTCGTGCCGGCCCGCTTGCAGCACGCCCTTCACTATCGCCTTGCGATAGTGTGTGAAGTAGGCGACCGCGCCGTCGGACAGGTGCGGCTTCAGCTCCTCGAAAAGCCGCCAGCGGTCGGCGGATTCGTCCACCCCGAGGAATTCCAGCAGGGTGTCGTAGGAGAAGTGCCGGATCGCGGCCAGCTTGAGCTCGAGCAGATAGGTCTGCCCGGCCGAGCTGTCGATCGAGGTGACCGAGCGCGGATTGTTCACGATCAGGCTCAGCGCCCGGCAGCCGCTGCCGGTCACCGCCAGCACATGGTCGTTCTCGGTGATCTCCAGCGCCCGCATCTCGGAGCGGGAATCCTCGTCACAGGTGCTGTAGAGCACCCATCGGTCGATCGCCTTTTCTACGGTAGTCACAGTCTTTTCACCCTTCGCGGACGTGCGCGGCTCACGCCTGCGCGGCATCCGTCAGATCGGTTTCGGGGTCCGCCGCGGTCACCGGCGGCGGTGGCGGCGAGGACGGCAGCAGCGCGCCGGCGATGACCGCCGCGACCGCGCACACTCCCGTCACCACCAGGCAGGAAATCTGGAATCCGCGCAGGAACGCCTCCTGCACGGCGATGCGCAGGGCCTCGGCCGGTCCGGCCTGGCCGCCCGCGAGCAGCCCGGCCACCTGCTGCAGCGCCGCGCCCACCGAATCCCGGGCCGCCTCGAGGACGGTGGCGGACACGCTCGTGACGCTGCCGTCGGGCAGTTCACCGGTGTAGATCGAGTGGTGCACGCTGCCGACCACCGCGATGCCGAGCGCGCCGCCGAGCAGGCGGGTGGCATCGTTCATGGCCGAGCCGATGCCCGCCTTGGCGGCGGGCACCACGCCCATGATCGATTCGGTGGCCGGAATCGCCACCGTGCCGATGCCCAGGCCGATCACCACCATCTGCGCCGCGATGATCGGGTAGCCGGTCTGCACATCGTCGAAGGCGAACCAGGCGTAGGCGATTCCCATCAGGATCAGGCCGGCGGTCACCACCGCGCGGGTGCCGAGCTTGACCACCAGCTTGCCGCCGAGCACCGAGCCGATGATGATCGCCACCGCGACCGGGATGAGCCGCACGCCCGCGCCGAGCGGCGTATAGGACTTCAGGAACTGGAAGTACTGCGTCACCAGGAAGGTGAAGCCGTTCAGCGTGAAGAACGTGATGGTGATGATGCCGCAGGCCGCCGAGAAGCGCAGATTGCCGAACAGCCGCACATCGAGCATCGGCTGCCGGGCGGTCAGCTCGCGCCACACCAGACCGGCCAGCAGCACCACCGCGGCCGCGAAACCGAGCAGGGTGCGCGCCGCGAGCCAGCCCTGGTCGGGCGCCTCGATAATGGTGTACACCAGCACGCCCAGCCCGGCCGTGGACAGCACGAGACCGGGAAAGTCGAGCCCGCGGCCGTGCGGATCCCGGGAGTCGGGCACCAGCAGGGCGACCAGCACCAGGCACACCACGCCCACCGGCACCACGACGACGAACACACTGCCCCACCAGAAATGTTCCAGCAGCAGGCCGCCGACAATGGGGCCGAGCACCACGCCGATACCGGAGACCGCGCCCCAGACGCCGATGGCCGCGGCCCGCTCCTTCCGTTCGACGAAGACATTGGTCAGGATCGACAGCGTCGACGGATAGATCATCGCCGCGCCGAGACCCATGACCGTGCGGGCGGCGATCAGCTGTTCGGTGGTGTCGCACAGCGCGCCGACGCCGGTGGCGGCGGTGAACACCACCAGGCCGCCCAGCAGGATGCCGCGGCGTCCGAAACGGTCGCCCAGACTGCCCGCGACCAGGACCAGGGCCGCGAAGGTGAGCGCGTAGGCGTCGACGATCCACTGCAATCCGCTGGTGCTCGAACCCAATTCACGCACCAGACTGGGCAGTGCGAGATTGACGATCATCGCGTCCATGTAGATCGCGATGACGCACAGGCAGAGCACCGCGAGGACGGGCCCCTTGGCGCGCGTCGGTGTGGTTGTCATGAAAGTCGCACCCCTTCTTCGTTGTTCGTGCTCAATGCGGTGGCGAGCAGGACAGCCTGGAAGGACAGCGCGATGACATCGTTGGTCACCAGCACCGCGCCGCGGACCAGGTCGCCGAGGATGTGCAGACCGGGCACCGGAGTGCCTGTGGCATCGAGTGATTCGAAGCTCGACAGGTTCACCCGCACGCCGCCGAGCGGGTGCGGCGTCAGCAGCCCGGCATCGATGAGCCCGCCGAGCAGGGGCTGGGTCCGCAGCGCGGCGGCATCGGTGCCCGCCCCGGTGGCATTGATCACCACATCGGCGGATTCGGTTGTGTCACCGAGGTTCACGACGAAGCCGTCACCCTCGCGCTCGACCCCGCGCAGCCCGTCCCGCACCCGCAGCCGCCCCGCGTCCATGGCCGTCACCAGCCGGCGCGCGGTCTCGGGCGGAATGGGTGCGCCGTGCACCAGCAACGGGGTGAGCCATTCGGCGAAGAACTCCGCCCGATCCGCGTCGACCAGCAACTGCCAGGCGGGCAGCAGGGTGGGGGAGGCCCCGTTGACCACCTGCTGCCAGCCGCGCTCGATGCCCGCCTCGACCTCGGCCAGCTCCTCGGCCAGCAGGTTCCGGGTGGTCGGACCGCCATCGCGCACCTGCGACCAGTCCGGCGGTTCGGCGGAGGCGGCCTCGATATCGGCCATGAGCGCGCGCCCGAAGTCGTGCAGCCGCAACGCACCCGCCGCGGCGGCCGCGCCCAGGCACGCCTCCACATTCGGAACGGGCGCCGCGGTCTCCGGGCCGCGCAGCCGCGGCAGCCGGCCGGAACGCGAGGCCAGCAGCACCGGTCCGGCGTGGCCGCGCGCGGCCAGCGTCAGCACGGTGTCGATGGCGGTGAGCCGGGTGCCGAGCACCGCGACCCGGGCGTCGCCGGGGAGCTCCGGAAGCTGCCACGGATCGGCGAAATAGCCGGGTGCACCGGTGATTCCGGGGAAGGGGTCGGCCTGCGGCAGCATGCCGACGCAGACGACCACCCGGCCGGCCTCGAAGGCCCGCCCGCTCGCGCATTCCACCCGCCACCGCTCGGCGATGCCGGTGATCACCCCGACCACCTCGTCGGTC
>NZ_JBHXVO010000042.1:0-49266 GCF_042672265.1 Nocardia sp. NPDC127526 | reverse complement strand
CAGCAAAGCGCACCATCCGAATTCGGATGGGGCGCTCTGCTGTGCAGCTCAGTGCTTCTCGGGTCCGAGGTGGTACTCGAACACCAGACCGCCGGCGGCGATCAGGATGCAGATGACGCCGACGCCGATCAGCCACGGCTCGAAGAACGCTAAGCCGAGCGCGGTCACGGAGCCCGCGGCCGCCAGCGTGATGGGCCAGAACGAACCGGGCGAGAAGAAGCCCAGGTCGCCGGCGCCGTCGACGATCTCCGCCTCCTCGTAGTCCTCCGGGCGGAGGTCGAGGCGGCGCGCCACGAAGCGGAAGTAGGTCGCCACGATCAGCGACAGACCCGCCGACAGCACGATGGCGGTGGTGCCCGCCCACTCGACGCCGGTGCGCGACTGGGCGGTGAAGTAGCCGTAGACCACAGCCACGATCACGAAGAAGACCGTGATCAGTTCGAAGATGCGAGCTTCGACCTTCATGTCAGTTCAGTCCTCACTTGGCGTACGACGCTTCGACCCCACGGCCGGTGCGGTCGGTGTTGAAGGGCTTGGTGGAGGTGGCCACCGGCGACTCGTTGATGGCCTCCAGCGCCTGGGCGTTGGTCTTGCCGGCCTCGCGAGCCTCCAGGTACGTGCGGAACTTCTCCGGGGAAACGACCCGGACCTCGAAGTTCATCATGGAGTGGAAGGTGCCGCACATTTCGGCGCAACGGCCGACGAACGCGCCGGTCTTGTCGATCGGGCCGACCTGGAAGACGTTGTCGGAGTTGTTCTCCTTGGGGTTGGGCATGACGTCCCGCTTGAACAGGAACTCCGGCACCCAGAAGGAGTGGATGACGTCCGCGGCGGCGAGCTGGAACTCGACGATCTGGCCGGTCGGGATGACCAGCACCGGGATCTCGTTGGAGGTGCCGACGGTCTCGACCTTGTCGTAGTTCAGGTACGAGATGTCATTGGCCGGCAGGCCGTTGTTCGGGCCGGGCTGCGGGTGGCCCTCCTCGTTCTTGCGCTCCTTGTACTCCTCGCGCAAGTCGGTGTTCATGCCCTGGCGGGTCTGGTCGACACCGTCGTACTTCCAGCCGGTCATATCGACCTTCTGGTAGCCGAACTTCCAGTTCCACTGGAAGGCGGTCACGTCGACCACGACGTTCGGGTTCTCCACCTTCTCGTGCACGTAGTTCTGCACGACCACGGTGAAGTAGAACAGCACCGCGATGATGACGAACGGCACGGCCGTGTAGGTCAGCTCGAGCGGCACGTTGTAGCCGGTCTGCCGGGGGAATTCCGGCGAGTTGGGCTTCTTGCGGTGGAAGGCCACGGTCCAGAAGGTCAGGCCCCACACCAGCACGCCCATCGCCAGCGCGGCGACCACGGACCAGGTCCACAGCTCACGCATCCGGGTGGCCTGCGGCGTGATGCCCGAGGGCCAGCCGAACCGCAGCCACGGGTTGTCGATCGAGCAGCCGGAGACGAGCATCGCGGTGATCCCCATGGACACCGCCAGCCCGGCCCGCCGAAGGATGCGGCCCCGCCGACCCTGGGCGGGTCGTGCCCCTATCGCTTCGCTCGCCTTGTGCGCCACGCTCAACGCCTTCCTGGTCGTCTCTCCGACTCGGCGCCGCCCGGACTCCCTTCCGCCGGACGACCCAATTTCAGCTCTTCTGGGCCCTCGGATCGACCGCGTGCGAACGCGTCATCAACCCTGAGAGTTTCCCAAGTACTACGGAGCGTAGACCAAACCGGGCGTCGCGTTGTGATCGGGTCGCATTCGACACTCCGGAAACTCCATAAGCCGTGGATACGGGCTCTCGCGCACGATCCGCGCGCGTGCGGCATACTCGGACAGAAGGTTTCGCGTTCCACGCGCCCGGCCGCTCACCGCGGGCCGGACCGCCATCCCCCGACTCCGGAAACGAGGTTCTCCCCGCAGTGTGTGGTCTGCTCGGATTTCTGACAGCTGACACGGCTACAAGCAAGGATGGGCGGACGGTCGAGACCACCGCGGCACAGGTCTACGAGGCCCTGCACTGCCAGCGGCACCGCGGCCCCGATGAGAAGGGGACCTGGCACGACGAGCGCATGATCTTCGGCTTCAACCGCCTGTCGATCATCGATATCGAGCATTCCCATCAGCCGCTGCGCTGGGGTCCGCCGGAGAATCGGGAGCGTTATGCGCTCACCTTCAACGGTGAGATCTACAACTACCTGGAGCTGCGCGAGGAGCTGCGGGCCGAGCACGGCGCGGAATTCGGCGACGAGCCCATGTTCGCGACCGAGGGCGACTCGGAGACCATTGTCGCGGCCTTCCACTACTGGGGCGCCAAGGCAGCGAGCCGGTTGCGCGGCATGTTCGCCTTCGCGATCTGGGACACCGAGCTGAACAAGCTGTTCATCGCGCGCGACCCGTTCGGCATCAAGCCGCTGTTCACGGCGACCGGTCCGGGCGGCACCGCGTTCTCCTCGGAGAAGAAGAGCCTGCTGGAGCTGCTGCCCGAGCTGGGCCTGTCCGACGGGCTGGATCCGCGTGCGCTGGAGCACTACACGGTGCTGCAGTACGTGCCGGAGCCGGAGACGCTGCACAAGGACATCCGGCGGCTGGAGTCGGGCTGCTACGCCTGGATCGAGCCGGGGCAGGCGCCGCAGATCACCCGGTATTTCAACCCGCAGTTCCGGGTGTCGCCGTTCGCGCCGGGCACCGCGGACAAGCGATACCGGGAAATCGCCGAGGCCCTGGAGGACTCGGTCGCCAAGCACATGCGCGCGGATGTGACCGTCGGCGCGTTCCTGTCCGGCGGCATCGATTCCACCGCCACCGCGGCGCTGGCCATGCGGCACAACCCGAACCTGATCACCTTCACCACCGGCTTCGAGCGTGCGGGCTATTCCGAGGTCGACGTGGCCGCCGAGAGCGCGGCCGCCATCGGCGCGCGGCACATCGTGCGCGTGGTCGGCCCCGAGGAGTACGCGGCCTCGATTCCCGAGATCATCTGGTACCTCGACGATCCCGTCGCCGACCCGGCGCTGGTGCCGCTGTACTTCGTGGCCAAGGAGGCCCGCAAGCACGTCAAGGTGGTGCTCTCCGGCGAGGGCGCCGACGAGCTGTTCGGCGGCTACACCATCTACCGGGAGCCGTTGTCGCTCAAGCCGTTCGAGTATCTGCCGAAGGGCCTGCGCAAGCTGGCCGGGAAGCTGTCGGAGCGGATTCCGGAGGGCACCCGCGGCAAGAGCCTGCTCAACCGCGGCTCGCTCACCCTGGAGGAGCGCTACTACGGCAATGCCCGCAGCTTCAATGACGCCCAATTGCGTTCGGTGCTGCGGGAATTCCGCCCCGAGTGGACCCATCAGGATGTGACCGGCCGCATCTACGGCATGCAGGGCAATCACTGGGATCCGGTGGCGCGCATGCAGCATCTGGACCTGTTCACCTGGCTGCGCGGCGACATCCTGGTCAAGGCCGACAAGATGACCATGGCCAACTCCCTGGAACTGCGCGTGCCGTTCCTGGATCCGGAGGTCTTCAAGGTCGCCGAGCAGCTGCCCTACGACCAGAAGATCACCAAGGAAACCACCAAATACGCGCTGCGCCAGGCCCTGGAGGGCATTGTCCCGCCGCATGTGCTGCACCGCGCCAAGCTCGGTTTCCCGGTCCCGCTGCGGCATTGGCTGCGCGGTCCGGAGCTCTACGACTGGGCCCGCACCCAGATCGCCGAATCCGGCACCGATCATCTCCTCGACAAGGCGGCGATCTCCGCCATGCTGGAGGCGCATCGCACCGGGCCGGTGGACCACAGCCGTCGCCTGTGGACGCTGCTGTGCTTCATGATCTGGCACGGCATCTTCGTCGAGCACCGCATCAAGCCGGAGATCCAGGAGCCGGTCTACCCGGTCAACCTGTAACCCAAGGGTTTTCGGAACAGTACGGCCCCCGCGCTCACGAGCGCGGGGGCCGTACTGCGTCTATCCGAGCCGGATCACTTCTCGTCGAAGATCTTCAGCGCCTCGGTCACATCGAACATGGTGGCGGTCTCCCGGGCCGAGGGCGAACCCGCGTCCGGGTCGGCGCCCGCCGCCAGCAGGGTGCGCAGAATGCCGGGTTCACCCTTGAAGACCGCGCCCGAGAGCGGGGTCTGCCCGGCGGCATTGAGCAGGTTGGGGTCCGCGCCGTGCTGGAGCAGGGTGGCCACGGCGGGCTCGTGGCCGTAGTAGGCCGCGAGCATGAGGAGGGTGTCGCCGCGGCCATTGGTGAGGTTCGGGGGGACACCCTCGTCCAGGTAGGCGGCTAGTTGGTCGGCGTCGCCTTGGCGGGCCAGGTCGAAGACCTTGGTTGCCAGTTCGATGACCTTGTCGTCGTCAGCGTCCACGGTTCATTCCTACCAGGGTCTGTCGAGGGACGATACGCGCGAACTTTATTTACAAAACCGCTCGAGATGCACAAAACTCCGCGAGCCGATCGGCGGGCGTGGTCGGATTACCGGCATAGATCGACACTGTGGCCTGCGCCTCGGCCTCGGCTGCCGGGCGCGGCGGACGGGAGAACAGCGATGACGCTGGCAGAGGTACGCGGCCAGATGTTACGGCGCAAGCCGATCACCGAGGTGGAGGAGGACGTCCGGCCGGATGAACGGCTGGCCAAACGCCTGGGTTTGTGGCAGTTGACGGCCATCGGCGTGGGCGGAATCATCGGCGCGGGCATCTTCGCGCTCGCGGGGAGCGTGGCGAATCAGACGACCGGGCCGGCGGTGCTGCTGTCGTTCCTGGTCGCCGGCATCGCCAGTGCGGCGGCGGCGCTGTGTTACGCGGAGTTCGCGGGCATGGTGCCCAAGGCCGGCTCGGCCTACACCTATGGGTATGTGTCGCTGGGCGAGATCGTCGGGTGGTTCATCGGGTGGGATCTGCTGCTGGAGTACATCGCGGTGGCGGCGGTGGTGGCCATCGGCGTGTCCGGGTACTTCGGATTCCTGCTGGATCAGATCGGAATCACCTTGCCGCAGTGGATGCTCGGCGCGCCCGGCACCGGTGACGGGAATGTGGTGGACGTGTTCGCGGTGCTGTTCTGCCTGGGTTCGGCCTGGGTGCTGACGCGCGGCATCCGCAGCGTCGGGCGGTTCGAGATGGTGACCGTGGGCATCAAGGTGGCGCTGGTGGTGCTGATCATCGTGCTGGGCGTCTTCCACATCGACAGCGCCAACTACTCGCCGTACTTCCCGTACGGCACCGGCGCGGTCATGACCGGTGCGGCCACGGTGTTCTTCGCCGTGTTCGGCTACGACGCCATGAGCACCGCGGCCGAGGAGTCGGTGGACGGCAAGAAGCATCTGCCCAAGGCGATCATCTACTCGCTGGCCATCGCCATGGTGCTGTATGTCCTTGCGACACTGGTGCTCACGGGCATGCAGAAGTACACCGAGATCAATCCCAAGAGCGGGTTCTCCAGCGCCTTCGAGGCGGTCGGGATGCCGGGCATCGCGAATATCATTGCGGTGGGCGCGATTGTCGGCATCATCACCGTGGTGCTCACCTTCATGCTCGGCGTGACGCGCGTCTGGTATTCCATGAGCCGGGACGGGCTGCTGCCGGAGTGGTTCGCGAAAACCCATCCGGTGCGCAAGGTTCCGACCCGGGTCACCTGGATCGTGGGCGTGGCCTCGGCCGTGCTGGCCGGACTGCTGCCCATCAATACCGTTGCGGAGCTGACCAATATCGGCATTCTCAGCGCCTTCGTGGTGGTGTGCGTGGCGGTGCTGGTGTTCCGCTACACGCGTCCGGAGGTGCCGCGCACCTTCCGGATTCCGCTCATGCCGGTCATTCCGATCATCGGCGTGGTCTTCTCGGTATGGCTGATGCTGTCGCTGCAGGCCGCGACCTGGGTGCGCTTCGCGGCCTGGCTGGTGCTCGGCCTGATCGTGTACTTCGGCTACTCCCGGTTCCACTCCAAGCTGCAACAGCCAGGCCCCGTCGCGCCTAGCGGCGGCCCGATCGCGCAGTAAGCAACGCCAGACCCCCGGCGAGCACGGCCAGCCCGCCCCAGGACACGGCGGGCAGCCGTTCCCCGAGCACCGCGACGGCGAGCACCGCCGCCACCGCGGGCTCGGCCAGGGTCAGCGTGGTGGCGGTGGCGACGGTGGCGTGCCGCAGGCCGTACCCGAACAACCGGTAGGCCAGGAACGTGGTGAACACCGCCAGATGCAGGGCCACCGCCGCCCCACGCAGACTGCCGAGCCACTCGACGCCCGAGACCAGCACCACCGGCAGCGCCAGCAGCCCGGCCATGCCGAACATCAGGCCCATGACCGAGCCGGACGGCTTGCCCTCGGCAATGAGCTCACCGCCGATGAGCGAATACACGACGTAGGCCAGGCCGCCGCACAGCGCGAGCCCGATACCGAGCAGGTCCACGGCGGTGGGCTCACCGGTCAGGTCCGGGCCGAGTACCAGTGCGACACAACCCACGACGGCCGCGGCGGTGGCGCACACCCAGTTGGCCGTCGGCCGCGAACGCCCGGTCATCCAGGCGACCAGCCCGGTGAAAACCGGTGCGCTGCACAGGGCTACGACGGTGGCGACCGCAACTCCGGTGCGCGCCACCGCCGGATAGAAGGTGACCGGGTACGCCGCGACCGCCACCGCCCCGGCGATCAGCAATCGCCACTGCGCCCAGGTATAGGTCGTCCTGGTCCGCCAGGTAGTGAGAAACAGCAATAGGCCGCCGACCACCAGCCCCGCGGAACCGATCGCCGCCGCCGGCGCTCCCGCCGGCGCGAGGGAACTCGCGGTGCCGGTACTCCCCCACAGCACAGCGGCGCCGAGAATCGCCAGCGGGCCGCGCAACGAACCCGGCTGCCGCGAGCCGGTATCGGTAACAGCCGCCTTCTCGAGCGCATGAGCAACAGCCCCACCCGTCATCCCGGCATGCTTTTGGCCGGGATCTCCGCCGGCGCGGTGGATTCCGGCCAGAAACGCGCCGGAATGACGAGGACTTCTTTCGCGTAGCCGCTTGGACGTGGTGGCGGCCGCTACCGCGCCTGCGGACTTGGTGACGTGTTCGGACACGAAGAAACTTCCGTTCTCGAGTACGTGATCGGCGTATTCGGAACGGGCGCACGCTGAATCAGCCCTGGCCGTTCAGGATCGGCGGAGGCGGGAAGCGAGAATGCCGCTGGTGCGCCCGGTCAGGCGACCGGGGGCGGCGTCACAGCGTGCCAGTAAGTGCCCACGCGACGATGCTAGCGGTTCGCCGCCGGCGAGAACAGCCGCACCCTGTCCCGGGTGCGGCCGTTCGTCTCCGCGCGTGGTTCTCCGAAGCCCTGCCGCTTCGGGCGGCTCAGCGGCGCAATACCTTCCTGGCCAGCCAGTTGCCGAGGAATTGGATCCCCTGCACACCCACGATGATGATCAGGGTCGCGACCAGCGTGACCTCCCAATCGAACCGCTGATAGCCGTACACCAGCGCGAAATCTCCGAGGCCGCCGCCGCCCACGGTGCCCGCCATCGCGGACATGTCGACAATGGCGATGACCACGAACGTGTAGCCGAGCACCAGCGGGCCCAGCGCTTCCGGGATGAGCAGCGTCAGAATGATTCGCAGCGGCCCCGCGCCCATGGCCCGCGCCGCCTCGATCACTCCCGGATCCACGGTCACCAGGTTCTGCTCGACGATCCGGGCGATGCCGAACGATGCGGCCACGATCATGACGAAGGCCGCCGCCTCGGTGCCGATCGTCGTCCCGACCACTTCGAGGGTGATCGGCCCGAGAGCCGCCAGCAGGATGATGAACGGGATCGGCCGCACCACGTTCACCAGCACATTGAGCACCACATTGACCGGCGCGTTGGCCAGCAGCCCGCCCTTGCGGGTGGTGTACAGCAGCGTGCCCAGCGTCAATCCGATCACCCCGCCGACCACGAAGGTCAGCAGCACCAGATAGATCGTCGTCCCAACGGCCTCACCGAGCACCGGCCGCAACTTGTCCCAATCCGTCTGTACGACAGCGAGATTCATGAGCTCCTCCGCTCAGACACCGCCAGATCGGCCACCGGCCCGGCCGCGTCGTCCGGTCCGCCGCCAGCTGTTCGGCCGGCAGTCTGTCGGCACACATGGGTCTCCGGATCACCGGGGCGCGAGGGAACGGCCTCCGGCGCCGGATCGTCGCCGGGTCCTGCCGCCGCGGCGGCGCCGCCCCGCGTCAGCTCGTCGGCGACCCGTGCCACCGCGTCCTCCGGCCCGTCCAGGGCGAGGGTGATACTGCCGAAGGTCTTGTCCTGCAACGAGCTCACGCCGCCGTAGACGACCTCCACGCGGACACCGGCCTGCGCGGCCACGAGCAGCGCGTCGCCGATACCGCGGTCATCGTCGATGTCGACGGTGACCAGGCGGCCGGTGTGCTTGTCGCCCAGCAGCTTCAGTTCCTCGGCGTTCGGGCGATTGTGCAGCACCGTTTCCACGAAGGAGCGGGTGGGTGCGGCCTGCGGTGCGGCGAAGACGTCGAATGTGGGTGCCAGTTCGACGATTCGGCCCTCGGCCAGCACCGCCACCCGGTCGGCGACGGCGCGGATGACGTCCATTTCGTGGGTGATCACGATGATGGTGACGCCGAGTTCGCGATTGACCTTCCGCAGCAGGCGCAGGACCTCCTGGGTGGTCTCCGGGTCCAAGGCCGAGGTCGCCTCGTCCGCCAGCAGCAACGACGGTGAGGTGGCCAGGGCGCGGGCTATGCCGACCCGCTGCTTCTGACCGCCGGAAAGCTGGTCCGGGTAGCTGCGGGCCTTGTCCGAAAGTCCCACGAACTCCAGCAGTTCCGCGACCCGGGCCTTGCGCTCGGCGCGCTTCCAGCCCGCGACCTTGAGCGGGTACTCGATATTCCCGGCCGCGGTGCGCGAGCGGAACAGGTTGAACTGCTGGAACACCATGCCGATATCGCGGCGCAGCTGCCGCACCCGGGACTCCGGGACCCCGGTGATGGGGTCGCCGGAGATGAGCACGGTGCCGCTGGTCGGCTTCTCCAGGGCATTGATCAACCGCACCAGCGTGCTCTTGCCCGCCCCGGAATAGCCGATCACGCCGAAGATCTCACCGGGTTCGATGCGCAGGTCGATCTCGCGCAGCGCGGTGTGCGTCTGCTTGCCGACCTGGAATTCCTTGGTGACCGACCGGAATTCGACCGCCGCGACCTGGGTGTCCTGCTCGCTCACTTCTTCTCGCGGATGGTCTGCTGCACCCGGGCCAGCACCTGCTCCAGGTCCGGCCCGTCGCGCTTGACCTCGACCGCGGTGCCCTTGGAGGTCTCCTGGACCGCCTGCTGTACCTCGGCGCCGTGCCAGATCTCGACCAGCTTCAGGTAGGTCGGGTTGGTCTTGTCCTCGGCGCGCGTCACGAAGGCGTTGATGTACGGCTCCGCGCCCGGGCTCTTCGGATCATCCTTGAACAGCGCGGATTTCGGGTCGATGCCGGACTTCTCCAGGAAGGTGTTGTTCACGATCGAGCCGTCCACCGAGGCCAGCGACAGCGCGGTCTGGGTGGCGTCGACCGGGGTCACCTTCACCTTGGAGGCGGCCTTGTCGATATCTGCGGGGGTGGGCTGGCGGACATCGCCGGACAGCTTCAGCAGTCCGGCCGACTGCAGCACGAACAGCGCCCGCGCCTGATTGGTCGGATCGTTGGGAATGGCGATCTCACCGCCGGCCGGGATATCGGCCACCGACTTGTGCTTCTGCGAGTACAGACCCAGCGGCACCACCTGGGTCGCGCCGATCGGCGTCAGGGTGTCGTTATTGGCGACGTTGTACTGCCCCAGGAACTGCAGATGCTGGAACAAGTTGACGTCGACCTGCTTCTGCGAAAGCGCAGTGTTGGGCTGCGAGTAGTCCGAGAAGCGGGTGATCTTCAGCGTGATCCCGTGCTCCTTGGCCTTCTCCTCGAAGACGTCCCACTGCCGGTCGGTCTCCGTGGTCCCGATGCGCACCACGGTGCCCGAGCTGTCGTCGCTGCTGCCGCAGGCCGTGAGGGTGAGGCCCGCTACCGCCGCTACCAGGACCGGGATCGCCAGTACCCGATTGAATTTCACTCGTGCTCCCGCAAATCGTTGAAACTGAACCCGGCAATGCAATCGCCCCGGTTACCCGCTGGCTATGGTTGCGATCCGGACGATCCAAACCCTCGCGCCGCGGCCGAGTCCGCGCCTAGCTTGGCTGAAATGCGAAAACTGCGCCGTTACCTGGCGATTCCGCTCCTGTTCGCGCTGGCGATGACCGCCGCCTGTGGCAAGGAACACCGCGCCGACGTGGTGCGCATCGGTGTGAACGATCTCGCACTGCCGCACTGGGAGGTGTTCAAGAAGAAGGCGTCCGAGGCGGGCATCACCGTCGAGTTCGTCAACTTCAGCGATTACAACCAGCCGAACCCGGCGCTGAAGCAGGGGCAGGTCGACCTCAACAAGTTCCAGCACGTCCGCTACCTGGCCAATTACAACGCGCGAAACAATGACACGCTGGTGCCGATCGGGGCGACGGAGATCTTCCCGCTGACGCTGTACTCGAAGAAGCACAAGTCGGTGAGCGAGATCCCGCAGGGCGGTGAGATCACGTTGAGCAACAATCCCGCGAATCAGGTGCGACCGCTGCTCGGGCTGGCCGCGGCCGGGCTCATCGTGCTGAAGAACGGTGCGACCTGGGATTCGAAACTCGAGGATGTCGATACGGCCGTGTCCACAGTGCGGTTGAAGACCATCGATCCGACCTTGACGGCGCAGTCCCTCGACAGCGTCGACGCCGCCTTCGTGGACGACACCTTCGCCGGACCGGCCGGGCTGACCAAGAACGAGATCATCTACACCGATGATCCGAATCGGCCCGAGTTGAAGCAGTACATCAATATCTTCGCCGCGCGCGCCGTCGACAAGGACAACCCGACCTACTTGCAGCTGACGAAGATCTACCACGACCCGGAGGTCGAGGCCGCCATCCAGGCCGAAGCCGACTACCAGGGCATCTTCAAGTACAACGACCCAGCCGATCTGCAAGCGACTCTCACCGAGCTGGAGAACAAGTTCCGCAAGTAGCCTGTCGCTACCGCCCGCGAACGACCTTGACGCGGGCGGCCGCGATGATCGCGATCAGCAGGACCGTCATCATTTGCAATGTGGTCCAATCCGTCGGCTCCACAACCGGTTCGAGGACTTCCCGAGCCTGATAGGGCGCTGGGACGACGGGGGCGGGCGGCACGATCTGCGGCTCGGGCACGTCGATGGGCTCTTGCACGGGCACCGGCGTGGGAGCCGGAACGGGAGCGGGCACCGGCGCCGGGATCTCCAGCGGTTCGGTGAATTCGGGCGGGCTGACCGGGACCAGGAGCAGGCAGGTGAGCAGTGCGCTGCCGGTCACCGCACTGCCCGCGACCACGCTGCCCGCCCCCGACGAACCGGGACCGACCAATCCGCTGGAGCCCGGGACGAATCCGGGCCCGATCAAGCCGGAGCCGAACCCGCTGCCGGTGACCAAGCCCGCGAGTATGGCCGAACCGCCGACTATCGCGCTGCCCGCGCAAGCGGTCAGCACGCTGCCGTTGTCCAAGCCGAAGGTTTCGCCGAGGGTGCTCGGCGCGGCGATCGGCTCCGCCGGGACTATCGGATCGGCCGGGGAGATCGATTCCGCCGCAGCGGTTTCCGCCGGACCCGCCGCGGACCCGGCGGACAGGCCGAGACCCGCGCCCTCGCCGAGCCCGACGCTGCTGCCGGTGGACGCCCCCGCACCGGTGCCGCCCGAACTTCCCGACAACGCGCTACCGCTGCCCAAGCCCAGCGAGCTTCCCGAGGGCGCGTCGACGAACTCAACGGAATCAATGGGTGAACCCGCGCTCCCGCTGATGATTTCACCGATGCCCGGTATCCCGGATTCGGCCAGCGCCGGCCCGGCTTGCCCGGCCAGCAGCGCCGCAGCCAGCGGTACGGTCGCGAATCCTCGTGTGGCCCTGCGCACTACCGGACCTCCGCGTGCCATCGTCATCTCCGGATGCCTTGTCGTCGGCGGTGGATGCCTCAGCGCGGCAGCGCATTCGAAGCGGATTCGGCGGACGCGATCTGCTGGAATCGCGCCAGGGCGAGCTCATAGGCCTCCCGCGACACCATATTCCAGCCCGCGAACGGCCGGTCCAGCTTGTAGATGGTCAGCACGATCGCCCCGACCACGAATCCGAACATGGCGGTCATCACCACGCTGCGCCTGGTGACCATCACCCCGGAGAACACTCCGCCCGCCAGCAGCATGACGGTGCCGAACCACAGTGCGATGTAAAGGAATACGGGCAGGCTGTACCCGGCGTCGAGCGCCCGGTCGTACCTGGCCTCGGCCACCGCATCGAGCGATTCGTCGATCTCCTGCTGCGCGTCCAGCACCGCCGGATCGGCGGACTGCACCGCCGCCACCGCCGCCCGCAGGTCGTCGAAGGTCTGCTGGGTGCCCTCGCTCAGGCTCTTCTGATCCCGCATGGCAACCCATTCCACGGTCACCACCTGCTCGGTGTACTCGCGCACCAGCCCCTGCACCCGGGCGCGATCGGCATCCGGCAGATCACCCGCCGTCTCATAGGCGACGACCAGCGCCTTGCCCTCGGCCACGGTGTGCGCGGTGGCAGTGTCGTACTGCTGCCACAGAATCACCACCACGAAGGCGACAATGGCCGCGAAGAACATATTGACCATGTCCAGCACCATGCCGTGCGCGCCCTCATCGTCCTCGCGCTGCCAGGACACCGGCCGGAACCGGTCGCCGACGAGGAATACGACCACCGCTACGACCGCGAACAGCACGAGTACACCAAGCTGCAACGCCATGGATGACTCCGTCTCCTGGACGAGGGGCGAATTCGATCATGAGATATTCGCCGCCGCAGGCAATCCGGATGACCCGCAAACAATCTGCTACCGGCGGCCGATCGCGGCGAATGCGGCGGGCCGTGCCGATTCGCATTCGAATCGGCACGGCGCCTTGCGATTACGCGTCGTCGTGCAGCGAGTGGTACACGGCCACCCACTGATCCGGGTGCACGTATCCGACCACCGTGTCCGGGGCGATGCCCGCTGCCGCCAGCGCCCGGTCCACGCCCTGATAGCGCGTGCGCAGCGAGGCCCGGACCGACCCGCCCACACCGGTGAAGCCGAGTTCCACCAGTTCCCGGAAGGCCCGCCGATCCCCGACCAGCGGTTCGGGCCGCCGCCGGATGCGCAGGATCGCCGAATCCACCGCCGGCACCGGCCGGAAGCTCTCGCGGCCGATCCGCCCGCACAACTCCCAGTCGAACCACGGCCAGTTCGCGACGGTCACCAGACTCCACCGCCCGTAATCACCGGTCCGCTTGCGCGCGTACTCGAGTTGCGTGAGCAGCGTCGCCGAGGTGAGCGTCGGCGCGTTCAAGCACCACTCCACGATCCCGGCGGTCACCGAGAACGGAATATTGCCCACCACCGCGAACGGTTCCCGCGGCGCCCTGGACTTCGTGAAATCGCCTCGTACCACCCGTATTCCAGCGATTCCCCGAGTCCGCGCCGAGAGTTTTCCCGCCAACAGCGGGTCGATCTCATAGGCCGTCACCCGTGCCCCGCGCTCGGCCAAGGCGCGCGTGATCGCGCCTTCGCCCGCTCCGGGTTCGAGCACCAGCCCATTCGGATCCGCGGCCTTCACGATCAATTCGACCGCATGCCGATCCACCAGGAAATTCTGCGAGAGTTCCCGCCTGGCCCGGTCCCGCGGAGTTCTCCCTCCGCCGCCCCCGACCTTTCCCCGGGTATGCGAAAAGTTCCCGTATCCGGATTTGTGAGATGAAAGATTCTTCGCCACTGCAGTTGCCCTTCCGGGTCTTCGAGATGAACAGGTCTCGAAGGGCCCTGGGCGCGCCTGCAGACGCGTCTACGTACCTGCGCCTGCTAGCGGGCCAGAGCCCGAGCAGAACGCAGCCGCATGAAGCAACAACATGACATGACCGCCACCCTAGAAACCCCCACCCTGGCAACGCAAACCATTTACCTCGTCCGCTCCCCGCCCCGGGGTGCCCTGCCGTGAACCCGTGCCCGCCCGCTCCACCCGCCCCCGCCGACCTCCCCGGCACCCTCGATCCCGACCTGCTCGCCGGCACCCTGCTCGCGGCCGGCGAACAACTGGTCCGCCTGTCCCTCCTCGACCCCGCCCGCTGCCCCACCGCCCGCCTCACGGATTTCATCACCTCCGCCACCGCGTACCTGGCCCCGCCCCGGCACCCCTGATCGCCGCGCGCCGCCCGGCGAATTGCGATCAGACCCCGAAGGTCAGCACCACCGCGCCGACGGTGACGGCGAGTTCGAGCGCCGCCCCGAGCACATCCCCGTTCAGCCCGCCGAACCGGCGAACGCAATGGCGCACCAGCACCATCGACACCACGAGCGCCACGGTGACGGCAATCGGCCCCCACCACCACTCGCCGGCAGCGAAAATCGCCGCTCCCAAGGCGATTCCACCCCACCACACCCGCACCCCCACCCCTTGGCTGTCCGCCACCAACGCCCCGAACCCCGCCCCCGGAGCCGCCCGCACCCCCCGCCCGCAGGCCAGCACCACCGCGATCCGCCCCACCGCGACGGCCAGCACCACCGCCGGCCACTGCCCGTCCCCCGCCAGCGCCGCAAACGAAACAGCCTGAATCCCAATGCAGAACACCAGCGCCGCCACCCCGAACGGCCCCACCCCACCACTCTTCATGATCTCCCGAGCCCGCTCCGGCGGCCCATAACTTCCCAGCCCATCGAAAGTGTCCGCCAACCCGTCGATATGCATCCCCCGCGTGATCAACGCCAGCCCCGCCACAGCAAGGAACCCGGCCAGCAACCACGAACCCCCCAGCGCCCCAACAACCCACATGACCCCCGCGGCCCCCGCTCCGAGCAGCACGCCCACCACAGGCGCCCACCCGATAGCCCGCCCCGCCGCCGCCCGGTCAATCTCCTCCGGTCCCCGGACAGGCAAAACCGTCAACCACGAAACCGCCAACCGCAGCCCATTCATGCACGCCCCCAACCACTCCCGGGTCCGGCCAGGGGCTCGGATCGCCCTGGCCGGGCCCCGGGTGCGAGGTGCCTCGGGCCAATGGTCAGCGGTGCGGTGTCAGACACCAGCGTCTTCGGTGGCGGCGGTGCTCACTCCCGCTTCGGCGAAGGTCGCCATCTCGGCGAGGGCGGAGACCGCGGCGCGGAGGATCGGGAGTGCGGTGAGGGCGCCGGAGCCTTCGCCGAGGCGCATCTGCATGTCCAGCAGGGGTTCCAACTGGAGGCGGTCCAAGGCGATCTTGTGGGACGGCTCGCTGGAGAGATGGCCCGCGACCCACCAGGCGCGCGCGCCGGGCGATAGGCGGTCGGCCACCAGGGCGGCGGCGGTCACCACCACACCGTCGAGGATCACCGGGGTACGGCGGGCGGCGGCACGAGCCAGGAAGCCCGCCATGGCGGCGATATCAGCGCCGGATGCGGTGCGCAGCAAGGCAACCGGGTCGTACACCAGGGGCCGAGCACGCCACATGGCGTCGCGGATGGCAGCCGTCTTGCGGATCCAACCGGCGTCGTCCACGCCGGTGCCACGGCCCACGGCGACAACCGGTTCGGTGTCGGTAATGGCGGCGATCAGCACCGTCGCCGGCGTGGTGTTGCCGATGCCCATATCCCCGGCAATGAGAAGGTCTGCGCCGGAATCGATTTCCTCATCCGAGATAGCAGCTCCCGCCGCAAGCGCGGCCTGCACCTCGTCCTCGGTGAGCGCGTCCTCGCGATCAATGGATCCGCAGGCCCGCCGCACCTTGTACTTCGAGATCTCCGGTGCCGTATCCCCGTCCACCGCAAGGTCTTCCACCCGCACGGTGGCATCCGCCAACCGCGCCAGCACATTCACGGCCGCCCCTCCGTTCAAGAAGTTGGCAACCATCTGTGCAGTCACCTCACTGGGATACGCCGACACCCCATGCCGCGCCACCCCGTGATCCCCCGCGAACACCACCACCCGAGCCCGCTCGAACTGCCTAGGCGGACACACCCCCTGACAGGCGGCCACCCAATTCCCCAACGCCTCCAACCGCCCCAACGCCCCAGCAGGCTTCGTCAACTGCAACTGCCGCTCCTGCGCGGCCCCCCGCACCCCGGCATCCGGCCCACCCACCGGCCCGAACTCCACCTTCTCCAAAGCCTTCTTCGAAAACTCCAGCGCACCACCGCCATTGCCCCCACCACCCGATGCCGCAGCGCCAACAGCAGCACCCGCAGTGGCAGACGCGGCATCAACAGTCCTGCCGCCCGAACCGGCCACCGCACCGCCGGCAGCCGACGTCGCGTGTACGTCTGTGGCGGGTGTCGCGGTCCCAGCCCACGAGTCGCCGGACTGGGAGGCCGAGGCGGCGATGCCCCCGGCGACGGCCGCATTGGAGAGGGCGGCGGCCGAGGCGGTGGCGTGGTCCGGCTTCACCTGGATCGCTTGGCCGGCGACGATCAGGTAGACCTCGTCGCACACCTGCGCGAGGCGCTGGTTGAGGGTGCCGAGTTCGTCGCGGAAGAGGCGGCCGGACTGGGTGGCCGGGATGACGCCGAGGCCGGTTTCCGGGCTGACGATGACCAGGCGGTGCTGGTAGCCGGCGACGGCGTCGACGAGGGCGTCGAAGTCGGGGGCCAGGGTGCCGCGGGGGGATTCCCAGGCGGCGTGGGCGTCCATGCGGGCGGTCAGCCAGGTGCCGAGGTCGTCGATCAGGGTGGCGGGGGCCGGGGCGGACAGGGCCGCGACCGGGTCGCCTTCGACGACGGTCCAGGTCGCGGGCCGCCGGGCCCGGTGCGCCGCAATGCGTTCGGCGAAATCGGTGTCGGCCGGGTCGGGAACCGCGGTGGCGACGTATCGCACCGTCTCGGCGGCGAGCAACTGTTCCGCGTAGGCCGATTTCCCGGAGCGGGCCCCGCCGAGCACCAGCGTCCGCAGTGGCCGATCGGTTGTCTGAGCAGTGTGCGACACGCCAGAACGGTATCAACCGCGCCCGTCGCCCCGCCGCCTAGGCACGGCCTCCCGCTACTGGTTCTGCACCGCGAGCCGCCCGGCCAGCGCCAGGAACGACGCGCCGAACACCCGCCGCACCCAATTCACCACCGCGGGCCGCGAGATGACGTGGTTGCGCACGGCCGCCGCACACACCCCGTACACCGCGAACACGACGAACGTGGCCAGCCCGAACAGCGCGCTCAACTCCAGCATCCGCATGGTGGCATTGGTCGACCCGGTGGGCACGAACTGCGGCAGGAAGGCGAAGAAGAAGATCGTCAGCTTCGGATTCAGCACGTTCAGCAGCACGGCCGACAGGATCACCCGCCCGGCCGACGGCGCCGCCCCCGCACTCTCCTCCGGCACCGCGAGAGCCCCCTTGTCCCGCAATGTCATCCACGCCATATACACCAGATACGCGACACCCAGATACTTCAACGTCTGAAACGCGACCGCACTCGCGTTCAACAGCGCCGCCAACCCGGTAATCGCCGCCACCATATGCGGCACCACCCCGAGCGTGCACCCGAACGCCGCCACCACACTGGCCCGCACCCCCCGCGACAACCCCGCAGCCAGCGTGAACAGCACCCCCGTGCCCGGCGTCGCCACAATGACGAGCGTCGTCAGCAGAAACTCAATGCTCATCTCCCACACGCTAACCGGCCGAAGCCCCCGGCAACACCCTCGATTTCACCGGCTGGCGCCAAGCCCATCGACCGTCCCGCTCCTGCGAACGCGCCGATACGAATCTGATCATGCGATCACCGGGAACTGGTGGCGGCATCGCGCGAGAAGGCGCCGCCACCAGTTCCCGGTCGATGTCGTTTCAGACTGCGGTCGTGGGGATCGCGTGCTCGGGGCCGGCGCGCGCGGTCGATCAGAGGGCGGGGGTTGGCACGCGCGCGCCGAATCTGCGGCGGTATTCGACCGGGGCGATTCCTACCAGGCGCTGGAAGTGGTGGCGCAGCAGGGCTCCGGAGCCGAAACCGCAGCGGTGGGCCAGGGATTCCAGGTCGATGTCGGTGTCTTCGAGGAGGTGCTTGGCGAGCAGGATGCGCTGGCCGGTCAGCCATTTCACGGGGGTGGTGCCGGTTTCGGCGGCGAAGCGGCGGGCGAAGGTGCGGGTGGACATGGCCGTGCGGGCGGCGAGTGATTCGACCGTGTGCGGGAGTTCGAGGTTTTCGCCCATCCAGTGCAGGGTTTCGCTGAGGCTGTCGGAGCTGCATTCGACGACGGGGCGCTCGATGAACTGCCGCTGGCCGCCGTCGCGTTGCGGGGGCACCACCATGCGGCGGGCGATGCCATTGGCGGCGGCGCTGCCGAGTTCGCGCCGCACCAGGTGCAGGCAGGCGTCGATGCCGGCGGCGGTGCCGGCGCTGGTGATGAGGTTGCCCTCGTCGACGAACAGCACATCCGGATCGACGGTGGCCAGCGGATACCGTTGCGCCAGTTGCTCGACATAGCGCCAGTGCGTGGTGCACTTGCGCCCGTCCAGCAGCCCGGCTTCACCGGCGAGGAAGGCCCCGGAGCACACGGTGAGCACCGTCGCCCCGCGCTGCGACGCATCCCGCACGGCGTCGATGACGCGATCGTCGAATGTCTTGTCCCCGGCGAACGGAAATGCCGGGATCGCCACCAGATCCGCGTCCCGCAGCTCTTCCAAACCGTATTCCGGGGTGAGCGTGATCCCGGGAGATGTGCTGTTCAGCGGCTTTCCCGGCTCGGCCCCGCACACCCGGAAGTCGAAACCGGGCAGTCCGTCCCGGGTCCGGTCCAGACCGAAAACCTCACAGACGACGCCGAACTCGAACATGGCGAGGCGGTCGTTCAACACGACGGCGACCTTCGACAACATAGGTCTCACCATACCTGGCTGAATCTTTGCGATCAATGTCAGAACAGCCACTGTTGGCAGGAACTGTTCTAGAGAAAACTTACTGCCATGCAAGGCATTACCGCAATCGTCACCGCCGGGACATTCATGAGCGCCCTCGGCTATCTCACCTACGCCACCATGGCCTGGGGCACAACCGAATCCAATGAAGGCGAGGCCTGATCATGACCACCATCACCGCCCCCGCGTCCCTCGTACGCGGCAGCACCGAGAACAACACCACCGCAGAGACCGAAACCACCACCGTGTTCACCCGATTCGTCGCCCTGCTGGCCGCGGCCGGACGGGCCATCCCCTTCCATCACGACAGCATCCGCTGGAACCTGGCCGGATCCACCAACGTCTTCGACCGCGATTACGACCGCGCCACCGGAGAACTGCGCGCCATCGCCTCGATGCGCTCGAGCACCGAAGAACTCGACTACCTGTTCGGCAAGCGCGGCTGAGCATGATCCGCCGCACACCCAAACAGCTTGACCTGAACCGTTGTTGAGGATTCAAGATCGTTTCATGAGCACAGCGAGCACCCAGGCGCCGACCGTCGTGGACACCACCGTGGACCACGACGACGACATCCGCGCCATCGAGCAGATCATCACCAATGTCGAAACCGCCTACAACACCAACGACGCCGAGCTCATGACCGCCGACTTCACCGCCAACGCCGCGGTGGTCAACGCCATGGGCACCCTGATGGTCGGCCGCGAAGCCCTGCTCGCGGCCAACCAAGCCGGCCTCGCAGGCTTCCTGAAGGACGAATACGCCCGCTACGACGTCCTGGACATCACCTTCCTGCGCCCCGACGTGGCCATCGCCCACAAGGTCGCCCGCGCCACGACCCCCGACGGCGACCTCATCGACCAGGACCCGGCCATGATCGCCCTCTACGTCCTCACCAAGCAGGACGGCCGCTGGTGGACCGCCGCCCGCCAGAACACCCTCATCCCGCAGAAGTAGCGCAAGGCGTCGCCGGACGACCGGCGAATGTTCGATGCGCTCCCGCGCCCAGCCACAGCCCCGAACGCGATGATGGCCCGCAGCTAGATGCTGCGGGCCATCGCACGTTTTCCAGGGCGGCGCCCCCGGAAGGAGCCGCGATCCAAATTAAACGCTGTCGCCCGGGCTGACGCGCGGCTTCGGGGCGCGCATGCGGCGGACCTGCGAGGCGCGGACGAAGGCGTACCAGCCGAGCGAGAAGCTCGAATCGGTGGCGTCCGGGAAGCGTTCGCGGACGCGGTTGTTCACGATGCGGCCGAGGATGATGCCCTCGATGATCATGAACAGCATCATGATCAGCATGCCGAGGGTGACGATGGCCTGCAACGCGGGCGTCAGGATCATGCTGACGATGAGCACCAGCGCGAGCGGCATGAACAGCCCGAGCAGGTTGCGGCGCGCGTCCACGATGTCGCGCACGTAACCCTTCACCGGCCCCTTGTCGCGCGGCAGCAGGTACTGCTCCTCGCCGGCGAGCATGCGCGCCCGGCGATCCTGCACATCGGCGCGGCGCTGGGCCGAGGCGGCCTTGCGCTCCTCCTTGCTCCCGCGCAGCGCCTTGCGACGCGCCCGGGCCTCCTTGGAGGTTTTCGGCGCGGGCGCGATCGGCCCGCGACGGCGGCCTTCGGCCTCGCGGCGCTTCGGGGTCGGACGCCCCTTTCCGGCGGTGACCGGCCGCTCCGCGACCGTCGCCGCACCACCGGAATCGGCGGTGGAGGTGTCGGAGGTGGGGGTGGACTCGCCACGGCGCAGGAACTTCACGCCGACCAGGCTATTCGATGACACGTCCGCCTGAAAAACCTGGTCCGTCCGATTGTTGTCCGCGCTACTCCCCGGCGACCCCCAATCCCTGCCCCTGGCGGCGCAAACGCCGCCGCGTAGGATTGGGAATAGCCACGAGCGAAGTGGCGTTGACAGCCAGCGAGCCGTGCGTCTCTCACGGGTTGACTATTGGTCCTTTAGGAGAGTTCATGACTGTGCAGAACGAGACCACCACTCACGGTGTGACTCTGACCGACGCTGCCGCCTCGAAGGCGAAGGCGCTGCTGGATCAGGAAGGCCGTGACGACCTGGCCCTGCGCATCGCCGTGCAGCCGGGTGGCTGCGCCGGCCTGCGCTACCAGCTCTTCTTCGACGACCGCAACCTCGATGGTGACCTGACCGTCGAATTCGGCGGCGTCAAGCTCATTGTCGACCGCATGTCCGCCCCCTACGTGCAGGGCGCGTCGATCGACTTCGTCGACACCATCGAGAAGCAGGGTTTCACCATCGACAACCCGAACGCCACCGGCTCCTGCGCCTGCGGCGACAGCTTCAACTGAGATAGCGCCACCAGCGCGGAACATCCCTTGCGGAGGTTCCGCGCTGTTGTGTGCCCGGGCCCGACTCTCGGGCGCGCTGCCACCGAACGCCTCGGAAACGGGTGACGGCGTCGTCGACAGAGTGGGGTTCATCTCGTCTCGGACAGTGTATTTTTTAGGTGCGATCTCTGCCCATAACGGGCACTGCGGTCGCATCTCCCCCGTCCACCGGCCCCGCGTCTGCCGTTCCGCATACAGGTGTGTGCAGCGCACGTCATCGAAGGATCGACGCTCGTGACCATCGCCGTGTCCGCTTCCATTGCGACCGACCACCTGATGCGCTTCCCCGGCAAGTTCTCCGATGCGCTGCTGGCTGATCAGCTGCAGCACGTCTCGCTCAGTTTCCTCGTCGACGACCTGGTCATCCGGCGCGGCGGCGTGGCGGGCAATATCGCCTACGCCATGGGCCTGCTCGGCCGGCGCCCGCTGCTGGTCGGCGCGGTCGGCCCCGATTTCGGCGAATACCGCAGCTGGCTGGAGGACAACGGCGTCGACTGCTCGGCGGTGCGGGTCTCCACCACCGCGCACACCGCGCGGTTCGTGTGCACGACCGATGAGACCATGGCGCAGATCGCCTCCTTCTACCCCGGCGCCATGAGCGAGGCGCGCGATATCTCCATCGGCGACCTGGCGCAGGGACGCGACCTGTCGCTGGTCCTGGTCGGCGCGAACGATCCGGACGCCATGGTGCTGCACACCGAGCAGAGCCGCGCCGCGGGCATCCCCTTCGCCGCCGACCCCTCCCAGCAGCTGGCGCGCCTGGACAGCGAGCAGGCGCTCTCACTCATCGACGGCGCCGCCTACCTGTTCACCAATGAGTACGAATGGGGCCTGCTGCTGCAGAAGACCGGCCTCACCGAGGCGGAAATCGGTGAGCGCGTCGGCATTCGCGTCACCACCCTGGGCGCCAAGGGCGCCAAGATCGTCGACCGCGACGGCACCGAACTGCACGTCGACGTCGTCCCCGACACCGCCAAGGTCGACCCCACCGGCGTCGGCGACGGCTTCCGCGCCGGCTTCCTCACCGGCCACACCGCCGGCCTGTCCCTGGAACGCTCCGCCCAGCTCGGTTCGCTCATCGCCGTCCTCATCCTGGAAACCGTCGGCACCCAGGAATGGACCCTCGACCACGACGTCGCCCTCAAACGCCTGCGCGCCGCCTACGGCCCCGAAGCAGCGGCCGAAATCGAGTCGATCCTGCGCGCCTGAGCCGATTCCATTGCCCCACAGCTGAATCAGCCCCGCACCGGCCCGGTCATGCCGCGCCGGTTCGGCTGGAACAACCTGCAAATCCGCGTCGCGCTGAGCAGTACCCAGCGCGACGCGGCCTTGTACGCAACGCCTCGTTTGCGCAGCCCTGTACGCAACGCCTCGTCTGCGCGGCCTTGTACACAACGCCTCGTCTGCGCGGCCTTGCCGCGCAGGCGCCCGCTGGCGGTGCGTGCGATGGGGTCGAGCAGGCGGGCGAGAGCCGCGGAGTGGCGACGCACCGGTGGCGATGCCCCACGCCGAGCACCGGGTCAGCGGGGCCGCCGAGATTTCGCCCGCTGGGCATCTGACCTGCAATCTTCTCGCCGAAAGTTGTCGATTCGGCGCGCTGATTTCGTAACCTGGCCGACTTTTTCGTCCGTCACACTGACCGCGTGATCAACGGTCGGAACCTCGTGCCGCCAGGGTGATCACTGCGGTCCCGGACCGCGCTTTGTATGACAGCTCGTTTCGAAGGACCTGATGATGGTGGTACGAGTCGGCCTCGTCGACTTGATCTCGATGTCGCCGGACAGCATGACGCGGCGGGTGTTCCTGGCCGCGGTCGCGGGCTCGGAAGCCCGCACCGATCCCCCGACCGGCCTCGTATCCGGCATGGAGACAACAGCTTTCGCCATCCCTGAGGTGAAGGCTCTCGCCGGCCCCGAGATGAGGGCTGTCGCCGACCCCCAGGCGAGGGTTCTCGCCAACCCCGAGGCAGCTCTTTACGCCGAACCCGAGGTGGCGGTCCGCACCGACCCCGAGGCGTCGGCGCGGGCCGACGCGTCGGTCCTCGCCGCCGTCGAAGCGACGGTCTTCGGGATCGATCCGGCGGGCCCCCTCGACGCCGTCGATTGGCAGGCTCTGGCCGCCATGGACGCCCTGATCATCAGTGGCAGTGAACCACTCGGCACGACCATCGGCACCGAACCGAGTGTGCGCATCGTCGCCCGCATCCTCCAGGAGTGCTCGGCCGCGACCTCATTGCTCTTCTCCTGTCAGTCCGCCCACGCGGCACTGCATCTCCTGTACGGCTTGGAGCGCCGTCGCCTTCCCCACCGTCGCCACGGGCTCTTCGCGCACGCGGTGGAATCCGGCCGCGTCGGCGCGCGGGCCGTCACCGAGCCGCCACTGACCCTGGCCGACAGTGTTCTCGCTGACAGCGAAACGGTGCACCCGCTCAACGCATTCGACCCCACCGATGCGGGCGCACGCCTCACCGCGGGCATGTCCGGGCCGATCCTGGTCCCTCATTCCCGCTGGAACGAAATGACTTCCGCAGACCTCCGCAGCGCGGGCGTCCCCATCCTGCTGGACTCCCCCGAGGCCCAGTGGAACCTGGCGACCTCTCCCGACGGTCTCCGCCACGTCTTCCTCCAGGGCCACCCGGAGTACTTCGCCGACACCATGGCCCGCGAATACCGCCGCGACCTCCGCCGCTGGCTCGCCGACCCCACCCGCCCCTTCCCGCAGATCCCCGTCGGCTACTTCCCCGCCGCCACCCACGCCCGGCTGGTCCGGCACGCCGAACTCGTTCGCACCCAACGCGACCCGGCCCTCCTCGACAACTTCCCCCTGCCATCCAGCTACGCCGACGCCGCCCAGGACTGGTCCGCCCATTCCCGCCAGTTCTTCGCCAACTGGCTCCAGGCAATCCACGAGCAGCGCAACCCCGACGAGCTCCTAGCCGCCTGATCGCCCGTCGTACACATCTGAAACAGCGCCGACCGGGAACTGGTGGCGGTGGCCTCTCGGCCGATGCCGCCACCAGTTCCCGGTGATCACTCGTCCAGTCCAAGAGCGCGGGCGTCACGGCCCTGCACGCGTTTCGCATGGATCCGAGTGTGGTGTAGTGGCCAATGCGCAATAGGCTGTGCACCATGGCCTCGGACCGTTTGTATTTCCGCCAGTTGCTCTCCGGCCGCGACTGGGCCGTCGGCGATCCCATCGCCACGCAGATGCGCAACTTCGCCTACCTGATCGGCGATCGCGAAAACGGCGAATGCGTGGTCGTGGACCCGGCCTACGAGGCCGCCCAACTCGTCGACCTCGCCGAAGCCGACGGCATGCGCCTGACCGGCGTCCTGGCCACCCACCACCACCCCGACCACGTCGGCGGCACCATGCTCGGCTTCACCCTCCGCGGCGTCAAGGAACTCCTCGAGAAAACCGACGTGGCAGTCCACGTCAACGCCGAGGAACTCCCCTGGGTAGCCAACGTCACCGGCATCGCCCCCAGCGAACTGACCGGCCACTCCCACGGCGACAAGGTCGCAGTCGGCACCTTCGAAATAGAACTCCTCCACACCCCCGGCCACACCCCCGGCTCCCAGTGCTTCCTATTCGAAAACCGCCTGATCGCAGGCGACACCCTCTTCGTAGACGGCTGCGGCCGCACCGACTTCCCCGGCGGCGACTCCGACGCCATGTTCCGCAGCCTCCGCTACCTGGCCGACCTGAAGGGCGACCCCGTCGTCTACCCCGGCCACTGGTACTCCGATGAACCCAGCGCCACCCTCTCCCACATCCGCGACCACAACTACGTCATGCGCCCCCAAACCCTCGACCAATGGCGCATGTTCATGCCGAGCTGAGCCTTCACCGATCGTAGGCGCCGACCAACGGCAGCCTGCTCCTCGGACGTGGACGGATGGGCACCCCTCGCCCTCGATGCGAGCTCGCCCGTTCAAACGGACCCTTCACCAGTGTGCGATGGCGGCTGGGCTCGCGCGGCTCGCTCCCCATGGCCAGGCGGCTCGCTCGCCCGCGGATCGAGCCGCCCCACTCCCTTAATGCGATACGCCCGCCCCGAATTCATTCGGGGCGGGCGCTTTTTCGCTGTTTCGTCGCTCAGGCGAGGGTGCGCATCCAGTTGTGGGTGTCGGCGAAGGTGCCGCGTTGGATGCCGGTGAGGGTTTCGCGGAGGGCCATGGTGACTTCGCCGGGTTCGCCGCCGCCGATGGTGAATTCGCCTTCGGCGGAGTTGACGGAGCCGACCGGGATGACGACGGCGGCGGTGCCGCAGCCGAAAACCTCGGTGATTTCACCGGATTCGACGCCCTTGCGCCACTCTTCGACGGAGATCTTGCGCTCTTCGACGGGGTAGCCGGCGTCGGCGGCGAGGGTGATCAAAGAGTCGCGGGTGATGCCGGGGAGGAGGGAGCCCGATAGTTCGGGGGTGACCAGGCGGGCGTCGGAGCCGCTGCCGAAGACGAAGAACAGGTTGTTGGTGCCCATTTCCTCGACGTAGGCGTGGTCGCAGGCGTCGAGCCAGACGACCTGGTCGCAACCCTTTTCGGCGGCTTGCTGCTGGGCGAGGAGGGAGGCGGCGTAGTTGCCGGCCACCTTGGCTTCGCCGGTGCCGCCGGGGGCTGCGCGGACGTATTCGGTGGAGAGCCAGACGCGGACGGGCTTGAGGCCGCCGGAGAAGTAGGCGCCGGCGGGGGAACCGAGCAGCAGGTACTTGTAGGCGTTGGCGGGCTTCACGCCGAGGCCGGACTCGGTGGAGAACATGAACGGGCGCAGGTAGAGCGATTCCTCGCCGCCGGCCTGCGGGACCCAGTCCGCGTCCGCCTCGAGCAGCTGGCGGATGGATTCGATGAACAGCTCGTCCGGGAGCTCGGCCATGGCCATGCGGGCGGCCGAGCGGCGGAAGCGGGCGGCGTTGGCGTCGACGCGGAAGGTGGCGATGCTGCCGTCGGCTTGGCGATAGGCCTTGAGACCCTCGAAGATGGCCTGGCCGTAGTGGAAGACCATGGTCGCGGGGTCCATGGACAGCGGGCCGTACGGCTCGACGCGCGGGTTGATCCACTCGCCGTCGATGTAGTCGATCGACACCATGTGATCGGTGAAGAACCGCCCGAACCCGGGCTCCGCGAGAATCTCCTGCCGCCGGTCCACGGGGACGGGTGCGGGGTGCGGGGTGCGCATGAACTGGGCGGCAACTGTCATGTTCGGGAGTCTAATTCGCCCGGCTCGACACGCCCTTGCCGCCCACCCCACTTTCGCGGGGTGATTCGCACATCGGTGCGGTTTTCTGGCAGGAGAGACCAGGAAACCCGGGCAGCCCGCTCCCGGATATCGCAACCTGCCTGGCAGGCGGCCAGACGGGCGAAGAAGGCGAACCGGATGGCCGCCGATCAGGTGTGCGGGCGGGCCGCTGGTCGCAGGCCACTCACGATCGCCGGCAGGGCAGGCCGCCGGTCGCAGGCCACTCATGCTCGCCAGCGCAGCTGACCGAGGGCGACTGGTCGTGCGCGGCTCATACCCGGCTCGGTAGCCAGCGTTTCTCATAGCCGAGGCGGCGAGCCAGATCGGCCAGTCGGCCGAGCACCATGCGCTGCAGCGGGGCAGGGATGCCGGCGAGGTAACCATCCTGGTAGTCCCACAGCAGCGCGAGGGCGAGCGGATTGCGCGGTGTACCTCCGCGGGTAGTGCGACCGGCGGCGTCGAGGGCCTGCCAGAGCTGGAACATCTCCCAGTGCCGCAGCGGCGGGCGGATTTCGTGATCGATGACGGTGTCGGGCAATTCGCTCGCGAACCGGTGCACCGTGCCCGCTGGCGCGAAATGCGAATCACCTTCCTCGGCAACGATTTCCGACCCATCGATCCGGAATCGCAGCCGCCCTTGCCGCACCGTCCACCGCTCAGTCAGCACCGGATGCCAGTGCGGTCCGGCCTGCCGGCCGGGTTCGGGCAGGAGGTGCCGCAACCGCAGATACGGCCCGCGGTCATCGGAGCCCCGCTCGACCAGCGTCACCTGATGACCATTGCGGAAGGTGAGAGTTTCCATATCCCAGATATAAAGGTAACCTTCATATCGTGTCAACAGCCGATCCCAGCCTTCTGAAACTGCTCGTGCAGGTGACCCACGCGTTCGAGCAGGAGCTGAACCGCGAGCTACGCGGGGAGCTCGACGAGAGTCTCCGACCAGCCCACTACGCGGTATTCCGGCACCTGGACCCCAACGGGTCGCGCGTCACGGCACTGGCCGAATCCGCCGGCATGACTCAGCAGTCCATGGGCGAGTTGGTGACTCACCTGGAGAAATGCGGTTACGTCGAACGCCGCGTCGACGCGGAGGATCGGCGCGCCCGACTGGTGATCGCCACTGAATCCGGGCGCGCGGCACTGGCTTTCGCCGGTCGGCGCATCACGGCCATCGAGGACGGTTTGCGAGCGGAACTGGGCGAGGACGGGGTTGCGGAATTGCGGCGCTTGCTCAGCAGGTCGCAGCTCGCGCTCGCGCAACGGATTGCAGATACGGCCTGAGCGGACACCAACAGCCCACCGCAGGCGGTAAACCGCCATTCGGGGCCGATTAGTGTCCGCTCAGACCGGTTTTCAGCCAACCACGTGAACGCCAGTCGAACCGTCAGGCCGTGCGCGCCTCCACGAACGGCGGCCGCACGACCTCGCAACGCAGGCGACGACCGCGCACATCGACCTCCACCTCGTCACCGGGCGCGATCCCGGAAGCGGTATCGATCAGCGCCAGTGCGATACCGATCTTGAGCGTGGGCGAGAAAGTCCCGGAAGTGGTTTCACCAACCTGCTCGTCCCCCCGCAGCACGGCCTGCCCCTGCCGCAACACGCCGCGATCCTTGGCCTTCAGCCCGAGCAGCAGCCGCCGCGGCCCCTCCGCCTTCTCCTTCTCCAGCGCATCCTTCCCCCAGAACTCCGCCTTCTTCCAACCGACCGCCCACCCACAGCGCGCCTGCACCGGCGAAATATCCACGGACAGTTCATGTCCGTGCAGCGGATACCCCATCTCGGTGCGCAGCGTATCGCGCGCCCCCAGCCCCGCCGGCTGCCCACCGGCCGCCTGCACCTGCGTCACCAGCGCCCGGAACACAGCCTCCGCATCCTCCCACCGCGGCAGCAACTCATACCCGTGCTCACCCGTATACCCGGTGCGGCACACCCGAACCGGCCGCCCCTCCCACTCGGCATCGGCGTAAGCCATGTACTCCATATCCGTCGGCAACCCCAGCGCCGCAAGCACTTCCGCCGACTTCGGCCCCTGCACCGCGAACACCGCATAACTCCGATGCTCGTCGGTGACGGTCACCCCCTCCGGCGCCACCTTCTGCAGCTCCGCCACCACGGTCGCGGTATTCGCCGCATTCGGCACCAGGAAGACCTCGTCATCGCTCACGTAGTAGGCGATCAAATCATCGATCACCCCACCCTCGGGCGTGCAGCACAACGTGTACTGCGCCTTCCCCGGCCGAATCCGATTCAAATCATTGGTCAACGCCGAGTTCACGAACTCCGCCGCACCGACCCCCTTCACGGTGGCCTTGCCGAGGTGACTCACATCGAACACACCCACCGTGGTCCGCACGGCCGTGTGCTCACCCACCGTCCCCGCATAGGAAACAGGCATCTCCCACCCACCGAAAGGGGCGAAGGTAGCACCGAGCTCGACATGGACAGCGTGGATAGGGCCTTGCAGCAGCTTCTCGTCGGTCACCCCAGGGAGCTTATCGGTCGCCCCGGTTGCGCGTGATTCGCCCGACCGGATTCGACAGCCCGAACCAAGCGGAACCTTCACGACCTGACCTGCGTCGATAGTGATGGCAGACAGCTATCAAGGCCGTGATCTGCGATAGAGTCTGCGGAAAGTTAGCTGACCGCACATCCGGGGAGGGAGATTCCACGATGTACGTCGATATCGAACTCCTGCACCGGCTGGAAAAAGCATGGCTGGAGACCTCCCGCGAGATCAAGACCGTGCCCAGGGAAGGCATCGCCGACTTGGAAGGCGAAATGCCAGGGTCGCTGTCCGAGGCGGCTCTGCGCGATATGGGCACCGACGTCTACGAGGCGTATCTGGAAGTCGCCTATCACTTCGACAGCCTCGGAAGGCTGACACGCGGCGCCAACTACACCTATCAGGTCACCGACCAGCGATGGGCCGAACAGCTGGCCAAAATGGGGCGGCGATGACGTACACGGTCAGCGCGGTACGCCGCTGGCGCCCGGAATCGCTGTCGGATCGCGCCGCGATCCTCGCCAAAGGCGCCGACCACATGGTGCAGACCCTGGACGCGGCCTGGCGCGAAGCCGACCAGATCGCCGCGGGCGGCTGGACCGGCGCGGCCGGAACCCAGGCGTATCAGCGAATCGAACGCGAGCACCGGATGGGCATGCGCATCGTGGGCGCGGTTCGGGACCTGGCGAATGCACTCGAGAGCGCGGCAGGCCAGCTGCGGTCCGTGCGCGATCACGCGATCGGCGCAGTCGATACAGCGATCGGCGACGGCTTCACTGTCGGCGACGACTGGCAGGTCGGACCAATCCCGGACGGCAAGGACGAGGAACGACGCAACTATCACATCGCGCAGATCTCCGGCGCGCTCCGGCAGTTGACCGATGTGGACCGAGCGGTGTCCGTCTTGCTGGACGCCAAGACCGACGAGATCCGCGCGTTGAAAGACGATGCGGCCTCGGGGCGCGAGTACACACCACCATCCACCACAGCACAGATGTCCGCCGCCGAAGTCCAAGCGTTGATCAATGACCCGCGATTCCGGGAATGGGTCGAGCATCATCCCGATGCCGCCAAGACGCTGCTCGACAGCGCCGTAGATCCCGGCAAGCTCGATCCGACCAAGAAGTTCTACAAGACGTTCCTCCAGCATTACTGGCAACGAGAGGCGTTGGAGCAGGCCGGAATCGACCCGGCCACATGGCGGCCGGAATTGGGCGCGGAGGCCAACAAGGACACCATCGTCAAGGTCTATCAGTACTATGGCCGCCTGTTCCTGGACCACCCCGAGCTCCAATGGGCCGGCATGGCGAACATGATCGGCCCATCGTTCGCGGGTGGGTTCTTCGATCTTGATATACTGAAAGACGCTGCTCGCGAGGCGAATTGGCCGACTCCGGGCGAGAATCCGCTCGGTCATCTCACCGCCGAGGAGATCCGCTTCTACGAAACCACTCTGCTCGGGATGCAGAAGAACATCTTCAACGATCAGGCTGCCATGCACGAGGCCTACCTCACGGGCGGCATGGCCGAAATCGAACGGATGTCGGACGCCGGATTACTGGATCCCCGTGCGGAGAAGGCTTGGCAGAATATTCACGACGGATACGTCCGAGACGATTCGGCGCTGATCGCGCTGGGCAACAAGGATCTGCTGTGGCGTGAACAGTGGCAGATCATCGCCGATGACTACGACGTAATGCGTGAACGCCCGAATACCGGCGGATTCGTAACCTGGGGCATGACGACCGTCGGTGCTCCGTCGATACCCGGAGCCCACACGTTCCCCGATGAGTTTCCCCGGACGATCGACCTGCCCGGCCCGATCCCTGGGGAAGTCGTGACCCCATTCCCGGACGGAAACATCTCCTACCGCGACCAGAGATGGGCGCTGATCGAGCAGGACACCCTTCCGGCATACCAGCGACTGCTGACCGAGGATCCGGCTCGAGCGCGCGAAATCATCGCCTCCGACTTCGGGACTCGGATGGACGACCAGCGACTGGCGAACCGATGGGACGAAATCTTGACCCACTTCAATTGGCATTGGGGATACCGCCCATGACCTTTTCCGCCACCCTCACCCGCTCGATAGCCGCTGTGGCGATGCTTTTCCTCACCGCCACTGCGTGTTCCACCCCTTCCAGCAAGGAGGAGCCGATGCCGCCGAGCTCGGAGTTCTCACAACTGACCGATGCCGGGGTCGCACAGATCAAGAGAACCCGTCACGCACGATTCGACTTGCGCAACCATGAACTCACCAAGGCAGCAGTCGGTCTCGAAGGCCAGGACCGCGGTCCGATCATCGGCGGCGCCGACCAGCCCATGATCAGCCTCGAACTCCTGGGTCCGGATCAAGCCGAGACAGTTGAGACGAGCACGATCATGTTCCTCTCTCCGAGCGCCGACAAACCCTACGCCGGCATCGTCTACTGGCGATCGTTCGAAACTCCGCAGGAGTGCCTGGCGGAATTGCGCGACGACATCACTCGTTGGGGGCTCAGTGCCAAGGGCGTCGACATGTGGGAGGAAAACAGCCAAGGCGAGTCCGATTATCAGCAGGTCGTATCCATGGGTGTCGGTCGAAGCGGTCTCGTCATCAGCGTCGAGGCATACCTGAAGCGCGGGAAGCCTCTGCTGAAATACGACATCTACTTGGAGCCCGAGTACTACACACCCGAGGTCCAGCAAACCATCCGAGCAACCGGCTTCTCGAAGTAGCAAGGCCGACAACGCGATGCCCGAGCCAACGTGGGCCAGCTTCGAACCGATGCCTCCGTGCACCGAGAAGCCCTCGAAGACAGCACGATTCACGGATGAGCAGCGATTCTGGGTCGCATCGACGTGGAGTGTCCCGGAGCTGTTGCTCCTGGAAACGCTCGTCTTCTGGAGAATCGCGGCATCGATCGGCGTGGATGAACACTGGCTGCCACTTCGTCCGTTCGTGCTTACTGCGGCAATCAGTGCGGCGTTGGCAGCGGTCCTACTCTGGCGAACCAGCGGAACGTGGCGCGCCCTGGCTTGGGCAATGGCCGCGACCAGCGGAGTGTGGACTGCGGGCGTCATGTTCTATCTGCTCGCACTCGGCGGCGTCGGGATCACATGGTGATGCCCACCGAAGGTGAGATGAGCCGGCTCGGGCGAGGGCCCTGGTTCGGACGGCAATCGTTCACGTGGGCAGCCGTCGGCGGATTCGTGAACGTGGTCGTACCGATCACGCTCCATCTGTTCTTCTTGTTCTTCGTGTTCCTCGGCCCGTTCCTGTATGCGGTCGAACTCCTTGTCGTGGTCGTCCTTTGGGCAATTGGCGGGCGAGCACGTCAAGCAGGAACCGGCATCGCTATCTCGATTGCCGGGGCGCTGGCAACCCTCGTCACGGTCGGCGTTCTGGTATCAACCGTCGGTCGCTAGATGTAGTCGGGCGCAGCAACGAGGGCTGCTGCGGGCTGAGCCGTCGCTGTTCGGTCGAGGTACGCGAGGAAGCGCTGTTCATCGAGTATTTCGATCCGCTGGCCCCGGGTTCGGAGTTCGGCGGCGCGACGGGCCTTGGTGGTGGTGAAGGCGGTGGGATCCTGGCCGGTGAAGCCGTCACCGACTACCAGGCATGTGGTACGGCGGGTGACGTTTTTCGCAGGGGTAGCACCGTGAGATGCAATGACGTTCCAGGCTTCCTGGCGAGTAAGGGAGGCGAGTTCGCCTGTGAAGACAACAGTTTGGTTGTAGAGCGGGTGAGTCGGGTCCGAACCGGTGACCTCGGGGGCGATCAATTCCTCACGGGGGAAGAAGGATCGGCGTGGGCGGCGGTTCGGCCGGTATGCGCGGTAGGGCCGGTCTACACCTGATTGCTCGAGCTCGGCCAGGGAATTCACCCCGGCTCGGGCTGCGAGAGCCAGCACGATGTCGGCGGCCGCGGCAGCGTCAGCGGCGGCGTTGTGGTGGGCGATCAACTCGATGCCAAGGGCGTCTGCGACGTTCGGAAGACGATAGCTCTCGAGGTCGAGATGCCGCCGCGAGATATACAAGCTGCAGCTGAATTCCCAGGCGGGTACTTCGATTCCGCTGTGGGTGCACGCTTCTCGGATGGCACCGCTGTCGAATCCCGCATTGTGTGCGACCAGCGGGAGGCCAGCGACCACACTCCGGATCTCCGGCCAGCGCTGCGCGAAGCCGGGTTCGTCCGCGACCGCGGCAGAGGAAATGCCGTGTATGCGAACATTGCGGCGCGCAAAGAAGTCCACAGCTGCGGGTGGGCGACACAGCCAGGAATGAGTCTCCAAGCGCACGCCCTCACGAACCACCGTGACACCGACTGCGCAAATGCTGCCGCGGGCGGAGTTCGCGGTCTCGACATCAATGGCGGCGAACGACAGGCCCGCCATGGTCACCGAACCGTCAGAGGCAGGGGGCGTGCGACGAGACCGCCGTGGTCGACAAGGAAGGGCCGCGCAAGACGCAAGGATTCAAGGGAGGACCAAGCGTCGGCCAAATCCGCAATGCCACGCGCCAAGAGCAGTGCCGGGCGAACTTCGTCGTCAACGTCGTGTATCGGCTGCCTCGCGTCGGACGGGTGCACAAACTCCGGCCATTGCGGGCGAATCAGCTTGTTCGCGACCGTGGACTGGTGAGCGGTGAACAACTCGTCGATCTCGGCAACCTCAGCTTGCAGAGTGCGCACGGTCGCGTCGACATCGACGATGCCCGAGGCCGAGATCCCCTCCGGCACTGTGGTTTCACCATCGCAGCGCACAATCCGATGCCCGGTGATGAGCGTGGTGATCGCCTCCGATTCGTCACGTTCGAGCACCCACGCGCCGGACAACCGCGAAAGGCCCATAGCCTGTCCGACATTCACATGCCAGACGACAAGGCGGCCGCCGACCTCGTTCAGCACGACCACCAGTGAGAGAACAGTCGCTGCGGGGGTGCTCATCAAGCTCCGTTCGATAGCGGACGGTGTGCAACGAGCAACGGTAGACCATCGCACCGACAGACTTCCACGTTAGTCGGCGCTAACAGGTCCGTAGCGAAATCTCTACTGCTGAACCATGATTAGACTTACTAGTCTCGTTTCCCGAGCGGCCGCGTGCGACAGATACGAAACCATCCGACCAGTCCTAGATGGCTTTCCTTTCCAAGGATCGACGTAGCCTTCTCCTACTCGAGGTAACCAGCGTCAACCATCGCCTTTTGCAGGTCCACATAGCTGTAGTAGCTGTTCTCGCCTTCGTGCTCATGGACGCCGGTAAGGAACTCGGAGAACGCTGTCGCCCTCGTCTTACCCAGATGCGCAGTGGCATGAAACAGATGCACCGCCGAGCCCGGCATCTCCATCGCTTGGCGGCACTGCGTGTTCTTGCACCAGGCGTCCATGGCAGCGGCAAGATCGCTACCACCAAGGAAGGCGGCATGCCGTAGCAGGAGGGTGCCGGCCTGTTCTCCCGCTCTGAAGTTTCCGGCCTCTGCCACAAGTTGTAGAACCGCCGGGACGAAGTACGGATCCGGAACGGCCGACATCAACACAGCCATCCGATCCGTCCAGGGCAGTAGGGTGAATCGCGTCTCGAGCCCCGGTAGCTTTTCCCGCGCGAACCGGCTGCGCACCACGCCGATCGCCGCCGCGGCATCGCTGGGCAGGGGTTCCCGGTCGTTCTCAGGGATCCGGGAATACAGCAATCCCTCCAATCGGAGGACCAAAGCCTGATCCATTGCGTCCCAGAAGTAATCGTGCACACCGAGCCGGATCATTGCGCGCAACTGCGTCGCGCCGTCCAGCGTCTGAAACCGGTTCACCAGCTTCTCGACCTCTGTGCGCACCAACTCACGGTCGCGTTGAGCGAGAGCTTCGAGTGTCTCGGCCATACGATCGGCGTGTTCGACAGCCGGCATCTGCGCGGTTGGGTCGAGTTCGAGCAGAGCATGCTTCGCGGCGAATGTGACGATGTTTCGTCGCGCCGCCGATCGGACTCGGTCGTAGAACATTGCCTGGATATGTGGCGCGCTGGCGATGAAGAAGGGGTCGCAGACGTAAGTGCTGAACTCGTCCAGCACCTTTCGCCCCTGGACGGGCGGGTGAGTCAGCAGGGTCGTCAGAGCCACTGCCAGATGGCCTCGTGCGATCTCCGCGCGAGGCTCATAGACATCATCCAACGTCCGCAACGACGGGTGCACGCAAAGGTTGCGATCCTCCCGTATGCGTTGCAGCTCCCGCAGTCCGATCGAATCGATGAGCTCGAATTCGGTTGCCTTGCCGAGTAAACCGTTCTCGATCTGCTGCATGGCCCGAACGCCCTCCTGCGTCAGGCCCTTGGCCTGGGCGGAGGCCAGACTCGTTCGGAAGACAACCGCCTGTCGATCTCCGCCGTCAGCGAGCTGCACAATCTTGGTGATTATGTCCGCGGTGACAGCCGTCCAGGTGGTCGCGATGCATGCTCGAATGGCGCCGGCGTTGTAGCACCGCCACGCTTCCTCGGCCAGTGACCGCACATCCGGGCTCCACACCTGCCCGATGAGAATCTCGAGATCGGCCATCTCGTCATCCCTCCACGATCCCCAGCCAGACGTACTCTCGAGCTCTGGTGATAGCGACGAATCGCTGATTGACGGCAAGGTCCTCGCGATCGCGGGCCGAATCCGAGAGTCCCTCCTCCGCAGCGGTCTTCGCGAACCACGGGAGCAGCACTGCTCGGAAGTCCAAACCCTTGGCGCGGTATACCGTTCCGATCTTGATCATGTCCTCGTCGACACCGATGTAGTCCTCGAGGTTCCGGAACTCGATCCCCCACCGGCGCAGGGCCGCACGGAAGCGATCGGCCTCCTGGTTCGTCCGGGTGATCAACGCAGTCTCCGACAACGGGATACCAAGGCTCGCAACCTTTCCGAGCTGAATACGGATCTGATCCTCGACTTCTTCATCTCGGCCACTCCATGTTTCGGCGATCCCACCGGGCAGCGCCACCTCGGAGCGGCTGAGCGCGACCCCCTCCTCACCGTCCAGATCATCGACGATCCGCTTGCCTTCCAGGGAAGCCGCGAGCGCCAGAATCGCCTCACAGTTGCGGTAGTTGACCCGGAGAATCTCACCGCGACCGACGATCGGAATACCCGCGTCCGACAGCGTCCAGCCGCCCGCATACACCTGTTGCTGGCTGTCACCCACCAAGAGCAGGCCGTTCGGCACGTCGCCGACCAGCGCATGTGCGAGGCGCAGGCCCAGCACGCTCATGTCCTGCACCTCGTCCACGACGACCATGTCGTACTTCTCGTCGAGCGGCACCTCCTCCAGATCGGCAAGTGCGACTGCAATGAGGTCGTTGGCGTCGAGGAATCCCCAGTCGAGGCGAATCGTCTCGTATTCGCAGAAGAGCTTCCACACCGCTTCGCGCCCAGGCTTCCGCAGGACACCGCTGCGCCCTCTCCTCCGCAGCTCCGCGTACTCCCAGAAGTCGTGTATCCCACGGCCTTTGATGTACCGGTCGATCTCCTCGCGCCAATACCGGTTGTCGCTCTCGATGTCCGCTAGCAGGCCGCGGCTACCTACGCGGGACCATGCGAGGTTGAAGGCATTGTCGGCACGCTTGAGATCCATCTTGGCGGGACGGTCGCGTTTGGCCAGCAGCTCCCCCACCCACATGTGCAAGTTCTTGAATTCGACTCTGTCTTCTGTGCCCGGTGCCAGTTGCGCGAAGGCTTGCTCCTGGCAGGGCGGCAGATTCCGGACGAACGTTGTGAAGAGCAGCTTTCCGGTGGTGCGGCGCGCCCGATGGGCCATCCGGTGTAGCGCCACTACGGTTTTACCGGTGCCGGCCGGTCCAGCGATCCGTGCCGATCCGTTGTAATTCTTTGTTACAAGCGCTCTTTGAGTCGGATCGAGGAAAGCCATCCAGGTGGGGAACGGCTTGCCGAGTGCCCGTTGCCGCTCGTCCGCCAGCAGGTCGTCGACGCCGACAAGGCCCGCCTCGTTGGACGGGACCGGAGCAGGCCGACGGTCCAGCGATAGCAGCGTGTAGTCGCGAGTTCGTCCCGCGATCACTTCGGCTATTCGAGTTGCGACACCCCGATCCAGCCGAGCTCCGACCGAGAAGAGCGACCGATAGTCGAGCTCGCTCACGACCCGATACCTGCCGTCACCTCGCAGCCGGCTGTGCGGAGCGACAACCATTACCAGCTCAACCGTCTCGGGCACGAATACATTGCGGTGATTCCCGACCGGAAGATCGGCGAACATGTGCTCAGCACTCTCACGAAGTGCGTGCGACGCAGCCTCGTCCGGCAGCTCGTCGGCAAAGACGAGGCCGAATACACCACCCGAGCCAATCAGATACGCATCGATTGATTGCCGTAACGCCGATCGCCGATTCCGGACTAGTAGGTGCCAACCACGACGCCCTTCGGCAAGCAGCCCGGACAGCACATTACGTTGCCGTGCGGGCATGGTTCCGACCGCGGAAAGCGCTTCCTCCGCACGAACCCGACGAAGCTCGCTGTCATGACCTTTTGTACGTGCCACCGCGCCACCCCCATCCATTGCGACGACGACCGCCCGAGCGAGCGGCGTAACAAATAGGGTGACGCAATCCCATTGCGAGTAACAAGTTCCGGTCGGTCGGTTTGTTAGCCACAAAATGCCTGCTGAGAGGCGATAGAAACCTCTCCCTTTCGACCTGATCATGGGAGACAATGGCCATGTGCTCGTGGCGAGGGGGAAGGCTCTATGGCGCTGATCGCACGCTATCAACCGGGTGCAACCGGCCGCCCATTCGTAAATCGTGAAACAGCGCTCGCCAGATTCGATGAGTTGCTGACCGATGCTCAAAATACTCCAAAAGTCATGCTTCTCATCGGAGTCGGCGGCATCGGCAAATCTCGATTGCTTGCCGAGTTGCGTACCAGGGCCGCCCCGAAGCACCCCACCGCGCTGGTCGACTTCCAAGTCCCCAGTCATCGCCAGCCAATCGAGGCATTAGCGGTACTGCGGTCCCAGTTCGGGTCGCGGAAAATCAAGTTCCACCGCTTCGACATCGCCTATGCCGTCCTGTGGCAGCGCCTGCACCCCCACCTGCGAGTGAGCTTCGAATCGATGGCATTCGCGGAGAACAGCGAGGTGCTCTCCGAGATCCTCAACGAGGCGACCGGCATCCCAGTGTTCGGCACAGCCGCCCGCCTGGTCGAGCTGGGCGCCCGCAAGGTCACACGGTCGTACCGTATTCGCCAGGACCAAGTGCTCCAAGAGCTCGACAAACTGACGCTGTCCCAGCTGGAAGCAGCGGTCTCCTACCTGTTCGCAGCCGACCTCGCCGAAGGCACAGCCGGGCGAGCACCCTATGTTGCGTTCCTCGACGCCTACGAGGCTTTGGCCGGCGGCGTGGATCGAATGGGGCGCGCGGCGGTGTCCGACGCCTGGCTCAGGGATGTAGTAGCCCAGCTCGACAAGGGCCTGGTGGTGATCGCGAGCAGAGAGCCTCTCGGCTGGGAACGACACGATCCTGAATGGGGAGACCGGATCGAGACGGTTCGAATCGACGACCTGTCGATGGCCGATCGGCACCGGCTTCTCGATGCGTCCGGCGTACATGACCCCGATGAGCGCGACGCCATCGCCGCGGCGAGCGCAGGGGTGCCCTTCTACCTGCACCTTGCGATCGACGCCCGCAGCCGAACCAGCACGATACCCACGCACGATCCTGTCTCGCCGGAGGCCATTCTGGAGAGATTTCTCCAGCACGTTGCACCCGACGAGATACGAACACTGGAGCTTCTCGGACTCCCACGGGTGTTCGACTACGAGATATTCACCTCCGTAGCAACCGCTTTCGGACTACCCGCACACATTCCCGCGTGGAAGTCCCTGATCAGCTATTCGTTCGTCTACACCGCGGACGAGGATGGCTTGTCCGGCCGCTTCCAGCTGCATCAGCTCATGGTGGCCGCGTTGCGCCGCCGCCTGGACACCGAGGTGGCAGCTACGCTTCATGATGTGCTGCACAGTCTGTGGCGGGACCGAGCGAACTCGGGTTCGGACCGGGTAGCCGCGCTGCGCGAGGCCGGCTACCACGGCCTGCGCGCCGGGACGCTGACCGCTGTCGCGCTACTCGACTATGTGGACCGCATCGCGGCAGCCGGAGGCAAGCAAGGCATCGACGCCGTCCTGATCGACCTCAACCAGTATCTACTGGAAGAAGGCTCGACACGGCCGGACGCACCCGAATTGCGCGAGCTGACACAGTGTTTGGAAGCCGAAGGCGCGATCCTGCTCGGCGATGCCAAGCAGGCCGATGAACTCACCACGACGATCGCAACCGACCGCACAGGCCCCGTCGCCGAACGACTGACGCTCGCGGCCGCCAATGCACGACGCATCCTGGGCCGCACCGACGAAGCACTGGCCATGTACAGCGCATTGTGGTCACGGGGAGCCGGCCGAGTCCGGCTCGACGCCGGCTTGTGGGCCGCCGACCTGCACATGTGCCAAGGCCGATTCGCGCAGGCCATCGACCTGTGTGACCAGCTCGTCGACCTCGCAGACCCCGACGATCACGAATTCCTCGGCGACATCGCAAGACTGCGGCATCTCACCTACCGCATGGCCTTCGACACCGATGCGGCCGCCCGCTATCTCGCAGAGGCCGACAGCCACTATGAGACGGCGGGAAGTGTTGTCGGACAAGCGAACATCGCAACCAATCGCGCCGAACTACTCGCCCTCATCGAGCCGGCCCAAGCCATCGCCGCCGCTGCCACAGCCATTGCCATCCAGCGCGAGCTCGGCGCCCTCCACGAACTCGGCAAAGCCCACACCGCACTTGGCGTCGCGCAACTCGCCCTCGGCGATCTCGATGCCGCCGAACGAGCCTTCGCCGACGCCTGCGAAACCTTGGAACGAGCCGGCTACCGCTCCGGCCGCGCCAGGGCCGAACTGTTCCGAGCCGGTGTCCACGCCCGCCGAGGCCGCCGAACCGAAGCAATCGCCGGCTCACGTTGGGCCGTAACGGAACTCGAAGCCACCAACGTCTACCCGACGCTCGTCCTCCTCGCCCGCACCGTACTGGCGTTCTTCGGCTGGTCGGACCCCGCGGTATCACTGGCCGCAGCGCGGGCGTTCACCGAATCCAACCGCCCACGCCGGACCACGACCTCGACCACTCGGCCCAGCGAATCCTGGCGAACGTCCTGGGCCTCGATCCCGACTCCTACTACCGGGAGGCCATCTCCCGATCCGACTCCGCGGCAGGGTATTACAACCACAACGTGCGAATCGAGACTTCCTCCGGCCCGATCAACGTCCGGATCCCCGTGAACGGCGCCGACATGATGGACCTGCGCCTGTGGCCCGAGGTGAAAGTCCTGCGAACCATCGAACCATTCGTCTCCGCGGCACCCCGCGTGCGGTGGGACTCCACCGATCCGGCGTATCAGATCCAAGACCACGTTCAGGGCGACCTCCTGGACCACATCGCACCACGCGGACACGCGGTACCCCAATGCGTACCGCGAGACGTCGCACAGCTTTTCGCCGAACTGCGCCGGATTCCGATCGAATTGCTGCCCGCCACACCCCAACCGCCCTCCGACGATCCCTTCTTATTCGCCAGTCAGCTCTCGGCTGTGACGCAGCGGGTATTCCGCGACAACCGGGAGCAATTCGGCCCTCTCTACCGAAGGCTCGGCGTACCCGACGATCCCTTCGCTGCCGTCACAACAGCCTGGCGCACACTCGAATCCCGTTCCTTCCGCCTCGTGCACGCGGACGTTCACCGCAAGAACATGATCATCCGCGATTCCCAGCAGGTCGTCTTCCTCGACTGGGAGCTGGCACTGTACGGCGACCCGGTGTATGACGTGGCCACGCATCTACACAAAATGGGCTACCTACCGAACGAGCGCGCCACCTTCCTCACGCTGTGGGCGGCGGCCGAACCCGAAGCCGCAACCGGCCGTTGGGAATCCGACTTACAGACCTACCTGAACCACGAACGGATCAAGTCCGTCATCGTCGACTCGGTCCGATACGCCAAAGTGCTCGCGGAAGGAAGCGCGACCCGAGAGCAGGAACACGCGCTGGTGCTGAACCTTGTCACCAAACTCCGCTGGGCTCATGAAGTTTGGAGACAAGATTGCAGCTTCGAGCCGGAGTTTGTCGAAGCGGCCCTGCGTGCCTATCGCTGACGAAGTGACCGTCTAGGGCTGGTCAAACCGGCTGGCCTGCACTGCACTTGTGAACCGGTCCCAAGCAGGGCCGTCGAAAACCAGTACGGGACTCGAAGATCCCAGCTTCGAGTCCCGCACACCTACCCTGCCACCGTTGAGGTGAGCGGCTTCCACGCACGCCTCACCACCTTGGCTCCTGCTGCTCTTGAACCAGCGCGCCTCGTCGAAATCGCTCACGCCTCGAACTCCTTCGCCACCTGCCTGAGCAGGTACTTGCTATCTGTTTCACTCAACGCTACGCACCCCAACTGCTCGTGCGCGGCGACGTAACGATCCACGATGTCCGTGCGGTCATAGTAGAGCCGCGAACCGTACGACTCCACGTATACAGTGGTCGGCTCCACCGGCTCCTTCGTATTGGAATCGATTGGAAATCGCAGCATCACGAACGGACCCGGCGCACAACCGAGTGGAAACCCTGCATTGAAAGGTAGAACGCGGACTCGAACATTGGGCGGGGTATCCGCAAGCTTGCGGAGTTGCGCAGCCATCACCTTCCCGTTGCCCGCCACCCGTCGAATCACGGACTCGTCGACGAGCAGATCCACGTCGACAGGGGCCAAGCGCCGAGTGATCGCGGTCTGCCGCTGCATTCTCACCTGTATGCGCTGCTCCAGGTCCATCGGCGAGTCGGAATCGAAGAACACCCGCTCCAGAGCACGAGCGTAGTCAGCCGTCTGGATGATCCCAGGCACAACATCCGGCTGGTACATGATCACTTGCGCCGCTGCGGCTTCCAAGCTCATGTAAGTCTCGAAGTCGTCCGGAATCAGATCGTCGAACCGATGCCACCACACCCGCTCGTCAACCGGCCGCGCACGCTCATCGCCCTCCCTCGCAAGAGCCTTCAGCGCCTCCACCTTCTCCGCCGACGCGTCGTACAACCTGCACAGCGCTTCGATATCCAGCAGCCTGATTCGAGGATTCTCCCCCTTCTCCAAGCGCTGCAGCGTTCCAGCCCCACGCTCGATCAACCTGGCCGCATCAGCAATGGACAGCCCCGCCCCTTGCCTCATCTCCCGCAGCTGCCGACCGAGCTGCCTTCGCGGAATGGTCGTCGGGTTCTTCGCACTCATTAGCTTTGCTCCCGAATTTTGGATGGCACATGAGTCCGCTGGTGGATCGCGCTACACGATCAGCTGGGTCCCATTGTCCGCGCGTAATGGACGCCTTCGTGGCAGAACGGACGAATCTCTTTGGACGAGCCAAATCTTCGACCAAGATGCCGATCCACGACGTCTACTAGGGCATATCCACCTAGCAAACATCGAACTCATCGGAGGCGCCCAAGATGATCGATCTTCCGTTGACCAACCACGACGCCGTACCCGAAGCGACGTTCACACCGTCGCGCGCCCATCGAATCATGCAAGATCACAGGCAATGTCCGGCGTCAATCTGCGCGGCGAAGGCACAGGCCAAGTGGATGCTGATCGCCGCCGGGAGGCTCGTACCCGCCGATGCTCCCCACATGGGGAGCTGAATCATGAACGACGCCTCCTACTTCCATCGCGTCCCCGACCACCCAATCCTGAATCTCGAAGTGGCACAACATGCTTTGGAACCACACCAGAATTGCCCAGACGATTGCGAGGCGAAGCGCTACTTCACCGACCTGGTGCCGTATTTGAAACGGGGCAGCACAACTTGGAATATCTGGTCACCCCAGCGGTAGCGAAATGCACGCTCTCGAGCACCACTCCCCCAACGGTAAGGCAGGACAGATGATCGGAGAATTCACATACCTCATACTCGGGACGGGAATAGGCACGTTCCTCGGCTGGATGGTGACCACAATCCGTCACGGCAGCCACGCCCGGCAGTTTGGCCCTGGGTACGGCGTCGCCGAGATCCGAGCACGTCTCGAACGGGAGGATCGCGGCCGAGTCGCCGAAACCGCAGGATCGTTCGCCACTTGACAGCCTGGGCTCTCCATCGTTCCCGTGGCTGCTGGTAGACAGTTCCCATGACCATCGAAGAGCTGCAGAACCTGGTATCGGAGTTCTCCGCACGACGGGACTGGGAGCGCTTCCACACTCCGAAGAACCTCGTGATGGCTCTCACGGGCGAGGTGGGCGAGTTGGCTGAGATCTTCCAATGGCTGACGCCTGAACAGAGCATGGAACTCGGCGACGACACGCAAGGCCGCGTTCGGGTCGAGGAGGAAGTCGCCGACGTCCTGATCTATCTCATGCGTCTCGCTTCCGTGCTGGACATCAATCTCGCCGCGGCGGTGCAGGCGAAGCTGAAGTTGAACGAACAGCGTTACCCGGCCGACCTTGCTCGGGGCCGAGCGGTGAAGTACTCCGAGCTCGGGTAGTTGCCCGCCACCCGTGCCACGGTTGCTACCGAGTCATCTTCTCCAGAAACTCTTGGGTTTCCGGGTCGGTCGAGTAAACGCAAGTGCCTTCCATACCGCGAGTAAGCAACACCTTGTAGGTGTTGCGAATGAGCGCACCGAAGTGCGCCTCCTCTGCTTTCTTGACAGCGGGGTCATGGGAGCACTCGCGGCGCGCTACCCAGCGGTCCCCTCGTCGCACGAAGTCGGGACCAAAAATGACTCCCGACCAGTCGTATTCGAAGCCTTGAGCGGTGTAGATGCAACCGACTTGCCTGAACCCGCGGTCATCGGACGCCCAGTAGTAAGACTCTGGCGCGTCAGGCACCCGTTTCTCGGGCTTGGCGTTCCAGGGGCGTTTCCAGTTGTCGATCACCACATCGTCAACGAGATGCTTGGAGCCAGCAGCCCCTACGGGATCACTCCACGGCCAACAGTAGCCGGCAGCCAATCGTGCTGTCCCGCCGTGCTGTTCCCGCTGGTACAGTACCCATGCCTCCATAGCGGCCGGACTCGCGGCGGCCGCGACGCGGAAGTCGTCGTCGGTACCGGCCGTCAACCGGCTCCAGCTGATCGGGGGCTGCGGATCGAGGCCGAGCAGGCGCCGTACCCATTCGTCGAATGCATCCGAACCGCCACAACGGAATTGACCGTCCAGCCGGACCACCTCGACTTTGCACCCTGTCGCGTTCGCCGCGGCCGTGATCTCGTCGAGTGACCCCATCTCGCCGGGACGCACGATCTGGTTCTCGTCGAGCAGGAATACCGGCACCCACGCGACGTCGATCAGCTCGTCGATCTGCCGGCGAGCCAGCGCACGCTTTTCCTTCCCGGTCCAGTGGTTCACGCTGGTTTCCCGGACGCGGTGCGCCTCATCGCAGATCAGTACATCAAGCTCACGCGGCTCGGAACCGACGTAGTTGTTGAAGTACTTGAACATGGTCTTAACGCGAGTGTTCCGACTACCGGCGACCTTGCGCATCGTGTTCGTGAATGCACTGGACCCGGTGGCATGGTGGACTTTTCGCCCCTGCCTGGAGAGTTCACCCAACAAGCTCAGCGCGATCACGCTCTTGCCAGACCCCGGTCCGCCAAGCACCACCACGACGGTTTGTGTCCGCGCCGCACGTGCCGTGGCGACGGCTCGCTCGACCAGCTTGTAGGCAACCCGCTGCTCGTCGAGCAGTACGAACTGCTCACGGTCCTGGATTTCCTCCGCAGCCAACTGAAGTAGCGGCTTGCTCGGTCCGTGTTCGAGGCGCAGGAACTCGTCTGCGGAGTCGCGCGCATGATCACGTCCGCCGTTCACATCGAGCAGGGCACGGAGATGGTCGACCAAATCGGACTTGTAATCCTCTGTGAACAAGCGACCAAACCGGTCAGGCCGATACTGCATGAGCGACGGAATGTCTGCAGACTTCGCGTTGTGCAGATACGCGAGACCGTGCACGGCCTGCGGCCACTCAGCCAGAGATGGAGTGGAGTCCACCAGGTACTGGCAGTAGGCACGCACCTGCTCGACCGGATGCAGCACCGGCTCCGCATAGGCGGCCACCGAAACCAGATCAGCGGCAAGAAGTTCCGCTTTCGACCACTGCTTCAACTCGACGAGGACGTAGCTGGGTTCGCTGGTGCGTGGATGCTCACCGCGCAGGATGACGTCCACCCGCTTCGGGCTGTGCTGCAGCTTGTGTTCGAGCAGCACCTCGACGTCTCCGAGTCCCGCATCTACGAGCTCCGTCAAGAGCGGCGGCAGGCTGCGCATCCACGAAAGCACCTCGCCGACCCCTACCTGATGTTCCCACTGATGCCGAGCCTGCTCGCTCAGCAGCTGGTGCAGACGACCAGCCTGCGCCTCGACCAGCAGATAACGGGCACTTCCACGGATGAGAGCCACTCAGTCTTCCCCACTAGGCATGCGAAATCGGCATGCGGTTGGGGGCAGCAACGAAGTGGTTTTCGGTGCCCGGCGGGCCGCAGTTATCACATTAGCTTGGTGACCTGACAGCGAGCGGAAGCGGCCACCGCCACCGAACTTCGCAGTTAGTCCGCGTCGAATGAGGATTCAGCGGCTATCACGAGTTTCCTCCAGCAATCCACAAGAGAACGACTAGTTGGTATTCTGTACTCCTGTCAGGACTTGGACACAGGCAACGCCCCGTCCTCGCCACACGCAGGTGCTACCCGAACGCCGCAAGAACGCAACCTGGGCGATGACCATCTGGTGCTCGAAACTCGTTCATACACAACAACAGTGAGTCGACGCGCGGGTTCGCCAGGCGATACTCTGCAGACCGTCTTGTTTCTTTCGCGTCTGGATGCGCGATGGTTCGGAGGGGTGATGGCTGTCTTTGCCTTGCAACCAGCAAGTCTTGCAACGAAGAGCGTGGCGCAGCACTACCGGGACACTATCGTCACCCCGGTATCGTTTGCCGAACACCACGATGTGTTGGACCAAGCGGCACTCGAGAACTTGACCGGACGGTTCCCTGGTGGCCGAGCTCAGCTGTGGGGAGTCAAACCGGGAACTGGCGCCGTCAATAGGGCGCGCTACGCGAGATTGCAGGAAGGCGACGGCGTCGCCTTCTACGGTCAACATCGGTTGTACGCCGCTGGCCGGATCGCGGTCTTGTTCTCCAACGAGAAGCTCGCGGAGCGGTTGTGGGGTCGGCAAGATGGACAGACTTGGGAGCTCATGTATGCCGTCGCCGACTTCCAAGATATCGATGTGCCTATATCGATGGTCCAGCCGATCATGGGGTGGGGCGAACGAGCCGTTGTGCAAGGCTTCACGCTCGCGGAAGATCAGGCCGCGCACAAACTTGCGACACTGTGCGGAGTAGAACTCAATCAGCCCCTCCCTTCACTTTTGGCGCCGAGCGTGGTCAGGCCACCAATCGGCCCCGATGCAAGGCAGGCAACCCTCCTACTCGATCCCACCAGAGAACAACTCGACGCGGCGACCTCGACTCCGGAGGATGCCACGGAGACGACAACGCACAACGAAAACGCAGATGCGCGCGATACGCCGCACGCGTGGATGATACGAGGCACAGGCGTCGACGGATGGCTGCGCGAGGGCTGGATTTCAGTCACAAGCGCCCAGCCGATAGTCGACGGCGTGTCGAAGGAACAGTTGCAAGGCATTGTACGATCTAGCTACGCACACAAGTCATATGCCTTCAAGGAACAGCGTCTCGCGGAATTGGATCGGTTTCTTCTGCAAATGCGCGTAGACGATCTGATCGTAGCGATCAGACGCAACGAGGTCTACTTCGGCTTCGTGACTGGAAAACCTGTATTTACGCGTGACGCGTACGGATCGACCGCCATCCGGCGTCCCGTGTCCTGGACAAATATCGACCGGCCGGTGCAACTTCCAGAACTACCAGCAGAAGTCGCAGTGTTGCTTCATACGCAGGATTACCTACGGGATATGACAGCTGTTTACCACCGTCTCATCGAGCTAGTTTCACCGGGTGTTGATGCACAGAAACCCGCGGTCCTGAACAGCCCGCGATTTACACACGTCAACGAAGCCTTTGCGAAGGCGATACACTGCGATAACATATTGTGGCTGCGCGAGATCGAGTTACTGCTAACTCGACGGAAGCAGCTCATATTCTACGGACCGCCCGGTACTGGCAAAACCTATCTTGCACTAAATCTCGCCCGTCACCTGACAGAATTTCATGCAGTGAAACTGATCCAGTTTCATCCGTCCTTCTCCTATGAGGATTTCATAGAGGGATTTCGGCCGCAGTCTGATCAATCGAACGGTACGATATCTTTCACGCTAACCGCAGGACCACTTAGAAACTTTGTCGAGTATGCGCAAGATGACCCCGAGACACCTTATATTCTGATAATCGACGAGATCAATCGGGCTCAAATCGACAAAGTATTCGGTGAACTCTATTTTCTCTTAGAGTACAGAGATCAGCCCATCAATCTCCAATATTCACCCCACCTACCCTTCAGATTGCCGGAGAATCTATTCATAATCGGCACAATGAATACAACAGACCGTTCGATTTCACTGCCGGACCAAGCTATGCGGCGTCGATTTGCATTTGTCGAGCTACACCCGAGTAAGGAACCCACCCTCGGACTGCTCGATCGCTGGTTAACGGAGCACGGCACTTCTTCGGACATGCCAAGAGTGCTGGAGGAACTCAACCGCCGACTAGCGTCGGACCTACCCGAGGGCGAGGATCAAGTGATCGGGCCCTCCTATTTGATGCATCCGGACCTGTACATGGATCAGGAATCCGGTATGGACATCGTCTGGCGGTCCGACATTTTGCCGCTACTGCGCGAACTCCACATCGATACCAGTATCGATGTGGACAGGAGATACGGGCTTGCAGAACTACGACGGGCGATACAGGAGCCACAGTGACAATGCCCGAGCCCATCATGATTGCGGAAACGGGACCCGGAGCCGACTACCGGCTGTCACCCGACTTCGCCGATGCACTGAACCAATCTAAACTGGCATCCGCCCGCTTTCAGCGCAATGGGTTGTACCGCGTCAAGGGAAACAATAAGGTCGGTTCAGCCCATATACACGGTCGCGATGTGCATGTCGCACCCAAATACCCGATCAGACGGGTGCTGTTCATGCTCGGATACACCCATGGATTAGGTGAACGATGGCTCGACGATGACGTTCTTCTTGCCGAGAATATTGGGCTTGTCCCAGCATTTGCTCACCCGCTGTGTCGACATATCCATAAAGCACTCAAACCGGGGGTTCTCCGTGGGTATAAGGACCGTGATGCGGAATCCACCGTATTACGGGGACGGCTGCGCGAAACAGATCAACTATACCGCGGGCACGGGATGCAGACACCGTTGCAGATTCGCTACGGAGACCGCACACCGGACATCCCCGAGAACCAGATATTACTTTCTGCACTCATTCGCATGCTCCATGTTCCGGGAATTGACCCTTCGTGCCGCAAAGAGCTCCGATCTTTGCAAGCTAGATTAAGAGGCGTCACACCCAAATGTGTGCCGCTACCTAAGATGACTCGGCTGAATATGCGATACCGAACCGCACTAGAGCTGGCGGAACTGGTTCTGCGACAGACTTCAGTCGACCAGAGCACAAAGGACCACACAGTCGCGTGCAATGGCTTCATTGTCGACATGGAGGACGTTTTTGAGAATTTCGTTCGCAGAACCATCGGCCGGCACCTTCAGTTGCACTACGGAGGCTGGGTATCGAAACCCAAGAAGCTGTTTTTGGACCGTGGAGGAGTCCTCAAGCTGGAGCCGGATGCAGTTTGGCAATTTCCGAACGATTCCTACAAAGCCGTCGTCGATGCGAAGTATTCAGCCGAGTTGAAGCGCGGAGGCGGGACGCCGGATCACTTCTATCAGGTATTGGCATATTGCAGCCGGCTCGGACTTCCGCAGGGGCACCTAGTCTATGCAAAGGGCCATTCAATCGGGAGACAGTTCTTCATCTCAGGAAGTGGGATAGAGATCATCTGCCATTCGCTGGATCTGGACCAGAGTCCCGACGATCTGTTGCAGGACTGCGCGACTCTTGCCGAGAGCATCGCGAAATCAGCTCCCTAGACGCAAAAACCCCCGACTGTTTGGTCGGGGGTTTCGCGAATGATGTTCCGGCGGTGTCCTACTCTCCCACACCCTGTCGAGTGCAGTACCATCGGCGCAGGTGGCCTTAGCTTCCGGGTTCGGAATGGGA
>NZ_JBHXVO010000041.1:0-50877 GCF_042672265.1 Nocardia sp. NPDC127526 | reverse complement strand
TACCGCCTCCCCGCGCCTGGCGCCCCCTCGCGCCCATAAATCTTGTGGGGACAGCGCCAGGCCCCCCCCCCCCCGTAGAGTTACGGGGTTCTCTTGGTGCACATACCTTTGGTCGCGCGGCCCCACCGGGCCGGCGCGCCTCGCGGCATGACAGTGCATATCTGTGTGGCCCCTGAACTACGGGCGTGCCCGTCGGGCGTGCGAAGGCAAGGATGAGCGGTGTCGAACTATCGCGCGAACTCCGCGGCAATGGGTGCCCTGAGTCGGACGCGAATTGCCGAAGGTGGGCAGACTGTTGACCGAAAAGACGACCGAAGGGCAGCCATCCGCGCCGGACGTGGCGGATCGGATGCTCCGCCGACAGCCAATCGTGTGGACTGCTGCCGTTCTGGCGCTGGGCGCCGCAGGAATCGCGGTGGTGCCCATATGGAATCACGCCGACCGCTTCTATCGGTTCGACTGGCTCCCCCTCTGGGCGCTACCGACATGCTGGACAGCTGCCGTGGTGCTCCTCGTCCTCTCGCCGAAGCTCGGCTCGCGCCGCACCCCCGTGCAGGTTGTCCTTGCTGCCCTCCTAGCGCCGGCGACGGTGCTCGCGTGGCCCGTGTCGATATGGGCAGAGAAGTTCAACGACTATGGACCCAAGCTCGTGGCCGTCGAAGTGAGCCCCGGCGGGCGCCACGAAGCCGTCACGGAGTCGTTCTGGGGCAACGGCGACCCCGCCTCCTGCCAGGTCTGGCTTCGCGAGCGCGGTGGACCGTTCAGCAGACAAACCCTCGTGTGGATACGGATAGCAGCCGATTGCCCCCAGCGCGTGTCCTTCACAGACGACACCACGATCAGCATCACCGACGCCGGCTCCACAGAGCCACTCACAACAACCTTCGACCCCAATCGGATGCAGCCGGCCCAGGTCTTGCCGCCGTCGACTCGCGACCGCTGACCGGCTCGACGCGAACACCTTCCGAAACAAGCGCCGTCGGCAATCGATGACGTCGGCCGATATCCGCCAGCATCGCGCACGGCACCCATGCTTGGATCGTCAACATGACGGAAAGTCCCTCGACCGCAGGGGTTTTGAAGTCTGCTGCCGAGTTCGTGGACCGCTTCGAGGCCTTCTGGGCGAGTCCGGACCCGTCCGCGCTCGACGGGATGCTCCATCCGGACGCTCACCTCGTGCAACCGCTTCGCCCGGAGATGCACGGTTCGGCCGCCTATGCCGACGAGCTCATCCGGCTGCTCGAGCTGTGTCCTGACCTTGCGGGTCGCCTGCTCTGGTGGGCGGTCGTGCCCGAGGGCGTCGTCATCGAGCACACGCTGTCCGGAACCGTCGCCGGCAAGCGATTCGAGCTACGGGTGCTGGACCGAATCACCCTGCGCGCTGGGAAGGTGGCCGAGCGAATCGCCTATTTCGATCCCAGTCCGCTGATACTGACGATCGCTACCAGCCCGACCGCCTGGCTGCCCTATCTGAGGTTGATCTTCCGCCGCGCCGCGGCGAACAATTCGATCCGCGCCATCAGCGGCATTCTCGGACGGCTCCTGGTCAGTTGGCCCGCGGGTCCGCGTGCACGATCTGCTCGGCAAGCCATTGAACTCGGGCCATGGTGATCCCCGCACGCTGCTCGACAGCCAGAGGGTGACCGGTGGGCTCCAGCTCCACCAGAGGGCGCTCGCCAAGAGGCTGGGTGTGCAGTCTCGTCTTGAGGTTCACCGTGGTCGGCTCGTACACCGGAAGCTCTGTGGACAACCACCCGAAATACGGTGGCTCCGCTACCCTCTCGGGCTTGTCCCACAACGCCGACATCCGGTCGAAGCCGGCCTCGCTGACCGATACCCAGACACCCCAGTCGAACTCGCCACCGGTATCCGAGATCGGAAGCACCAGACGCGCCCGCACGAAGAAATGTTCGCCGGCGATCACACATTGTTCTTCCCCCAGCACACTGCCCGGCTGATCTGCGAGGTCGGCGTTCCAGTAGACCGGCGCGGGGGTGCCGTAGCTCAGGGGAGGCCCATCGTGCAGTTCGGCACAGGAGGAGCAGTAGAACGTCGAGCCAACCATCACCGGGCTAGCGTACTGCTGCAGATTGTGTGCACGCTCGTCGGCAGCAGCGGATGTCCGTTCGGTTCGGATGTAGGGTGAGGGCCCGTGGAGTCGGACAGCAAGTTGGAGGACTTACGGTCGGTGCTCTCGTGCGTTTTCGAGAAGCTGGGTGCCGAGAGCCTCACCGAGCCCGACCGGGTCGAGTTGGTGGCGCGCGCCGAGGCGGTGCAGGACGAAATCGACGCGATCCAGGATGCCGTCGACGACGAGGAGCGTCTGCCCATGCGGGCGACGGCCCTACCGGAGCCCTCGGGTGATCGGCTGTTCTGACGGCGGCGCTGAGCCCCGCGGGTGGCGGCAGGGTGTGTTCGTGGCCACGCGGCCCTGGACCTCGAGCGGACTTGAGGTTGCACGATTGCTTCGACAGCGTTATTCGAGAGGAAGAAGCGAAAGTGCCGAAACTCGACCGGATTATCGAGTCCGCGTTGTATGTCGACGACCTCGGTCGCGCCCGCAAGTTCTATACCGATGTACTGCAGCTGAATCCGATTCTCGACGCGGATCCTTTGTGCGCGTTCGACATCGGTGGCAGCAATGTGCTGCTGCTGTTCCGCCGCGGCGGATCGCTCGAACCGAAGGTGCTGCCCGGACCGGGTCTGCCGAACGGCGTGATCCCGACCCATGACGGCGGCGGCCGCCTCCATGTGTGCTTCGCCGTATCCGAGGCCGAACTGGCCGAGTGGGAGACCCACCTGGACGCGCACGGCATCCCGATCGAAGGCCGGACCAACTGGGCACGCGGGGGCCGCAGTATCTACTTCCGGGATCCGGACGAGCACCTCCTCGAGCTCATGACACCGGGCAACTGGCCGACCTACTGACGCTTCTGGCTCAGAGCACCCGGCAGGGAGTAACACCGCCGGGCCGTGGCGGCTCGGCAAGCGCCTGGCAATCTGGACGCGGTGTGGAAGATCGTGAGTGCGGCGGGCCTGCTGGTGGTGGTGACCGGGTGGTTACCCGCGGGCAAGGCCTTCGAGGTGGGCGTGACGCGGGCGGTGCCGATTCTGGGATTCCTGATCGCGGTGACGGTGCTGGCCGAGCTCGCCGAGGCGGCGGGGGTCTTCGATGCCGCCGCCACCTGGTGCGCTCGCCTCGGGCGCGGGTCCACGCCGCTGCTGTTCGGTCTGGTGGCGGTGCTGGCCACGGCGACCACCATCGGCATGAGCCTGGACACCACGGCCGTGCTGCTCACCCCGGTCGTGCTGGCGCTGACCGCGCGGCTGGATCTGTCGCCGCTGCCGTTCGCGCTGCTGGTGATCTGGCTGGCCAATACCGCGAGCCTGCTGCTGCCCATCTCCAATCTGACGAATCTGCTTGCGCTGCAGCACAGTCGGATGTCGACGCTGGAATTCGCCGGACGCATGGCGCTGCCGCAGCTGGCGGCGGTCGCCATCACCGTCGGGTTCCTGGCCGTGCTGTTCCGGCGGACGCTGACCGGCTGCTATCAGGTGCCCGAGCACACGCCGCCGGGTGATCGGGTCACCTTCGGCGTCAGTGTCCTCGCTTGCGTGGGCTTCGTCGCCGCGGTGACCGCGGGCACCGCACCGTGGCTCGCCGCCACCGCCGCGGCCGGAATCGTGCTCGCGGTCTTCGCGGTGCGAGGGCGAAAGCATCTGCGCTGGGGCCTGTTTCCGTGGCGGCTGGTGCTCACCACCGAGGGGCTGTTCCTCACCGTGACCGCCCTCGTCGAGCACGGTCTCGGTGAGCTGCTGACCCGCTGGGCGGGCCACTCCGGGCTGGGCGCCACCGTGCTCGCGGCCGGTTCGGCGAATCTGGTGAACAATCTCCCGGCGTATCTGGCCATGGAGACCGCGATCCCGCCCGGGTCCGGCGACGGCCTGTTCGAGATCCTGCTGGGCACCAATATCGGTCCCCTGGTGACCATGTGGGGTTCGCTGGCCACCTTGCTGTGGGCCGACCGCTGCCGGGCCCGCGGAATCACCATCCACCCGGGCCGATTCGCCGCGATCGGCCTGGCCGGCATGCCATGGGTCCTGCTCGGCGCGTGGGCGGCGCTCGGCGTGTGAGGCTCGGCCCGCACCGGCCGGGCGCGACCGTCAGCGGTCGCTGCCGAGCGCGTCGGCGTTGGAGAGCCGCCCGACCACGAGCCGGTTGAGCCAGCCCGGGCTCAGCGTCATCCCCGCATTCAGCAGTTTGGTCTGCCAGCCGACCAGCCGGTGCGGATCGTAGGCGCGGGTGCGGGTCGCGGCCTGCCACACCTGGTCGGCGACATCGGCGGGAGTCAGATGCACTCCCAGCGACTTCGCACTGTCCGCACCGCGATTCACCTCCTCCACCATATGGGTGGCCACGAACAGCGGCAGCACATCGGCGACGCCGATCCCGTAGCGCCGCCATTCCAGATCGAGGGCCTCGGTGAGGCTGCGGACCGCGGCCTTGGAGGCGGCGTAGGCGGCCAGGCCGGGCTGCCCGTACAGTGCGGAGGCCGAGGCCAGGTTCACCACCCGACTCCCGGCAGTCGCGCGCAGATACGGGAGCGCGCAATGACATCCATTGAGCACGCCGTTGACGTTCACATCGATCACGCGATGCTGTGCTTCGAGGGGAATCTCGGCGAAGGCCCCGGACACCAGGATTCCGGCATTGTTCACCAGCACATCCAGGCGGCCGGTGGCTGCCGTGAATCCGGCCAGGGCCGTTCGCCAGCCCTCCGGCTCGGTCACATCGAAGCCGCCGGTGATGGTGGGGCCGCCGATCTCGTCGGCGACCGCGCGCACCGCGGCGGCGTCGATGTCGTAGAGCCCGACCGTCCATCCCTCGGCCGCGAACCGGTGCGCGATGGCCCGGCCGATGCCGGCCCCCGCTCCGGTGACGAATACCGCGCGATCGGACATGTGCCCTCCTGTGTCAGGGCCCGAGTCTCGGGCCGATCAGGTCCAGGGCAAGCATCCCGCAGCACGCAGCCGCGCCGCCAACCCGGACTTGATGGTGGCGCTGGAGCCATTGCCCGCCGCCAGCGCGACCAGCAGATCGCCACCGAGCCCGGCGCCGATGGAGCAGCCCAGCAGATTCACATCCACCGAGATGTTCTCATCCGAGCGCTCCGGTGCGGGCTCGTCGGCCCCGGCCGGAGCGGCCGTGGCCACGGTCGCGGCCAGCGCCAGGGCAATGGTGCCGGTCGTGAGGGATCGCATGCATAGCCTCCTGAGTGGTCGGTTCTGTTGCCGGACAGCCAATCCGATTCCCGGCATCGGCCGCAACCTGTGGGCGGTTCCGCGACAATGAACACAGGGAGGTTTACATGGCGCCAAAGATCTGGCCGCTGGAATTCGGCCACCTCGTCACCTCTCCGTTCGGCCCGCGCGCCGGTGGTTTCCACTGGGGCGTCGACTTCGGCTTCCCCGGCGGCTCGGCCGACCGCCCGGTCTTCGCCTGCCAGGGCGGCTATGTCATGTATTCCGGCGCCGCAACGGGTTTCGGCCTGTGGGTGGTCATCGATCACCCCACCGCCGACGGCTCGGGCACCACCGTCTACGGCCATGTGCGCCCCGAGGTCCGGGTCGGCCGGCGCGTGGAGGCGGCCGAGCGCATCGCCACCATCAATCCCGACCGCCGCACCAATGGCGATGTCGCGCCGCACCTGCACCTGGAATGGCATCGCACCGTGTGGGCCCCACCCGGACCCGATCGCCTCGACCCGATGCCGATGCTCGCCGGCGCGGCCTACCCGGTGGCGCCGCAGGCGGTCTCGCTCGGCCCTTGAGGATTCAATTCTGCTCCAGTGGAACAGGTTTCATAGCCCACGCACATGGCCACCCCCCGCCTGCGAGACGGCCGCGCTCGCCCGTGTGTGCGATAGCGTGAAGCGGTTCTGTGGGCGAAGTAGAGAGTTGGAGAATGCCGTTTGTCGCAAGCGGGGGCGTGCGGATTCATTACACGGATACCGGGGGCGAGGGACGGGCGGTGGTGCTGGGGCACAGCCTGTTCATGGATCAGGAGATGTTCGCCCCGCAAGCGGCGGGATTGGCGCCGGACTACCGGGTGATCGCCATCGACTCCCGCGGTCACGGACCCAGCGAGGATCCCGGAACCCCGTTCAGCTATTGGGATCTGGCGCGCGACGCCTGGGCGGTGGTGGACGCGCTGGGCCTCGAGCGTGTCGTGGTGGGCGGGGTGGCGCACGGCGGATTCACCGCGGTGCGCATGGCGCTGCTGGCCCATCCGCGGGTGGACGGGCTGATAATGATCGGATCCACCGCGACGGCCATGCCCGCGCATCGCAAGGTCGGCTATCGGGAGGTGATCGACGCGTGGACCGGGGATGTCCCGCTGGCTCCGACCATCAAAATGGTGTCCTCGCTGATGATCGGCGCCACCCCCGAGGATCAGAAACCGTGGCGCGACAAATGGCTCGCCGCGGACCGGGCGCGGGTGCGCGCGGCCGCGGAGTGCCTGATCAATCGGGATTCGGTGCTCGAACTGCTCGGCGATATCGACTGTCCCGCACTGGTCATCCGCGGCCTGGCCGACCAGGCCAACGATGCCGGGGAGATGGCGGATATGGCTCGGGCACTGGGCAATCCGACCGAGGTGCACACCATTGCCGGGGCGTCGATGACACCGAACCTCACCCATCCCGGCGAGGTGAATCCACTGCTGCGCGCCTTCCTCGACGGCTTGCCGTAGGAGTTCACCGCGCGGCGTCCACCAGGCCGATGAACAGCTGGTGCGCGGGTCCCGGCGGGGTGCCGCGGTAACGCTGCACCCGCACGTCGAATACGGTGGCGGTCTTGGGATCACGGAGCTTGAACCCCGGATCCCGCCGCCCGATGTGCACCTGCCCGGCGGCCCACAGCCGCCGGAAATCGGGCTGCTCGCCCAGATCGCGCAACAGATCGTCGATCTGGGCGCGATCGGGCGCGCCGGCGGCGTAGGCGCGGAAGCGCCCCACCATCAGGCCCGCCTCGCGTTCCCATTCCTCCACCACCATGCGGGCCCGCGGATCGGTGAACATCCACCGCAGCACGTGCCCGTTGCGGGCGAGCCCGGGCAGTGCGGCGTCGAAGGCCGCATTGCAGTCGACCACATGCCAGCCGTCGTCGAGGGCGGCCGCCAGATGGGGCAGCAGCGCGTCCAGGGTGATCCGCACCGCCGCCGCCTCTTCGTCCTCGCGGCGCAGCACCGGCGGAGGCGGCAGCGCGGGCCGCTGCTGGGCGAGGTGGTAGAGGTGAATGCGTTCGGCCACATCCAGTTTCAGCACCGTCGCCAGCGAATCGAGCACGGCCGGGCCCGGATTGAGCGCCTCACCCTGTTCGATCTTGGCGATATAGCCGAGGCTGGCATGGGTGGCCTCGGCCAGCTGTTTGCGGGTCAGCCCGGCGGGATTGGCGGCGCTGGTGCGGCCGCGGCGTTCGCGCACGAATTCGGCCAGGGTCGGCGCCCGCAGCTCATCGGCGGAATCCGCACCGATTTCGTTGTCAGCCACCGGCATTCCCGTCGCCCGTCCTCGTCCGTCCAAGATCGTTCGCCCCAGGATAGGCCGCCGTCGTGCGGTATTTCACGGCGATCCGCCGTTTCGCACCACCCCTGCCGGTAGCACCGCAGCAAAGGGTGCACCCGCCCAGTGGTACCGGTGCGGGGCCGTGGTCATGACTGGGGTATCCCAGCGGTTGCCAAATCGAGACCTCGCATTCGATATTTGCACTGCGGGTGCGGCATCGAAGCCGGTCGATTCATCCGCGAATGGCACCACAGCAGGAGTGAGCACGGAAATGGCAAGCAATGCACCGTATTCCGGCACAGCGGGACTGCGTTCACGCACGATCAGCATCGGCGAGCAAACTATTCCGTACTTTTTCGGCGAGGATTGCATCGCCGAGATCGCGCGGGCGATAGCGAATTACGGCCCGGACAAACTGGTCATCGTCACCGATGATCGGCTGGCGGGTTTGTACGCCCGGGATATCGAACGGCTGGCGCGTGGCATACCGTCGATCACGCTCACCCATCCCGCCGGCGAATCGATGAAGACGCCGGCGGTCCTGTCCGATCACCTCGAGACAGCCCTGCGGGCGGGCATCACCCGCCGCTCGATCGTGGTCTCCTTCGGCGGCGGCGTGCCCGGCAATCTCGCGGGCCTGATGGCGAATCTGCTGTTCCGCGGCGTGCGCCTGGTGCACGTGCCGACCACGACGATCGCCGCCATGGATTCGGTGCTCTCGCTGAAGCAGGCGATCAACAGCGGCGTGGGCAAGAACCATATCGGCACGTTCTACGCGCCCACCGCCGTGTACACCGATGTGCGGTTGTTCGACACGCTGCCGGAGCGCGAATTGCGTTCCGGGCTGTGTGAAATGGCGAAGAACTGCCTGGCGATCCGGCCCGGTGCGCTGAATCAACTGCGTGCGGTTATCGCCAGCGACAACCTGGCCGCTCCGAACAATCTGCTGTGGCTGCTGGAGGCGAGTATCGCCGCGAAATCCGCGGTCACTCGGAACGATACCTTCGAGCGGCGGGCCGGATTGGTTCTGGAATACGGTCACACGGTCGGCCATGCCATCGAAATCTGCGACTATCGGGCGCGGGGCGCGGCGGGTATTCCGCACGGTGCCGCGATTGCTGTGGGAATGCTGGTGGCCGCGCACATCTCTCATGCGCGCGGGTGGCTCTCCGATGACGAGGTGAGCACGCACTACGAGATCGTCACCGGCCTCGGTGTCGAACCCGCGCTACCCGCCTCGGTGCACATGGACGAGGTGCTCGCGGTGGTCGCCGACGACAACAAGAAGGGCTATCTCGACGCCCGCCCGGACGCGGTGCCGTTCGTGCTGCTACGCGCGCTGGGGCGCCCGGAACTGTCGGGCGGTCTGCCGCTGGTGCACGTGTCCATGACCGAGATCCGCGAGGCGCTCGAGGTGATCGCCCAGCCCTCGGCGCCCGCGTCCGTCGTCGGCGTGTGAGGAGTCCGATCATGCTGGCGATTCACGGTGGGACACCGGTGCGCGCGGGCCGCGCCTGGCCGGCCTGGCCGCAATACGACGAGCGCACCGAGGCCGAACTGCTCGCCGCACTGCGCTCGCAACGCTGGTCGGTGAGCTGGTACAGCCCGCGCGGCGGCAAATCGCGGGAGCGGCTCTTCGGCGAGGCCTTCGCCCGCTATACCGGCGCGGCGCACGGCGTGAGCGTGGATCACGGATCCGGGGCCCTGGTCATCGCGCTGGAGGCGCTCGGCATCGGGCCCGGCGACGAGGTGATCGTGCCCGCCATGACCTGGGTCGCGCCCGCTTCGGCGGTGCTGCGGGTGGGTGCGATACCGATCCTGGTCGATGTCGATCCCGAAACCGGTTGTCTCACCGCAGAACACATCCGCACAGCGCTCTCGGCGCGCACGAAGGCCGTCATCGCGGTGCATCTGGCCTGCACGACCGTGCGACTGGACGAGATCCGCACTGTTACCGGGGCTTCCGGCCTGGCATTGATCGAGGACTGCTCGCAGGCGCACGGCTCCCGCTGGGCGGGCCGCACGGTCGGCACCTTCGGCGAGATCGGCGTCTTCAGCCTGGGCGCCGCCAAGACCCTGGCCGGCGGTGAAGCGGGCGCGGCCGTCACCGACAGCCGCGAACTCTACGAGCGCATGCTCATGCTGCGCGCGGACTCGCGCGGCTACACCCGCCACGAACCCGCCGCGGGAGAGTACGAACTCGTCGAGACCGGCGCGGTCATGGGCGCCAACTACTGCATGTCGGAACTGACCGCCGCCGTGCTGCTGGACCAGCTGCAACGCCTCGACGATCAGCACGCCCGGCGCGAGACCCGCGCCAAGGAGCTCGAGGCGGGCCTGGCCGGCATCCCGGGCCTGGCACCGGTGCCGGTGCCCGCACCGGTGGACCGCCGCGCCGTCTACGAGTACGGAATCCGGTTCCGGCCGGGCACTTTCGGTGCCGCGCCGATCGAACAGGTCGCCGCCGCGCTCACCGCGGAACTGGGGACGCGGGTGTATCCGCCACGAGATCCCCTGCACCGCAGCGCCCTACTGCGCCCGCACACCAAACCCCGCTTCGCCCAGAACTGGAGCCGGGCCGCCGAGCGCGCCACCGGGCGACGGTATCCCGGCGCCGACCACTACCGCGCCCACACCCTGCTCGTCCACCACAGCGTGCTGCTCGGCGAGCGCACCGATATCGAGGACCTGCTCACGGCCCTGGACAAGGTGCGCGCCCACGCCGCAGACCTCCTCGCGGAAGGAACCCTCGCATGACCTCGGAACTGATGGCGGACTGGGAGAGCCGCACCATCGACGGCATCCGCACCCGCCGCGCCGTCGAATCCGATTGGGCTGCCCTGCGCGACCGGTACGCGCGCGCCTTCGGCGGGGTGCGGACCAAGGATTTCCACGCCTGGAAGCAGCAGTTCCGGCTCGCGGACATCGCGGTGGTGGAGGACGTCACCGAACCGCACGCACCGCGGCTGGTCGGCACCGCCGCCATCATCCGCACCACCGTCACCGTGCCCGGCGGCGCGCAACTCGAGGCGGCGGCGTGCGCGCAGGGCATGGTGGCGACCACCCATCAGAAGCGCGGCATCTACGCCAAGGTGCAGGCCGAGCTCATGGCCATCGCCACCGAAACCGGGGCGGACTTCTTCGCGGCCATGCCCGGGCCCGGCGGCAACTACCCCTATCTCGGCGTCACGACCCACACCCGGCACCTGGCCATCGATCGACGGCGTTCGAAACTGCGCGTGGCGGAACCCGATTCGTCGTCGGTGCGTGAGGTGGGGCTGCCGGAGGCGCTGAGCGAGGTGCGGCGGATCTACGCCCGCTGGCAGCGCATCACCCCCGGCGCGCTCGCGCGCAGCGAGTTCTACTGGCCCAGCGCCTACGATGCGGACGACTTCCTCATCGTGCACCCCGACGGCTATGTCATCTACGACCTCGTCGGCGACACCGTCGTGGTGCGTGATTTCTGCGCGCTCACCGTCGGCGCGCAGCGGGAACTGCTGCGCTGCCTGCTCGGGCACGGCGAATACACCGAGATCCGCATGGACACCGCGCCCGACGATCCCACCCCGCTGCTGCTCGAGGATCCGCGCACCGCCGCGGTCACCGGCGTCGACGCGGGCGTATGGGGGTGGATCATCAACCTGCCCAAGGCGATCGGGATCCGGGCGTTCGCGGCCGATTTCGACGGCGTGGTGCAGGTCGCGGACCCGTGGGGGATGAGCGCGGGCGACTTCGGCCTGCGCATCGCCGGCGGCGGCGGGCACTGGGAACCCGCCCCGGCCGGGGCGCACCCGGACGTCCGGATCGGCCCGCTCGAACTGACCACCGCCTATTTCGGCGCGCACACCCTCGGCGAATTGCAGCGCGCCGGACGCGTCGAGGAACTCACCGCGGGCGCGGTCGCGGCGCTGGATCGCGCCTTCGTCACCCCGCTGCGGCCCTTCAACACCACGCCGTTCTGACCATCGAGCCCTGAGAAAGCATCAGCGATGACCACACCCCGCGCGGGCCACCTGCCCGCCGCCGCCAGACGATTCCTGCAATGGGACACCAACCCCGCGGCCTTCGACATCACCATGCCCTTCCCGGTCCCGAACGCCATGGGACCGGACCAGGCGCGCGCCATGATCAACGCGCTCCTGGACAACCACGAGACCTTGCGCAGCCGCTACACCTACGGCCCGGCCGCGGCCTGGGAGATCCTGCCGCCGTCCGGAGGCGAAATCGACGACGCCCGAATCGATTTGCGCACCGTCGACAGCAGCGCGGTCGCCGATGCGGACGTCGGTGCGCTCATCGCGACACAGACCAAGGTGAACGAGGGCCGCCTGGACTTGGCGGCGGGGCGGGTGGTGACCGCGGCCTTGTTCACCCGCCCGGCGCACGGCAACATCCTGCTGCTCACCGTGCATCACGTGGCCTGCGATGCGGTGGCGCTGTGGATCCTGTGGGGTGATATGGCCGCCTATGTGAGCCAATGGGAATCCGGGGCGGACATCGCGCTCGAACCCGAGAGCACCACCGCGTCGGACTGGGCGGCGTTCCTGACGCAGTACGCCACCACCCGCGCCGGCGAGCTCGACTATTGGCTCGCCACCAGCGATCCCGAGCCGTCCCGGACCGCCCGGCCCGCCACCCCGGATCCGGTGTATCTCGACGCGGTGATCGAAGGCCCCCTCGCGCAGCGGCTGTTCGAGGAACTGCCCGCCGCCTTCGACGCCACCTACACCCGCGTCATGCTGGTCGCCCTCGGCTTGGCCATCGAGGATGTGCTCGGCGTTCCGCGCCCGATCCAGGTGCAGAAGCACGGCCGCTACGCCCGATTGCGCCCCGGCACCGATCTCGGCCGCACGGTCGGCTGGCTGTCGGACGACTATCCGTGGCTGCTGTCGGCCGCAGCGGGCAGCCATGCCGCCCGCATGCGGCACGCCATGACCGAATTCCCGGAATCGCCCGAGGATTTCATGCTGCTGCGGTGGTATCACCCGGAGCTGTCCGAGCGGTTCCTGACCTTCGGCAACCCCAAGTTCTACTTCAATTTCGTCGGCGAGCTCGGGGGATACGTGCCGGATTCGCGCTCGCGCGATATGGCCCGGCTGGACAAGTTCGATCTGGCCATTCTGCTCGGCGGCTACCGGCAGGACGGGGTGCGGCGGGTGCACTACTCGGCGCATTCCCCGGCCGGCGGCCTGGGTGCCGACCGCGTGAACGCCATTGTCGGGCAATGGCTCTCGATTCTCGAAACCGTCGACACCGGCATCGCCGCGGCGCAGGCCGCGCCCGGTGAGTAAGAGGAGCTCGTCATGCAGAATCCATACCCGATCGCCACCTGCCCCGTCACCGGCGCCCGGGTGCCGTCGGTCACCAAGGTCACCACGCCCACCGGCGACGACGCCTGGCTGGTCACCGGCTACCACCAGGTGCGCGAGTTGTTCACCGAGCCGCGGCTGGGCCGCTCGCACCGCACCCCCGAGACCGCGCCGCGCCTCGGGCAGGCGGCCTTCTCCGGCGGCCCGATCGGCAATTTCGACACCGAGCTCGCCGATCACGCCCGCATGCGGTCGCTGCTGCAACCGCATTTCTCGCCGAAGCGGATGCGCGAGCTGCGGCCGCGCGTCGAGCAGATCACGACCGAACTGCTGGATGCCATGGCGGAACAGGGATCTCCGGCCGACCTGCAAGCGGCGCTGTCACTGCCCCTGCCGCTGCTGGTCATCTGCGAGCTGCTCGGCGTGCCCTACCAGGAGCGCGACGAATTCCGCGAATGGGTCGAGCAGGTGGGGCATGTGCGCGATCGCGCCACGGTGGAGCAGGGCTACGCGGGCCTGTACGCCTACTGCATGAAGCTGGTGCAGACCAAGCGGCGCGCTCCCGGCGACGATGTGGTGTCGCGGCTGTGCGCGGTCGACGACGTCACCGATGACGAGATCGCCATGCATGCCATGGTGCTGCTGTTCGCCGGGCACGAAACCTCCGCGGTCCAGATCGGCGCGGGTGTGCTGATGCTGCTGGAGAATCCGGATCAGTGGCGGAAACTGCACGAGAACCCGAATCTGGTCACCACCGCCACCGAGGAACTGCTGCGCGCCTGCAATGCCAGCAGCATGCCGCGCTATGCGCGCGACGATCTGGAGATCGGCGGCGCCCAGGTGTCGGCGGGGGAGTTGGTGCTGCTCGGCATCGCCTCGGCCAATCACGACGCGACGGTGTTCACCGATCCGGACGCCATCGACATCTCCCGGCAGGAGGCCGCGCACTTCCTGTTCGGCTACGGCGCCCGCTACTGCATCGGCGCACCCCTGGCCCGCATCGAATTGCAGGTCGCCTTCGGCCAGCTCGTCTCCCGGTTCCCCACCATGACCCTCGCCGTCGACCCGGCCGCGCTGTCCGAACGCGAGGAGATCTTCACCGGCGGGCTGACGAAACTGCCGGTCCGATGGTGATGAAGTTCTACATCAGCCTGGCCCTGGTCGAGATCCCCGAAATCGTCGAGATCGCCAGGGCCGCCGACGAACTCGGCTACGCCGGGCTCGGCATCCCCGATCACGTGGTCAATTTCGAAACCCTGGCCACGCCCTACCCCTACTCCGAGGACGGCCGGCGCCGCTGGACCCCATTCACCGACTGGCCCGACCCGTGGGTGCTGATCGGCGCGCTGGCCGCCTGCACCCGCCGCCTGCGCTTCGTCACCACCGTTTATGTTGCCGCCCTGCGTGATCCGTACACCGTGGCCAAGGCCGTGGCCACCGCCGCGGTCCTGGCCGGCGGCCGCGTGGAACTGGGTCTCGGTGCGGGTTGGTGCGCCGAAGAATTCGAACTCCTCAACGCCGAATTCGACGGCCGCGGCAAGCGCACCGAGGAAATGGTCGACCTCATGCGCGAACTGTGGTCCCCGGGCTGGACCGAATTCACCGGCCGCTACTACAAAACGCCTCGCCTCGAAATGACCCCCACCCCACCGCCCATTCCCGTCATGTTCGGCGGCCTGACCGATCTCGCCCTGCGTCGCGCCGCTCGCTACGACGGCTGGATCGGCGACCGTATGACCATCCGGGAGGCCATCCAGGTCGCCACCACCCTCCGCCGCCACCGCGCCGACCACGGACTGCCCCTCGACACCTTCTCCATCCTGGCGCCCCTGACCGATGCCTGGGGCACCGACCGCTACCTCGAAGCCGAGGCCGCGGGCATCACCCATATGGTCACCAAACCCTGGGTCCACTACTACGGCCCCGACGCCACCCTCGACCAGAAACTCGATGCCCTGCACCGCTTTCGCCGCGACAACTACCCCGCCGCCTTCGACCCTGCCGAATAGGTAGGCGGCGCACGGGTCCGGTCGCGGGGGCCGTCGCGGCCCATCGTGCTGGAGACAAGCTTGTCGGATATGCGAAATTGCCTGTCCTGATTCTGTCTTTCGGACACGGGTGAGACGTCACTAGCGTGGGCGATGCACCTTGGCCGGCGAGGTGCGTCAATCGAAACGCGGGGACGTGGCGGCCCGGGTTGGCCGCGCGCCCCATCAGGATCAGGGGTTTTCATGGTTACGACTGCTGCCGGCGGTGTGCTCGAGGAATCCGGGCGACAAGTCGGCGCTCGGTCCGGTCGCGCCGGGCTGGTGCTGTTCATGGTGTGTACGGCGATCTTCATGTTGATGCTCGACGCCACGGTGGTGTCGGCGGCGCTGGCGGATATTCGCGACGACTTCGACTCGTCGATCGACGGACTGCAGTGGGTGATCGACGCCTATGCGCTGCCGTTGGCGGGGTTGCTGCTGACACTTGCCACGGCGGGGGATCGATATGGGCGAAAGCGCGTATTCCTCGGTGGGATGGCGGTTTTCACCGGGGCCTCGCTGGCCTTGGTGCTGTCGGGGACGATCGTGCAGCTCAATGCGCTGCGAGCCGTTCAAGGCGTCGGGGCGGCAATGCTTTTCGCGACCGCGCTCCCGTTGCTCGCGGCGGCGTACCCGGCGGCCGAGGCCAGGGCGCGGGCGATCGGCGTGTACGGGGCGGTGATGGCCGGGGCGACCGTGGCCGGGCCGGTGCTCGGTGGTGCGTTGGTGACCGCGTTCGGGTGGCGATCGATCTTCACGATCAATGTGCCGATCGGAGTGGTGATCTTCGGCTTGGCGCTGATACGGATGCCGGAGACGGCGCGCAGTACCGATCGGCGCACGGATTGGCTCGGGTCGGTGCTGCTGTCGGGCGGTTTGGTGGCGGGGGTGCTGGCGCTGACGCGTGGCAATTCACTGGGCTGGACCTCGTCGACCACCGTGGCGCTCGCCACCGCCGCGCTGGTGCTGCTGATGCTGTTCCCGCTGTGGCAATTGCGCGCCACGCAGCCGCTGTTCGATGTATCGATGGTGCGGAAGCCGGGATTCGCCGGGGTCGCGGTGGTGGCGGTCGCGCATATGGCGACGCTCATGGCCGCGTCCAATTATCTGGCGGTCTTCTTGATCAACAGCATGGGTTTCAGCCCGCTGCAGATGGGCCTGCGCCTGGTGCCGATCAGCGTGTCCGCTCTGATCGCCGCGCCCTTGGCGGCCATACTGGCCAAACGGATTCCGACCGCGGTGTCCATGCCCGTCACCATGGGTCTGGTCGCACTCGGAATGTGGCTGCTGGGCAATGTCGAAAGTTCCGACTCCTGGACGCATTTCGTGCCGGGCATGATCATCGGCGGCATCGGGCTGGGTGCCATCACCACCGTCAGCCAGGCGGCGGCGCTGACCTTCGCCTCGCAGGAGAACGCGGGGATGGCCAGCGCGACATTCGGCACACTGCGACAGGTCGGTATGGCGATGGGTGTCGCCGGCCTCGGAGCGATGTTCAGCCACAGTGCGCGCACCACGGCGGGGGACGGGCTGGACGCGCTCGAGTCCGCCCGCAACGTCACTGTGCCGCCCGAGCTGCGCACTCGATTCCTGGACGGTGTCGCCGCCGGAGCCGGTGACGACCTGGCCGCCGCGGTACCCGCGGAATTCGCCTCGGCGACTCCACAATTGGCCGATACCGCCCACGCGGCATCGGTCGAGGGCTTGAACGCGCTGTTCACGCTGGGTACGGCCATCGGCCTCACGGCCACCGTCGTCGCCGCGGTCCTCTTCGCCGTCGGCGCACGGATGCCTACTGCCCGATAGCACTGCCGAGCTCGGAACCACTCCCGCCGGAGAACACCGCGGGGGTGGTACCGATTTCGCGCCGGAACGCCGTAATGAACGAACTGGCCGTGGTGTAACCGACGGTCCGCGCCACTCGTGAAATCGGCTGCCCCGCAGCCAGTAACGGCAACGCCGCATTCAATCGCTCGAGCGCGCGCCACCGTTCGAAACTCGTACCCGTCTCCGACCGGAATCGCCGCGAGAGCGTACGACTCGAGACCGAAAGCTCCCTGGCCCACGCATCCAGACTCCGTCCATCCGCCGGATTCTGCTTGAGCGCCAACGCAACCCGCCGCGCACCCGGATCGGTCGGCAACACCACCGGAATCATCGTCACCGGCATCGGCGCCATGAGATCCCACAGGACCGCATTCCCGCGCGTGCGCCGGTCGCTCGACTCGTCGGGTAGACCGGCCAAATACGTCAACAGCGGTCCCATCAACCCGGACGCGTCGACGACGGTCGGCTCCCGCCATTCCAAGGGGCACTGGTCCGGCTCGAAATACAGCGACACCATCTCACACGACGCCGCGGGCACCAGCGAATGCGGCGTCCCACCGGGAACCCACAATGCCCGGGCCCGCTGCACCACCCACCGGCACTCGCCGACCTCGGTGGTGAGCACGCCGTCGGGCGCCCAGGTCAGTTGGTGCTGCGGATGAACATGGGTGATGATTCCCGCAGTCGAATCCAACGGGATGACGACACTCGGAAAGTCCGCATAGTCGAGCGTCGGGTAAAGCTCCTGCCGCATGCTTCCAACCTAACCGCCCGCGCGCCCGTCCAACTCCTTCGACCGCCCCGGCCGCCCCCGCATCACGCCGATGCGAGGAATCGCTCCAACTGTTCGGCGAAACCCGGTGCGGCCGCGACGAAATGGCCCGCACCGGGCGCGACGACACGTTCCGCGTCCAGCACTTTTGCCAGCGCATCGCAGATGCGCTCCACAGCCGGGGTGTGCCCGCCCGAGGCGATCAGCACCGGCACCCCGTACTCGCGGATCACCTCCAATGCGGGCCGGGCCTCCCCGGGCAGCCGCCCGCCGTGTGCGCGTCGCACCGCCGCCACCGTTCCGGCGGGAATGGGCTGTCCCTCCGGCACCGGCGCGCCCGCCACCGCCAGAAACTCGCGCAGCCCCGCCTCGTCCGCGGCGAGCCCGCGGGTGAGCATGGCATCGCCCAGCTCCCGCAGCCGCAGCACCTGCGGATCGTCCGCCGCCACGAAGTACAGCGGCGGTTCGATAATCGTCAGCGAGCGAACGGATTCCGGGCGCCGGCCCGCCGCGATCAGCGTGCCGAGCGTCCCATACGAATGCGCGACCACATGCGGCCGATCCTCGCCCAGCACCGTCGCGAGGTCCGCGGCGTCGACCTCGAAATCCTGCCCCGCGCCCACCGGCGGCGGACTCGGCGCATATCCTCGCCGATACATCGACGCCAGCCGCCACCGCCCCCGCAACGACTCCAGCCCGGCCCACGTGGTCCGCGGGCTCGCCCCGCCGTGCACGAGCACGACATCCGGGCCGCGCCCCTCCCGCACTACCGCGACCGGCTGCTCTGCGCTCACCTCATTCACTGTAGGCGTGCACCGACGCCCAGGGAATGGCACGAATGTATCAGTTCACGAGGATCGGTGCCGCGTGGCCGATACTGTTGTGCCCGTGGAGAATCAGCGCGCCGCCGCCATCCGCGAGATCGACGAGGCACTCGGCCTGTCTATTGACCCGCCCTATTGCGTGACGCCGACCCGCTAGCGGTCAGCGCCGCCGCGCGCAGCCAATGCCGTGCGCGCGGTCTCGAACCACGCCTGCGTCCCCACCAACCCCGCCGCGATATCCTTGCGCGCCCCGTTGAACCCGTACAGCTCGCCGGCGAACCGGGTCAGCACCGACCCCTCGTGCTCCTCGAGCTCCTCCAGCATCGCGGCATCAGCGAGCAGATACGCGACGCCGGCCAGCTCCCCGGTGGACCACTCCGAGCGGTAGGCCTCCCAGCCCTTTTCCCGGACCGCGACGGCCCGCTCGACCAACTCCGCCCGCAGCGCATCCCGGTCGCCATCACTGGGCGTCCGCGTCCGGAGGTGTTTCCAACTCACCGGTTCGGCATCGGACATCTCGAATCCCTCGCTTCCGAATCTGTCGGGCCGGTCCAGCGCACTGTATCTCCTGCCGGCTAGCCGGAGTGCGCTCGGGCCCAGGCTCGGATCGTGGGCGGGGCGTAGAACCATTGCTGCCCGTCGTCCAGCTCGGCCCGGGCGGCGGCGATGACCTCGGGGGAGACCCCGTGCGCTACCAGGCTGTCGTGGGCCTGCGCCCAGGTGAGGTTCCACATGCGCGCCATGGGCGAGCCGCCGCGAAACACGGGGATCTCCGCATTCACTCGGACATCGACGAGGCCGAGCGCCTCCAGCCGCGCGGGTAAGGTGCGCGCCCACGCCTGGTCCGCGCCCGCGGTCTCGGTCGAACGCGCGAAGGCTCGCCAAACCTCGCCGAAGGCGCCCGGCATTGCATCGAGGACGCCGAGGCCGTCGCCTTCCTCGAGCAAGAGAACGCCGCCCGGCGCCAGAGCCCGGGACAGCCGCTCCAGCACCATGTCTCGCCGGGCAATGTGCAGCAGCACGAATCGCGTGTGAACGAAATCGAATGCGCCCTCGGGCAGTTCGTCGGCCACGAGGTCCATCCGGGCGACTTCGCCGCCCCGCTCGGGCAGATCCGCCAGATGGCGTGGATCAGCGTCCACCGCGAGCACCCGCCCACCCGGCAATGCGACCCCGCACAACCACCGCGCGAACGACCCGCCGCCGGCTCCCCGCCTCCAGACACCGCCATCCCGCAGCCACACCCAATCGCCGTGCAAGCGCGATGCTCTCCGGGTCATAGGCCGCGCCCAACAATGCGAGGCGTTCGTCAGCGAAGTCCCATTCGTTGGGCAGCGTGTAGTGCGGATCAAGCGGTGCAGAGGATGTCGGCGACCCGGTCATAACAAGACGCTAAGCCATATGCCCCGCCGCGCACCCTCGGGGCTGGCGAGGGGCGGAGTTCCGTGTGAGTTCTTAGCCAATCTGGCGGAGCGCGAGCGTCTGACCTGCGGTCCGCCATTCGCGATTGGGCGGCCGTCAGTGGGGACCTCTCAACCTAAGTGGCGGTTTCTGCTGATGGTATCCGCCCTTCTTGTCGATCAGGCGAGGGCGATCGGCATTGGCGGGCCTGGGTTCGTGGTTCCGAACGCTGGACCATTTGGGTCGCCTTCCACACGATCTTCGTTCCCGACCAGCAGGCGGGCGAAGTCCTGCAGTGGCTATGTGAGGTGGATTGAGGACCTGCCGATATCAATATCAATTCAGGGTGCGGTTGCACCCTGCGATTTCGTTCGCAGACGGTGCGCGCGACGCCGCTAGGCGCCGCGCCGCTTCCACCACTTCCGGATTCGAAGTCGTATCCAGAACCTTCGCAGTGGAGCCCACCAAGGTTGGTCATCACGCTTCTGGCTGGCGGCGACGTAGGTACTCATGCCCGCGACGAGGAACAACGGGATCGGCCGCAGCGGCCAGGCAAAATCCGTTGCCAGGTTGTATCTGGTCTGATCGACATTGATCAGTGCCAGATACAGCGCCGATGTGGCGATGGAGACTCCAAAGCCAGTGAGGAATAAAGCCCAGATTGCTCGATGGTTGCCTGCCCGGAACTGACCGAGGACGAAGGTGGCCACTAGGATGCCTGTGAACGGTGAGCGGTTCATTCCTCCGGACCCGGCGACGATCAGAGCCTGCGCGAGGAATCCGAGGCCGAGCAGGGAGTACCACACGCCGGTGTGGTCATCGAGGTAACCGGCCAGGCTGTTGATCCAACCGGTCGACGGCGGGGTCGCCTGACGAGCCGCCGAAGCCGACGCTTTGTCATCTTCGCCCTGCATTGCCAGATCGAGAAAATGCCTCAGTTCCCGCACAGTGCCGGTCATGAAGAGCAGCAGCACCATTCGTATTAGTTGGATAGCGATTCCAGTGGTGACAACAAAGACTGGAAAGGTCCAGGGACCCACGTGGAGGAAGATCGGCCACTCGCAGCCGACAACAGTCGCCACCACGAAGAAATCGGCGACCACGATCAGGATTCCGGTTCGCCGCCGGGGCGAGAACTTGTCTCCCGTACCACTGCTCATGGCCGCGTTTCACTCCTCGGATTGTCGAGTGATGCGCCGGTGCTTGTACACCATCTCCGCGGTGCAGATTGCCTGCAGAATCGCACCGCAGCACGCAATTGCCACCGCGGCGACCGGTTGCGCGGCGAACCACACGAGGCCCGAGAGGAACAGCGTTGTAGACCAAACCCGATGCCAGGCAGGAGCCTTCAGGACGACACCCAGATCGTTGTAATTTCTCGCGGCGGCAGGATATGCCACGATGCCGGTTGCCGTGACAACCAGGGCTGGTACAAACATCGCCGTGGTCTGGAGTGCCGCACACATCAGCACCACCGCAATGGTTGTGCGATCAATGATGCTGTCCATGCCGCGCCGTTGGGGGTCCTCTTGTCCCAACAGGCGCGCGGCGATGCCATCGATCACGTCGACGGCGACGAAGACCGTCAGCGTGACAGCACCCGCCAGACCGCGACCGGTAAGAACCATGATCACCAGCACCAACCCGGTCGGCACTCGACTCAGGGTCAATAGCATCGATAGCGATGGCCGCGAAACAGTCTTGACGGCACCAGGATTTTGGATAACGGTCATTTCGGCCACCGGCCTTCCGAATCGGAAAAGCTGAGGCGCTGGCGCCCCCTGTATCGATCGGAGATCGTAGCGGGATCGATGTCTTCTCGACGGCCGTTCACCGCAACTCGCAGGTGTCAGCGCACATGTGTCGGCTCGACAGCGAACTGACCGTCGCTCGCCGAAACGATCGGCGTATCTTGAGGCTTCTCGCCAACTCCGTGTTGAGTGAGAAATCTGCGAGCGTCTGACCTGTGATCAGCCAGCCGAGTCGATTCAGGCGCCGACGGATTCTTCTCAAGCCAAGTGGCAGCTTCCGCGGCCGTGTTGGGAGCTGCCTCAAATTCACCCGCGGGGCGCAGGCGTCGTTGGCGAAGTCTTGGGTCCTGCCTACGTATCGAGCAAGCTCTGCGGTGCCAGCGCGGGCGACGGCCCGGCGCCGATCAGTTCAAAATCCTCCGCGCTCAGGAGAAACGGCAACGCGACCACAACATGTCGCTCGCTGTTTGCGGTTCTCATCCATCCATGACAGTCAGAAGGATTGCGACACGATACCGACAACCGCCGGATCGAAGTCCAATGCGACCAGTTGGTCTCGCTCGACCCACGATTCGAATCCGATGCGCCGCCCGAGCGTCGCGGACCAATACCACCCCGGAAAGCTGCGCTGACCTCGATAGGAAGGAAACGACCGCACCGGCCTGCCTAGCTGGGGAACAACGTCCGGAAGCCGCGCCAAGGGAACCCGCCGCTCGACACCAGCAATCGTCACGTAGGTCGCATTGAACTGCCCGACGTCCTCGGTCAATCCCTCATCGGCCTCCCGCACGCACCCCATCCTCGCCAGACTGGTTGAGAATCCGCCACTTTAGGTACGAGCGTGCCAGCGGGCACAGTTTTTCAGGGGATTCGTTGTGGTTCCGTTGCGTTGGCAGCAACCAAACGAAACGTATTGTTTGGCACGTCAAGTGAGGGAGGCCGGAGAGACTGACCTCCGATAAGGTTCACTTATCGGGGGTCAGAGTGGCGGGGATTGATTTGGGGCGGTTTGGGTTTCGTTTCGTGTTGTTCCGTTGGGAATGACGAAACCAACGCTACGATTTGCGGGTGTCGACGACTATTTGCAATTACCCGGGGTGTACGAAGCCGATTACGCGTGGTGGGGGGCCGGGGCGGCCTTCGGAGTACTGCGATCATCCGGATCACACGCGGTGGAGGGCGTGGCGGGAGCGGCAGCGGCGGCAGCAAGGGGAGGGTGAGGCCCCGGCGGTGAACGTCACTGTGACGCAACAGGGTCCGGTGACGGTGGCGCGGTTGCGGGCCGATGAGTTGCTCGGGCAGTTTCGGGGACTGGCCGAGCAGTTGGGGACGACATTGCATGCGGCTGTGGCGGAATTGGCTACGTTGGCCGATCCGGCGGTGGCCGAGGCGCAGGTGCAGGCCGTGCAGGCGGAGGCTGCGCGGCGGATTGCGGAGGCGGAGGTTGCCACCGTGGCGGCCGAGCAGGCGCGGCGGGATGCCGAGGAGGCGCGGGCGGCGGCGGAATCGGCGGCGGAGGATGCGGCGTCGGCCGCCGAGGCCGCGGAGGCGCGGATTGCGGAGGCGTTGGGGGCGCGGGATGACGCGTTGCGGGAGGTGGAGCGGGTGACCAAGCAGGCCGCCGATGATGTGTTCGCGGCGCGGGCGGAGGCGGAGGCCGAGATTCGGGGTGTTCGGCGGGAAGTCGCCGAGGAGGTGGAGCGGGCTCGGGAGCAGGCGCGGGAGGAGATCGAGCTGGCGCGGTCGAAGGCGGCGACCGAGGTCGAGCAGGTGCGGCGGGAGACCACGCAGCGGATTACCGCGGCGAGTGCCGAACGGGATCTGGCCGTGCAGCGGGCGGCCGATGCGGAGCGGGCCATCGAGCGGGCCGAAGCCGCGGTGGCCGAACGCAATCAGGTGGTCGTCGAGACGCGGGATGAGCTGACTCGGGTGCGCGGGGAGCTCGAGAGTGTGCGGGACGAGCTCGGTGAGGCGCGGCGGCAGGCCGCGGCGGATATCGGACGGGTGCGAACGGAATCGGCTGCGGCGCTGGAGACTACGCGAAAGGAGGCTGCTGATCGCCTCGCGGCGCTCGACGATGCGCGCACGCAAACGCTGGCTCGCGCCGAGCGCGCGGAGCGGCAACTGGACGAACTGCTCGCCCGCCGCGACGCGCAGCCGGCGCCGGAGCCGCCGCGCTGATTGATCAGGAAGGTAGACGGGCCATCCGGCCGGTTGATCAGCAGGTTCGTACTTTCGGGATTTAACGGACAAAGCGGTGATTCATCGCAGAATTCCCGTGCCGCACACTCATTTTGCATGACCCGTAACGAATGACTCGCGCTCAGATATGTCATCGCGGGTGGCTTCGAGTCCTACATATTGCTGGATGTGAGCGGGTATCGTCATCTATCGAAAGGCGCCTCCCGCACGGGTCCGATCTGGAATGATCTTCCGATCGCGGTCCTATTGGCTGGCGGGCCGCCCGTGCGATCACTGACCACCGGTGCACGGAGGGTAAAGGGGTGTGATGATTTGAATATCAACGCCATGCGAGCGCGGCAGTCACGGCCGAGTGTGGCCCGTGTCTACAGCTACGTTCTCGGCGGGCGCGACAACTACGGCGTGGACAAGGATCTCGGTGACTATTTCACCGGTGACCTGCCGGGTTCGGAGCTGCTCGCCATTACGAACCGCGAGGCCGTGCTTCGCGCAGCGCGGGCCATGGCCTCCGAGGGTATCCGTCAAGTCATCGATATGGGCTGCGGGCTGCCGGCCGCGGTCAATGTGCACGAGGTGGTGCGGGCCGAGCAGCCCGACGCCCGCATCGTGTACATCGATGACGATCCGTTCGTGGCCGCGCACGGCCGCGCACTGCTGGCGGTCGACGAGAACATCGTGCTGCTGGAGGCGGATGTGCGCGATCCCGCCAGCATTCACAAGCATCCGGATGTGCAGCGGCTCATCAACTTCGACGAACCGGTCGGCATCCTGTTTGCGGTGACGCTCAGCTTCGTGAACGACGACGAGGACCCGGCGAGTGTCGTGCGCTACTGGTCGGATCTGGCCGCGCCCGGCAGCCTGTTCTACATCGCCCACTTCCAGAAGGGCAGCGACCGCGAGGCACAGGAGACCGAACGCAAGATCCTGGAGGCGTTCGGCCGCGGCACCTGGCGCAATCACGAGGAGATCCGGTCCTACTTCGGTGATCTGGAGCTGCTCGAACCCGGCCTGGTGCCATGCGCGGACTGGCGGCCCGACACCGAACCGCGGCCGAATGTGGAGCAGTGGACCAAGCTGATCGTCGGCGGGCTCGCCCGCAAGCAGTGAGTGCCCGCCGGTAAATCGATTGGCCGCATCGGAGGGTCGTGCCAGACTCGAACGCATCCGCGCGTGAAAGGCTGGGTACGACCCTCTGCTATGTCCGTGATTTCGTGGGCCGAAGACGATTCCACCCGATGCGCTCGCTGGCATTCCGAGAACGACAGCGCACCACCCAAACGCATTGTCGTCGCCGACGATCGGATGACCGCTGACACCGCCTACAAACTGGCCTGCGAAGGCACCGGACTGCTGTGGCGCGGCGACTACCACAATGCGCGGAACCTGTTGAACGCCATGGGCCGCCGCATCGATCGCAAGCCACGGCCGAACGGATCCGATCCCGCCGAGTGCTTCCACCTGCACCGCCGCGCCCGCAGGCATCGCGCCCTGGTCCTGGGCCGGGTGCTGGTGGAACTGGACCGCGATCATGCCCTGGCGCTGCGCCGCGCACCCGCCGTCCGGCAGGCGTGCACGGAAGCCTATGGGCCGCCCCAGGATTCGCGGGTCGTCGCGCTCACCGAACTGCTGGGCCTGATCGGCGCGCACGAATGGCGCACCCGCGGTGTGGAAGTGCCCGCACTGGGTGCGCGCATCCACCCGCACTACGGGGTGTTCTCCCCGGTGCGCGGCGAGTACGTGGACCTGGTCGCGCAGGCGGAACTGCCGGATCCGCTGCCGCGCACCGCATTCGACCTGGGCACCGGCACCGGTGTGCTCGCCGCCGTGCTGGCCGGGCGCGGCGTGGACCGCATTGTCGGCACCGACAACAACCCCCGCGCGCTGATCTGCGCCCGCGACAATATCCGCCGCCTGGGGCTGACCGACCGGATCCGCGTCACCGGCCCGGCGCTCTACCCGCCCGGCCGCGCCGATCTCGTCGTCTGCAACCCGCCCTGGCTGCCGACCCGCCCGACCTCCGCGGTGGAAACCGGTGTGTACGACCAGAACAGCGTCATGCTGCGCGGCTTCCTCGCCGGGCTGGCCGAGCATCTCGAACCCCGGGGAGAAGGCTGGCTGCTGCTGTCGGATCTGGCCGAGCGCCTGGGCCTGCGCGGCGCCGACGACGTCCCCGCCCTCATCGCCGAGGCGGGTCTGGAGGTCCTGGACAAGACCGGCACCAACCCCCGCCACCCCCGCGCCCGCGACACGACCGATCCCCTGCACACCGCGCGCGCCGCCGAGGTGACCTCGCTGTGGCGCTTGACGCCGCGCACCTGACCCGCCGCCGCGCCCGAACACCGGACCTGCCGCAGGTTATTCGGCCGTGCGCGGCGCCCGCCACATCGGCCAGATCAGCGGCCCGCCCTTGGTGGCGTCGAGCTCACCGGTCTTCACGAACCCGAACCGCTCGTAGTACGGCACATTGTCGGGCTTGCTGGATTCCAGATAGGCGGGCGCGCCCTCGGCATCGCAGCGATCCAGCCGCGAATTGATCAGCGCCTGACCGTATCCGCGACCCCGCGCCGCCGGCAGCGTGCCGATGAACGCCAGATACCAGTGCGGTTCCCGTGGATGCGCCTCCGCCATCCGATCGGACATGGCCGCACCCAACGGCAGCCGCGACCGGAAGGCGCGCGCCAACCCCGGCAGGCAGCGCAGCGTGGTCAGCTTGGAGGTGTGCCAGTGCCCCGGCGGCGCCCACACCGCCGCGCCGACCATGACCCCGTTGTCGTCGAGTGCCACCTCCACCCCGCCGTGGTCGAGGAACTGATGGCGGGTGAGGGTGTCGAAGAAGAGGGCCGCGCGCTGCGGGCGCACCGTCGCATCGGGAATGAACCAGCTCATGATCGGATCGTCGGTGAAGGCGATGCCCAGCACGCGCCCCAGATCGGGGATATCGGATCTCGCGGCCGGGCGAACGGTGATCTCCATATGTTCACGGTACGGCGTCGAAGCGCTCCGGCCGAGTGCTCGCGAGGCGACTGGTCGCTTCGTGGTCATGGGTGGGGACAACCGTGGCGAGATGCCGCGCCAGATGCAGCCGGTGCAAGGTCTTGAACGCCAGGTCCCGGTCGGTATCGACGAAAGTGCCCGGGAAGCTGGACTTCTGGCGCACAGTGTCGATTTGCAGTGTGTGCCAGGCGGAATCACCGGCCAGCAGCACCCAGCCGTGCTCGGTGTGGGCGAGCACGCCGATGCTGCCGGGCGTGTGGCCGGACAGGTCGACCAGCACCACGCTGCCGTCCCCGAACAGGTCGTGGCTGCGGGTGAAGGTGAGCACCGGCGGTCCGTCGAGGTCGTATTCCACGACCGGGCGATCGCGCAGCGAGGACCGCACCCCGCCCACGGGCGCGACCGGACCGGACATGACCCAGTCGCGTTCGACGCGATGCAGGTGTACCGGCAACCCGGGCATATCGAGCAGCCCGCACACGTGATCCCAATGCGCGTGGGTGGGCAGCGCGAACTGCGGCGCTGGCAGCCCGGGCACCTGCGCGAGCGCGGTGATGGTGGGGATGGTGCTCGCCGGCGGGCGCACCACCGCCCGCAGCACCGACGGCAGTTCGGCGAGGGCGCGGTGCTCGGCGTCCTCGCACACGCTCGGATCGACGATGAACGCCGCCTCGGGATGCTCGACCAGGAACGAGGTCAGCGAATTGGTGATCCGCCGCGGCGTGAACCGGCCCTCCACGACCACCGCGGTCGGCACCTCGCGCGGCGCCTGCGGCAGCGCGGTCACGCGCACGGTGCGCTGCGGCGCGGGCAGGCCCGCATCGGTGATCGAGCGCAGGAACCGCTGGTCGACGGGCCGCGGGCGCACAGCGCCGGTGATCAGACCGGTTGCCGCGACGCAGCATTGGACAAGGCTGGGGGTACGAACTGGATCGGACATGGACGAACGCTAATACTTAACGTCGACGTGAAGTAAAGAGGTGAATCCATGACCACTGTCGACGCGGTCCGCATCGGCGACGCCGCGGCGGTTCTCGGCATCGAGGCCCATGTGCTGCGGCACTGGGAATCCGTCGGCCTGCTGCACCCGCCGCGCACACCGTCCGGGCATCGGCATTACGACGAGCAGACCCTGCATCGAGCGCGGCTCATCCGCATCCTGCAGCGCACCGGATTGTCGCTGGAGCAGATCCGCCGGCTCGGCGCCGGCGCGCGTGCGGACCGGCTGGCGCTCATCGCGGACAAGCGCGCGGAAGTGCAGGAGCGCCTCGCGCTGCTGCGCGCGACCGATCGGTTTCTCGAACACCTCACCGAGTGCCGGCACCCGATCATCGCCGAATGCCCGGAGTGTGCGGGGTTCGCGACCCTCGAGCAGCGTCGCCGCCCGCCCGGTCGGTAGCGCCGCCGTCAGCTCGCGGTGGGGTCGGACTTGATGTCCTTGGCCTGCGAGGCGGCCGGTGGCGTGAACAGCCCGCGCTGCGGCGACTTCAGCGGCAGCGGCTGCAAGGTGTCCTGATGCCCGCGCGTCGGGGAGCAGTACTTGAAAGCCCCATCGGGACTGAACAATTCGCGCATGTGCGGGTCGGCGTGATCGAGAAACCACACGCTCAACCCGGTATTCGGATCCAGCCGGCAGTGCTCCCACGCCCGCCACAGCGAATCCAGCCGCGCCACCGCTTCGGCGTGTTTCCACCACTCCGGGCACCATTTGCGCCGCGCGTGGTCGGTCACATCACGCCGGTAGATCAGGCTCAGATAGTTCTCGACGAACTCCACAACCGACGCATAGACCATCGGGGCCGATGGGTTGTCACTCATGCGTCCATTGAACGCTATGACAGGTGGGAGTCGTTGGCGGTGACGATGATTCGCGCCCCGTGCGCGGGCACATGCGTGATGTTGCGAATGCGGTCACGCTCGGTGGACTCGCCCGCGGGCAGCGACAACCGGTAGCGGGTGAGGATCTCCCGCAGCACCACCGTGCCTTCCATGAGCGAGAAGCCCGCACCGAGACATCGGCGCACGCCGCCGCCGAAGGGCAGCCAGGTATTGGGGACGACACTGCCGTCGAGGAACCGGTCGGGCCGGAAGCGGGCGACATCGGGATAGCTGTCCGGGCGGGCGTGCGCGAGCAGGATCGAGGTGGACACCACCGTGCCGCGCGGCAGGTCCAGGCCGCCGATCGTCATGTCGCGGGTCAGTTTCCGGCCGGTGGCGGCGATCACGGGCCGGCGGCGCATGGCCTCCTTGAGCACCGCCTCGAGATATTTGTCGTCGCCGGCGTGCGCGGCCCGGCGGGCGGTGACCTGGATATCGGGCGCCGCGGCGAGTTCGTGGCAGGTCCAGGCCAGCGCCGAGGCGGTGGTCTCGTGCCCGGCCAGCAGCAGGGTGACGAGCTGATCGCGCATCTCGGCATCGGACAGCGGTGTGTCGGAAGGGTTTTCCCCCGCGCCGACGGCCAGCAGCCGCGACAGCACATCGGCGCGCTGGTCGAGATCGGGGTGGGCGCGGCGTTGCGCGATCTCCCGATACAGCAGCGCGTCGATGGCGGCCTGGTTGTCGCGGAAGCGTTTCCACACGCCGTAGCGCTGCAGCCGCGGATACCGCCAGCCGAAGAACACCAGCGGATTGATGTTCACGATCCGGCGCAGCCGGGGCGCGAGCTCCTCGCGGCGGCGCTCGTCGGTCAGGCCGAACACCACCTGCAGGATGACATCGAGGGTCAGCTCGTTCATCCGGTCCAGGGTGTGGATCGTGGACCCGTTCGCCCAGCGGTCGATGTGCGTCTTGGCGATGGCCTCGACCATGCCGCGGTAGGACCGCAGCGACGATCCGGAGAAGGCCGGCATGAGCAGCCGCCGCGCCCGGGCGTGCTCGACCTCGTCGGTGAGCAGCACCGAATGCTCGCCCATAATGTGCACCAGCAGCCGATTGCCCTCTCCGGCATGCAGATCCGCCGGATCACCGGCGAAGATCTCCCGAATGTGCTCCGGCCGCGAGAACACCACCAGGTTCTCCGCATACGGCGGCACCAGATGCAGCGTGAACACCTCGCCGTGCCGCCGCGCCGCCAGCCCGAGCAGCGCCCCGCGCCATTTCGCGTACATCGCGGTCTGCACCGCCCGCGGTAACCGCGGTCCGGGTGGAAATATCGTGGTCACAGTGCCGATCCCTTCGCCTGCGCCGCAGTGGGAAATCCCCGTCCTCCAGCCTAGGTCGCGATGGCGGCGTGCGGGCGGCGACCGCGATGATGCCGCCGTGATCGCGAACTGACGGCCAAGCCCTGACCGGAAGCTGTCCGCCGGTCAGGGCTTGGCGGTGGCGGCGGCGCAGCGGCGGGCCAGCCGGTCGATCTGCTCGACGAGCTCGGGGGGATCGGTGACGGTGAAATCGGTGTCGATGGAGGTGATCATCCAGGAGAGCGCCCAGGGGGAGTCCGCGCCGAGGTGCAGCAGGCAGCTGGCGTCGTCGAGGGCTTCGAGCACGCCCATGCCGGGCCAGATCCGTTCGGACAGTTCGGCGGCGGAGCGGTGCAGGACCACCGTGGCGCGATGCGGCCATGCGTTGCTGGACAACTGATTCGACAGGTAGGCGACGACATCGCCCTCGGGGGGCTCCCGGGGCGGGAAGCGCGGGCCGGTGGGGATACGGGGGGTGAGGCGGTCGACGCGATAGGATCGCCAATCCCGGGCTTTCACCTCCCAGGCCACCAGGTACCAGTGCCGGTTGAAGTTCACCAGCGCGTGCGGTTCGACTTCCTTGATCGATTGCCGCCCTTGATAGTTCGTGTAGTCGAAGCGCAGCCGTTCGTGCCGGTTGCAGGCATCGGAGATGGCGATGAGCGCATCGGGCTCCACCCGCGGCGCCTCGGTCTGCACGCGAATCACCGAGCGCTGCAAGGCCCGCAGCCGATGGCGCAACCGGGACGGCATGACCTGCTCCAGTTTGGCCAGTGCGCGCAGCGACGCATCCTCGATGCCGGCCACGGTGCCGCCGGTCGTGGTTCGCAGCCCGACCGCCACCGCGAGGGCCTCCTCGTCGTCGAGGAGCAGCGGGGGCAGCGTGCTGCCGGCCGCGAGCCGGTACCCGGCCGTGCCTTGCACGGCATCCACCGGATAGCCGAGTTCCCGCAGTCGGTCCACGTCCCGGCGCACGGTTCGCGTGCTCACTCCGAGCCGGGCGGCCAGGTCCGGCCCGGACCAGTCGCGGTGGGTCTGCAACAGCGACAGCAGGCGCAGCAGGCGAGCCGATGTTTCGAGCATGGCCTCAGAGTGCCATTCGATTAGGACAGAACTTGACCTAAGGGTTTCCTAGGTTTGTCCCATGACGAATTTCGAGCCCTTCCGCATCGACATCCCGCAGTCCGATCTCGACGATCTGAACGCTCGCCTCGCCAATACCCGCTGGCCCGACGAACTGCCGGGCGTGGACTGGAGCTACGGCATCCCCACCGGCTATGTCCGCGAGATCGCCGAGTACTGGCGCACCTCCTACGACTGGCGGGTGCAGGAGGCGATCCTCAATCAGATTCCGCAGTTCGTCACCGAAATCGACGGGCAGCGCCTGCATTTCACACATGTCCGGTCTCCGGAGGAGAACGCGATGCCGCTGGTGCTGGTGCACGGCTGGCCGTTCGAGGATTTCACCGAGGTCATCGGCCCGCTCACCGATCCGCGCGCGTACGGCGGCGCCGCGGAAGACGCCTTCCACCTGGTGATTCCGACCCTGCCCGGCTTCGGGTTCTCCGGCCCGACTCGTCGGCCCGGTGACGCGGCCACCGAACGCAGCGCCGAATTGATCGCCAAGCTCATGGCCGCGCTGGGCTACGAGCGCTACGGTGCGCAGGGCGGGGACGCGGGCTCGTTCATCGCGCCGCAGCTGGGCCGCATCGACACCGAGCACGTGGCGGGCGTGCACCTCAACGACCCCATCACCATTCCGTCCTGGGACGACGACGGCTCCGCCTACAGCCCCGCCGATCAGGAAAAGATTGCCGCCCTGCAGGATTGGAGCAGCCAGGACACCTCCGGCTACGCCGGCATGCACTCCACCCGCCCGCAGACCCTCGCCCCCGCCGTCGCCGATTCCCCGGCGGCCACCCTCGCCTGGATTCTGGATGTGGTCCACACCTACGCCGATCCGGCCAAGTCCACCCCCGATGAGGCCATCGACCGCGACATGCTGCTGACCAATATCGCGATCCTGTGGTTCACCAATACGGCCGGCTCCTCCATGCGCCTGTACAAGGAATCCCAGCAGTGGGGCGCCGACCTCCCCAACTCCGGCGTCCCGACCGGCGTCGCGGTCTTCCCCAGCGGCACCGTCATCCGCGGCATCGCCGAGAAGCAGAACACCGTCGTGCACTGGTCCGAATTCGACCGCGGCGGCCACTTCGCCGCCATGGAAACCCCCGACCTGCTCACCGCCGACGTCCGCGAGTTCTTCCGCAAACTCCGCTGATCCGCCCGCCGGCTGGTCGCCGGCGCGGTCGGATCGGCAGGGGGGAATCCGGTTACGGCGCAGCGGCGTCGACGCGCTGCTGGTCGGTCGATTGCGCCAGTGCCCGGTGCAGCCAGTGCTGGGCGGCGCCGGCGGTGGTGGCGCCGGTGATCTCGGTGGTGCGTGTCCAATACCGGTGGATGCGCGGGTCGTCGTCGTCGGCTCCGTGCAGGAGCCGGCGCCGGAATTCCGCGGTGACGTGCGTGCGGCGCGCGGTGGCGTGGGCGGTGAGGAAGCGGTGCAGCCCGGCGCCCGAGCGCGGTGCGATGTGGGCGGCGACGAGCGGTTCGACGATTCCGCAGGCTTCGGCGACGCCGATGAGCAGTGCGCGTTTGTCGTGGATCGCGGCGGGGTCGTGTCGCCACAGCTGGCGGGTCATCGCGGTCGCCAGCGCCGGATCGGCGGCCGCGATGACGAGTTCGGCGTAGGCGAGGACCTGGCGGGGTGTGGGGTCGGCCGGTGGGGACGGGATGTTCATCCCGACGAATCCGTCGAACACACCCGGCGGCAGCGGGGCGAGCACCCGACGCCAGAACGCGATGAGGGTGTCGTAGGCGGCTTGGCGGTGCTGCACGGCGGCCAGCACCTCCAGCCGAGCGGCCCGCTCGGCCGGCGACGCCTCCTCGACCGCGACCAGCGCCGCCCGTCGCCAGGTCAGCGCGCCCAATTCGGCGTCCAGCGCGGCCCTTTCGGCGGCGACGGCATCGCCGAGGCAGCTGGTCTCGGTGAGCACGGCGACAATGGCGTTCAACCCCAGGCCGAGCGTGCGCAGCCGCCGCACCAACTGCAGCCGGTCGACCACGATCGCGGGATCGAACAGCCGATGCCCACCGGTACTGCGCTGCGGTTCGAGAATCCCTTCATCGCAGTAGAAGCGGATGGTGCGCACGGAAACCCCCGTGCGCCGGGACAACTCACCGATGCCCACCAGGCCGTCACGGCGTGTGCTGTTGGTCACGATCGCTGGAACCTCCACCCGACTGGAATTTCTACGGTACTGGAACACCCCTCAGCACAAGGAGTTCCGCACATGGCCGCGAAAACCACCCTGACCACCGACCAGACCTGGGCCGCCGTCGCCGCCGAGCGCGCCGGCCTGGTCGAGCTCCTGCGTCCTCTCCCGGAGAGCGCCTGGGACCACGCCTCATTGTGCGAGGGCTGGCGAGTGCGCGATGTCGTCGCCCACGTAATCCTTTCGGCCGACTCCAGCCTCGGCTCGATCCTGATCAACCTGATCCGCGCCCGCGGCGACTTCAACCGCCTGGTCCGCGACACCGCCATCCGTCACGCCGGCGACCGGACCACGACTCAGCTGCTCGACGAGTTGTACGACACCATCACCGCGCGCGTCACCCCGATCGGCACCACCCCGGCCGATCGCCTCATGGACCTCCTCGTCCACGGCCAGGACATCGCGATCCCCCTCGGCATTCCCCGCGAAATGCCGGTTCCCGTCGCCCAAGTGGCCCTCGACCGAGTCTGGAACGGCGGCTTCCCCTTCCACGCCCGCAGGAAATTCACCGGCTACCACCTGAGGGCCACCGACGGCGACTGGAGCGCCGGCACCGGCCCCGCCATCGAAGGCTCCGTCACCACCCTGCTGCTCCTGATCACCGGCCGCCACCCCGCATCCGGCCGGCTCTCCGGTCCGGGAGCGGCCGAGTGGATTGCCGCCCGCACGAGGTCGTGACCGCGACCGGCGGGAGCATCCCGCCGGCTCTCGCGGGACACGCCGGAGCTGCTGGTACGCGGCGCGCGGTGCGGACATGCCGTGTGTGCAAACCTGCGGTTAAAAGGACTAATCGGTCATATCATTGCGCTATGCCCACCACCCGAATCGAGGGGCGTACTGCGGTGTTTGCCGACTGGGCTTGGCAGGCACTGCTGGTCACCGGTGTGTGTTCGGTGGCGCTGGGACTGGTGCTGCTGGCGTGGCCCGGCAAGACGGAGACGGTGGCGGGCACGCTCAGTGCGCTCGTGCTGCTGAGTAGTGCTGCGGTGCAGTGGATCGTGGCGTTCGGGACGCGGATCTCGACGCCGCTCAAGGTGCTCGAGTTCGGCAGCGGGGTGGTGGCGCTGCTGCTGGGGCTGTGGTGCTTCGACAGCGGGCAGTGGGTGTTGTTGCTGGCCTTGTGGATCGGCATGGGGTGGATGATCCGCGGGGTCGTGCAGGCCATTGTGGGCGCCTGGTCGGAGGAGTTCGCGGGGGCGGGGCGGCAGGAAGTGGTGGGGTTGTGCACCACGGTGATGGGAATCGTGGTGGCCGTGGTGCCGTTCGGGTCGATGACGGCGCTGGCGCTGGCGGTCGGCCCGTATCTGATCCTGCTCGGGGTCAGTGAGATTCTCACCGCGGCCCGGGTGGATCGGGGCGCGGTGCAGGCGGTTCCGGAGGGCGGGCCGTCGGCGCTGTGGAACTGACGGCCCGCCGACGGCTCAGCGTGCCGGAATGGTGGTGGCGAGCCCGGTGCCGGGCCAGCACTGGAATCCGGTCGGCAGCTGCTTCCCGCTGTTGAGCAGGTCGAGGCACTTGGACACCAGCACATTCGGGTCCTTCAGCGATTCGGTGAGCAGCCGGTTGGCCTCGGCCTCGGCCACCGCGGTGCGCTGCTTCTGCTCGGCGATGCGGGTGTCGGCGATCTGCGCCTGATAGGCGTTGATCTTGGCTTGGGTCTGCTGATCGAAGTGGACGATGGAAATGATGACGTTCTGCACGTCGATCTGCCCGCCGATCTTCGCCTTCAGCTTCTCGGTGGCCTGCACCGACATATCGGTCAGATTGGGGCCGCCCGCATTCTGCGGTTCGAGCGGGTTGTAGCCGGCGAAGATCTCGTTGAGGGTGGCATTGAGCTCGCGGGTCACCAGGCTGTCCTTGATATTGGCGATGGTGTGGTAATCCCGGAACAAGGTGTCCGCGGCCGCGTGATGGATGCGCCAGCGCACCGTATTGTCCACGCACGCCGTGGAATTGTTGGCCAGCCGGATGGAACTGCCGCCGGAGCAGGTGTTGTCCTTGAATCCGCCGAGCTGATTATTGGTCTGGATGGTGCCGTCCAGCTCCGGGACCTTCTGCCACGGCCAGACGAAGTGCAGGCCGTTCTCCTTGGTGCCCACCGGTTTTCCGAACGAGGTGACGATGCCGACATTGCGGGTCGAGACAATGCTGGTCGAGGACACGGCCAGCAGGATCAGGCCGAGGGTGAGCAGCGCGAGCGCGGTGGCTCTGGTCGGGCCGCGGTCGGCATAGGGCCGGCCGCGCATGCTGATCAGCACGATCAGGGCCGAGACGAGTATCAGGACGGCGAGCAAGAACAGCCAGGGCATCACATCTCCTCGGGCAGACGGCACAGCGTGCTACAGCTTGTCACGAATACCGCTGAAACACCGGTGTTCCCAAGCGCATTGGGCTAGCGTGGACGGCGTGTCGGAGATCGATCGGCTCTGCGAGATCAGCCGGGTCGCGCGCGCCGACGTCGAAGCGCTCGGCGATCTCGGCGAGGACCGCCACGCCGTGCTGCGCGCCGCCTACGAGCACGCCCGCGACCACCGCGAGCGCGAACTGGGCGACGCCGTCGACAACGGACTCACCCTGCTGCCGGCCCTGATCCGGAGCGCGGTGCGCCGCATCCTGTTCTCCTGACGGGCACGCCCGGCCGGGCCCGTCGGGAACCGACGTCCATGGGGGGACCATGACGAATCTCGCCGCCCGCGCGGAAGTGGTCAAGCTCGCGCGCGAACTGCACACCGCCCCTGAGGATCTGGCCTTCCTGCTCGACAGCGACCCGGTCGCCATCCGGCGCGTGCGCCAGAGCATGCACCACAGCCTCGACGCCCGCTACCGCCCCATGTTCCAGCGCGTGGCCCGGGTGAGCGCCCTGGTTCCCGACCGGCTGTCGATCACCATCGCGATCCGCTTCTTCGGCCCGATGCTGTGCGGCATGATCGCCAGCTCCCTCTCACCCGCCCGCGCGACGGCGCTCATCGGCCACATCCCGCGCGACTTCCTCGCCGACGTCGCCGCCTACGTCGACCCCGAGGCCGCCACCCCCATCGTGCGCGCCTTCGACACCGACATCCTGGTGCCGGTCATGCAGGACCTGCTGCACCGCAAGGATTTCGTCACCCTCGCCCGCTTCCTCGTCGCCGCCACCGACGAGCAGCTGCTGGGCGTCCTACCGCACATCGAATCCGGCGAGGACCTGCTCATGGTCGGCTTCAACGCCGAACTCGACACCGTCTCCGACCGCTTCGAACTCGTCCTGGGAAGCCTGCCCGAACACCGCGTCCGCGACCTCCTGCAAGCCGCCCACGACCTGGACCGTTTCACCGAAGCACTCACCTTCCTGCAATTCCTCACCCCCGAAACCCTCGGCCGCGTCGCCGACATCGCCGCCGAGATGGGCCCGGACCTGCTCACCCACATGGTCGACGCCACCCGCCGCGAACTCTCCTGGGCCGAACTGATTCCCGTCGCGGCCGCCATGTCCCCGCAGAACGGCCAACGATTCCTCGACCTCGAAATCTGGGACGCCGACGCGCTCACCGCCATGGCCGAGGAGATCGAGCGCAGCGGCCACTGGCCAGAGATGCTCAAAGCGGTCAACGAGAAGCGCGAAACTCTCGGCTGAGCGACGGAATCGGTTGGTGCATAGCTGCACTCACTGCACCGGCATCGGTCTCATGGATGGGTGTCAATACCGCTGAGGTCGTTTCCGGAGTAGGGGAGTCGGTGGATGTGCGGAGGGCGGGAGCGGTCCTAGCGTGGCCGCATGTCCGCTGAAGTGGAATCGGCGTCGGGGATCGGGGCCGGGAAGCGCATCGGGGAAGTCGACACCCTGCGCGGGTTCGCGCTGTTCGGGATTCTGATCACGAACGCTCTGGTGCTGACGATGCTGATGTCGTTCGTGGGTGCGGGCGGTGAGGTGCGGCCGACCTTCGACGGCGGCATCGACCGGTTCGTGTACGCGGTGATGTACGGGCTGTTCCTCGGGCGGTTCTATCTGCTGTTCGCGTTCCTGTTCGGGTATTCGTTCACCCTGCAGATCGCGGCGGCCGAGCGGGCGGGTGCGGCGCCGGTGCGGCGGTTGCTGCGGCGGGCCGGGGCATTGTTCGTGATCGGGATCGCGCATGCGATGTTGCTGTGGATCGGCGACATCCTCACGCTGTACGCGGTGTTGTGTGTGATTCTGGTGCTGCTGCGCAAGCTGCGGCCGCGGACCGCGGTCATCTCCGCGCTGGTGCTGTACGCGCTGTTCTGCGGGCTGGCGTTCCTGCCCGGCGGGACGGGCGGCATCGAGGGGTTCGGGGAGTTCTTCGATCTGCGGCGCATGCACGAGGGGTACACCGGCGGCTTCGGCGACACCTTCGAGACGCAGCTGGGGTTGGCGCCGGGGTTCCTACTGTTCATTTTCGTCGGGCAGGGCCTTCCGAGCCTGGGCATGTTCCTGCTCGGGATGGCGGCCGGAAAGCGGCGGGTCTTCGAGGACCCGGATCTGCTGCGCCGCTGGACCCCGCGCGCCATGGCGGTGGGATTCGGTGTGGGGCTTCCGGTTTCGATCGCGACGATCGTGCTCTGGACGTTCGGGGCCGACGTGCCGTCGTACTGGTCGGGGATTCAGGAGCTGGCGAATCCGTTCATGACCCTCGGCTATGTCGCCACGATCGGGTGGCTGACGCGGTCGCGCTGGGCCGGTGCGGTGGCGTGGCTGGCGCCGGCCGGGCGCATGGCGGCCTCGAACTACATTGCCCAGTCGGTCATTTTCATGGTCGTCTACACCGGATACGGGCTGGCCCTGGCCGATCGGGTGCCGCCGGCCGCGGTCGTCGCCCTCGGCGTGGTGACCTTTGCCGTGCAGCTGCGGGTGAGCGCGTGGTGGCTGGACCGGTTCGCCTACGGGCCCGTCGAATGGGTGCTGCGGGCGGTGACCTACCGGTCGGTCCCGCCTTGGCGGAAGGCGTCGGCGTGAACGGTGGTCAGAACGGGATCGGCCGCATTCTCGACACGATCACACTGGATCAGGGCAGGTTGTAGGCCGTGTCATGACGCGGCTGGTACAAGCCCACCTCGCCGGCGCCCGGCACTCGCAGATACGTGAGCAGACCCCAGCCCGCATTGGTGACCTCGGCGGCGAACTCGACGCCTCGGGCCCGCAGCTGTGTCATGGTGGCCTCGAGGTCGTCGCACATGAAATACAGCGCGGCCCGGCCACTTTCGTCGGGCCCCGACGGGTGCACCGCCAGCTCGGCGGGTGGGGATTTGAAGATCAACCAGCCGTCGTCGGCGTCGATGTTCGGCAGTTCGAGCACATCGCGGAAGAAGGACCGGGCCGCATCGGCATCGGTGACGGAGATGATCATGTGCGCTCCATTGATCATTTCTGAACGCTAACAGCGCGCCCGCCGACACCGGCGCAACCGAGCCGAGCCCGATGTCGTCAGGAAGGCACGGGGGCGAGCAGCGAGGTGACGAGCCGGCGGGTGAACGCGGCGGGCTCATCGGTGAAACCGCTGTGGCCGCCCGGGAATTCGGTCACCTCGAGACCCAGTTCGGCGGCCAGCACCGCGGCCGGGCGCGCGGGCAGCTGCGTGCCGGTCTCGCGGCCCGAGGCCGGCACCAGGCGGTCGGCGACCGGGCGCAGGGCTTCGATGTCGGGAACGTAGGAGGTGAACTGCCGCAGTTCGTGTTCCATCATGAGCGGGCCATTGGCCATCAACCGGCCGATCATCGCCGCGGCGCGCGACGGGAGGCCGGCCGGATCGGGCATCGGCTTCATGGTGCCGCCGATGCCCTCGAGGAACCGCGCCCCCGCCGCGCCGGGTCCCGCGGTGCGGAACAGGGTGTAGACCTCCTCGACGAACGCCGACTGCGCCTCGGCATCGGGCAGGACCGCGAAGCACGGCGGCTCGTGCGCGACCATGCGACGCACGCTTTCCGGATGCCGCGCCAGCAGATCCAGCGCGACGATCGCGCCGCTGCTGCCGCCGAACACATAGGCCGGCTCATCGGTGAGCGTGGCGATCAGCTGATAGGCGTCATCACTCTGCACATCCACGCGCTGATCCTGCGGCCCGTCATCGAGGGTGCTGCGGGAGTATCCGCGCGGATCGAGCGACACGACGGTGAACCGTGCGGCGAGCGCATCGGCGATCGGATCGAACACCGCCGCATCCCCGCCGCCACCCGGAAGCAACAACAGCAGCGGCCCGCCACCGCGCACCTCATAGAAGAGGGTCGCGCCGGGCACCCGCAGATAATCGTGTCTCATCGGTCCTCCTGACTGTTCGGCCACTGCTGCAACAGCAGATGCAGGGCATCGAGAATGCGCGCCCACGAGCTGTCGGTGGCCCGCGAATGCGCGAACCCGCCACTCGTCTCGAGCGTGGCGTACCCGTGAAAAGTGCTGCGCAGCAACCGACTCGCATCGATCATGGCCTCATCGTGCAGGTCGTAGGCCCGCAACATGGCCGCGGTCAACTCGATACTGCGCTGCGCCGCAAGGGAATCGGCGGCCGCGGCCGGATCGATCGCACTCTGCGTCGCGGCATACCGCCCCGGAAACTCCCGCGCGTAATCCCGATACGCATTGGCGAACGCGACCAGCGCATCCTTGCCCGACCGTCCCGCCACCGCCGCCGCAATCCGATCCGCCAGCTCCCCGGTCGCCAGCAGCGCCACCCGCGTCCGCAGATCCCGCACGTTCCGCACATGCGAATACAGGCTCGGGTCCTTCACGCCGAACCTCTTGGCCACCGCCGCCAGCGTGACGTTGTCGAACCCGATGTCATCGGCCAGTTCGGCGGCCGCGCGCGTGATCCGCTCGGCAGTGAGCCCTGCACGGGGTGCCATCCACATCCTTCCTAATTTGATTAGGCTGAAACCTAATATACATAGGTTTGCGGAGTGGGCAAACCCGCGCACGGAGGAGCAGCCGGCCAACGGCCGCCGTTTACCGTCCGGCGCAAGGAGTTTCACCACTATGACGCCGGCCGATGATTTTGCGGCGCGGGTACCGTCGGAAGTGGTGCCGTACCGTTCGATCACCGGGAGTGCCCATGACCTCTACCGCCCCTGTCAGCACCGCGACCCTGACCGTCCCCGATGGCGTTCTCTACTACGAACTACGAGGCAGGGGCCCGCTGCTCGCGCTCATCGGCTCGCCCATGAACGCCGTGCCCTATGTTCCGGTGGCCGAGCTGCTGGCAGCGGATTTCACGGTGCTGACCACCGATCCGCGCGGTCACAATCGCAGCATTCTGCACGATCCGGAGACCGACGCCAGCGCCGAAGCGCGGGCCGATGATGTCGCGAGATTGCTCGCCCATGTCGACAGGGGACCGGCCGCGGTGTTCGGGTCCAGCGGGGGCGCGGTCACCGGTCTGGCGCTCGCGCAAGCGAATCCGGGACTGGTGCACACGCTGATCGCGCACGAGCCGCCGCTGCGGGAACTGCTCGACGAGCGGGCCGAGCTGCGGGCCGCCGCCGAGGAGATGAAGGCCATCGCCCGCACCGGGGACTTCGCGGGCGCGTACAAGAAGTTCTTCGCCATGGCGAAGGTTCCGATACCGGCCGAGGCCATCGACCAGATGTTCGGCGGCGAGCGGGAGCCGCGTGAAATCGCTTCCGACCGTTACTTTTTCGACCACGAATACGATTTCACGGTCAACTGGACGCCGGACGCCGACGCGCTGCGGCAGGGCGCGACGCGCCTGGTGATCGGCATCGGCGACACCTCCGCCGGCCAGTTCTGCGACCACACCTCGCGAGCGCTCGGCACGCTGCTGGACATCGAGCCCGTCCTGTTCCCGGGCGGCCACACCGGTTTCATGGAGCATCCCGACGCGTTCGCGAAGCGCCTGCGCGACGTCCTGCAGATCGGAGACGAGGTCTAGCGGCGCGAGGCCGCCCGGCGTTCAGCCCGGCTGGAAGAACTCGAGCATTCTCCGGCCGGCGTCGGGCGACATCAGCAATTCCTGCAAGTCCGCGGACATCCGGGCGGCCGCGCCGGTGCGTTCGAACATCTCGCGTTCGTATTCTGCGACGGCAGTGGGGAAGTCGTGCGGGTGCGCAGCCAGCGCGAGACCGAGCACAGCGCCGTCGAGCAGGGCCATGTTCGCGCCCTCGCCGACCGGCGGCATCAGGTGCGCGGCATCGCCGACCAGCGTGACGCCCGGCGTCGACGGCCAGGTCAGGCCGACCGGCAGCGTGGTGATCGACCGCGGCACGATCGTGTCGTCGCAGGCCGCGATCAGTGCGGTGAACCGTGCGTCCCAGCCGGGCAGCAGCTCGATCAGGCGCGCCCGGGCGGCGGCCGGATCGTCGAAGGGGATCCCGCTGGTGGCGAACCAGTCCTCACCGGTGTTGTAGAAGCTGATGCCGATGCGCACGCGGCCGTCGCCATTGCGCTGCGCCGCGAGGGACACCCCATTGCCGAGCACCCAGTAATTGCCGCGCCCGATCATCGCCGCGAGGTCCGGGTGCGTGCGGTCGATGTCGGGAATGCCGATCTCGACGACGTTCTGGCCGATATGCGCCGGGCGGGCGTCGGTGAGCATCGCGCGAACACGGGACTGCGCGCCGTCCGCGCCGACCAGCAGGTCATAGGTCGCACCGCTGCCGTCGGCGAAGTGCAGCAGGCCCTCCGCGGCGGAGGCGAATGCGCGCCCCCAGCGCACCATGCCTTCGGGCAGGGAATCCAGCAGCAGGTCGCGCAGATCGGCACGGTCGACCTCGGGTCGTGCGAGCGGGGCGTCCTCGGGTGTGTCCTCCTGCAGCAGCAGGGTGCCGTCCGGCTCGAGCAGGCGCATGTCCTGCCCTTCACCGCGGGCGATGGCATGGAACCGATCGATCAGCCCGGCCTCGCGCAGTGCCCGCTGCCCGGAATGGATATCGAGCATGCCGCCCTGCCCACGTGCGTCGCGCGCGAGTTCCCGTTCGTACACGACGGCGTCGATGCCGTTCACGTGCAGCACCCGGGCGAGGGCCAGGCCGCCCAGTCCGGCTCCGACGATCGCGATGTCCATGACTCTCCTTTGATACACCGTATTTGCCAATACACTGTATCGCGGCATGCGATGTATCGTCAGCGGCATGTTGGTGTGGGAACGGCCGGAGCCGCCGGATCGACCGGCGCCCGCCCCATTGAACCGGGAGCGCATCGTCCGGGCGGCCGTCGAACTCGCCGATGCGGACGGCCTGGAAGCGGTATCGCTGCGCAAGCTCGCCGCCGCACTCGACGTCGGCCCGATGCGGCTCTACGGCTACATCGCCACCAAGGACGAGCTGCTCGATCTGATGGTCGATGCCGTCTACGCCGAAATCCGCCCCGCCGGAAACGGGTGGCGAGAAGTGCTGCGCTCCCTGGCCGAAACCACCCGCCGGGCCGCGCATCACCACGAATGGCTGGCCGATCTGATCGGCGGTCGCCCCCAGCTCGGACCCCACGCACTGGCCAGGGGAGAGACCGTGGTGGCCGCGATGGCCGATATCGACGTGGACGCCGTCATGCCGGTGGTCGACGCGGTCACCGCGTATGTCATCGGCGCGGTCCGCCGGGAGATCACCGAGCGGCGCGCCGAGCGGGCCACCGGCATGGATCAGCGGCAATGGCAGGCATCCTTCGGCCCCTACCTCGAACGAACCTTCGCCACCGGCCGATTCCCCGCCCTGTCCACGGTCATCCGCGACGCCGTCCACCTCGACCCCGACGAAACCTTCCGCACCGGCCTGGAGTTCCTGCTCGACGGCATCCAGGCCCGTCTCACGCGCTGATTCGCGCGTCCGCCCGCGCGGTCGCCCCGGGGCTGGAGAACCGCTCGTCTAGGGTCGGCCGGCGTGGGGTGCGGGAGCCTGGACCATGAGCACCTGCCCGGTGCGGTCCTGCTCCGACATGCCTTCGGCGCCTTTCCATTCCGCGGCGACCACGAACAGGGTGCGGCCGTCGGCGCCGCCGAGCATGCAGGCGAAGGGGCTGCGGTCGAGGGGGACTTCGGCCAGGACTTCGCCGCCTTCGCGCACGCGCAGGCAGCGTTCCATGGCGGCGCACCAGACGGCGCCGTCGGCGTCGACGCAGATGCCGTCGGGGTAGCCGTCGATCTCGGCCCAGACGCGGCGGTTCGTCAGTGCGCCGTTGTCGCCGATGTCGAAGGCGGTCAGGCATTTCGCGTAGGACTCGGCGACGATGAGGGTCGAGCCGTCGGGGGTGATCGCCATGCCGTTGGGGAACCGCAGGCCCTCGGCGACGGGGTAGACGCGGCCGTCGGGGAGGACGACGGCGATCAGGCCGGGCTGGGGTTCGGCGCCGCCCATCATGTCGAAGCCGATGCAGTTGATGTAGGCGTTGCCGTGCCGATCGACCACGATCTCGTTCCACGGATATTCGGAGAGATCGTCCAGGTCGGCGTGGGTGGTCAGCGAGCCGTCGGGTTCGCGGCGCAGCAGTGTCGGTTCGCCGGCGTTCGAGAGCACGAGCAGGCGTCCGTCGGGCAGCCAGTCGAAGCAGAAGGGCATGCCGTCCATGGTCAGTTCGACTCGCCGGTTCCCGTCCTCGTCGACGGACATGACTTCGCGCGTGAGCCAATCCGAGAGCCACAGGCGCCCGTCGTGCCAGCGCGGGGATTCCCCGAGCGCCAGCCCTTCCAGCAGCACCGCCGGCGCCATCGACAAGATCTTGGACATACGTCACCTCCGGATTCGAGTCGTCTGCAATGCAGACGGCGCCGGTCTGCGGAATTCATCGCTCGGGCGCCGGAATCGGAAAACCGAATCTCACCCGGAGGTAATACCGAGGTATTATGGTCGCAGATCGTGGAGTTCGAATGGTGGATCGGCAGTGACCACTACCTGAAATGGTCGGACGTCGCGGCCTGGGAAGTGATGGAGGTGCTGTACTCCCCGCATCGGTGGCCGCGCGCGGCGACCACGCGGGACGGGCTACCGGTGCTCACCGTCTGGGGCCGCACCGAGGAGGGCCGGGCCATTGTCGTGATTCTGCGACCGCTGCGATCATCCGAGAAGTGGCAGATTCTGATGGCGGTGCCGATGGAACCACGCCAGCTCGAGGAGTTCACCGCATGGGAGGCACACCAATGAGCACAATGCACGATCCGATCTCCGGCGAGGACCCCCGCAAGTTCCTCGACTCGCTCGTCTACACCGACGCGCCCGAAATGCCCGCCCTGCCACCGACCTCCGAGGAGATCGAGCAGGGCATGGTCACCACCTCGCTCAAGCTGCCCAAGGACATGCGCGACCGGGTGCGGGAGGTGGCCGCGGACCACTGCGTCACCGCGTCCATGCTCATCCGCCAGTACATCGAAATGGGTTTGGCCGCCGAACAACCCGACCGGCTGATCCCGCTGTCGGATGCCATCCGCGTGCTGAGCAACCTGCGTCCGACCGCCTGAGGAAAAAATCCTCGAGAAATCTCGCGGTAGATGTCGAGAACGCGGTCGCGGCTTCGTCCCCGGGGTGAATGCGGCCGGACGGGCCGCACCGCACAGAGGAGAACATCATGGCCAAATACCTGTTGCTCAAGCACTACCGCGGCGCCCCGGCCTCGGTCAACGACGTGCCGATGGATCAGTGGACGCCGGAGGAGATCTCGGCCCACATCCAGTACATGCGTGATTTCGCCACCCGGCTCGAAGCCACCGGCGAGTTCGTCAGCGAGCAGGCGCTGGCCCCGGAGGGCACGTTCGTGCGCTACGACGGCGAGGGCCGCCCGCCGGTCACCGACGGACCGTTCGCGGAGACCAAGGATCTGATCGCCGGGTGGATGATCATCGATGTCGACAGCTACGAGCGGGCCGTGGAACTGGCCGGCGAGCTGTCCGCGGCGCCGGGGGCGGGCGGCAAGCCGATTCACGAATGGCTCGAGCTGCGCCCGTTCTACACCGTGGCGCCGACCGTCACGGAGTGACGACCCGTGGATGAGACCCTGCTGCGGTCGCTCACCCCCACGGTGATCGGGATCCTCGTCCGCCGCGGAGCCGATTTCACGGCGGCCGAGGATGCCGTGCAGGAAGCCCTGATCGAAGCGGTGCGGGTGTGGCCGCAGCAGCCGCCGCGCGATGCCAAGGGCTGGTTGGTCGCCGTGGCCTGGCGCAAATTCCTCGACGCCGCCCGCGCCGACAGCTCGCGGCGGCAGCGCGAGGAACTCGTGGACGCCGAGCCGGCGCCGGGGCCGAGCGACGGGGTGGACGACACGCTGCAGTTGTATTTCCTGTGCGCGCATCCGTCGTTGACGCCGGCCTCGGCGGTGGCGCTGACCTTGCGGGCGGTCGGCGGCCTGACCACCAAACAGATCGCGCAGGCGTATCTGGTGCCGGAAGCGACCATGGCGCAGCGCATCAGCCGGGCCAAACGGACCGTCGCGCAGGTGCGTTTCGATCAGCCCGGTGATGTCGCCACGGTGCTGCGGGTGCTCTATCTCGTCTTCAATGAAGGCTATTCGGGTGATATCGATCTGGCGGCCGAGGCGATCCGGCTCACTCGCGAGCTCGCGGCTCGGATCAAGCATGAGGAGGTGGCGGGTCTGCTCGCGCTCATGCTGCTGCACCACGCCCGCCGCCCGGCGCGCACCCGGCCCGACGGCAGTCTCGTGCCGCTCGCCGAGCAGGATCGCGGGCTGTGGGATACCCGGCTGATCGCCGAGGGCGTCGATATTCTCCAGGCGGCGCTGGCCCGAGATCGCTTGGGGGAGTTCCAGGCTCAGGCCGCCATTGCCGCGCTGCACGCCGATGCTCGCACGGCCGAGGAGACCGACTGGGTGCAGATCGTCGAGTGGTACGACGAATTGCTGCGCCGCACCGATAATCCCGTGGCGCGGCTCAATCGTGCCGTCGCGGTCGGGGAGGCCGACGGCCCGCGGGCCGGTCTGGCCGCATTGGCCGAACTCGACCCCGGGCTGCCGCGGCACACCGCGGCCGCGGCCTATCTGCACGAGCGGGCGGGCGACACCTCGACCGCGGCGCGGCTCTACAGCGAGGCCGCCCGCGTGGCGACCACCCTGCCCGAACGTGATCACCTCACCCGGCAGGCGGCGCGGCTCAACGCGCGGCTGCGTGGCTGATTCAGGTGCGCGAAACCCGCAGATCCACCCGGTATTCCGACTGCGGGATGGTCTGGGTCGAGCCGCCGGGCCGCAATGCCACCAGGTGAATGCGGTAGCCGTCGAGCGCGAGTTCGTTGCCGGGAGGCTGGACCTTCAGGTCGTGCTCGGCGGCCGTGCCATTGCTGGTCACCGTGAGCGCGATGGTTGCATCGCCTTCCCATACGCACCGGATGTCGGGTTCCTCCGGGCAGCGGCTGTCATTGGATACGCCGCGGAACAGCACGGTGAGGCGGTCGTCGTCGAGGTGGGCCGTCGCGCCGGCGGCGAGGGTGAAGTCCGCGCCGAGTTCGGCATTCACGCTGCCCGGCACGGAGTCCGGCCCGGGTCCGGCCGGGGTCGGGGCGACGGGGGAGCCGCACGCGGTCACCACCGCGAGCAGCGCCGGGATTGCCCAGCGGGCCAGATGTTTTCCTCCCATGCCTACCCAGCCTGGCACAGGCTGCATTTCTGCTCTACATGCACAGGGGTCCGCTCTGCCTGGCAGGGCGGACCCATCGGAGGGTGAATCAGTGTTGCGGCGTTACCCAGTCGCGGAAGGCGGCGACGAACTCCTCGGGCGCGTCGGATTCCACGTAGGTGCCTGCGCCCTCGACGATCACGGTCTCGTGGTCGGGGAAGGTCGCTTCCAGGCGCTCGCGCTCCTGGGGGCGGAAGGCGATGTCGGCATCACCCCACACAATCAGTGTCGGTAGATGGGCGAGGTCGGGCAGGCCGGCCTCGACCTCGGCGAAGAACGCCCGGCTGGCGAGCAGCCGGTGGGGCAGTACCGCGGAGGCTCGGCGTCGCTCGGGAGTGTCCAGCGCCCGCCGGTAGTGGGTCATCTCGGCCGCGGTCGGCTTCCGCCGTCGGTGGCCGGTGGGGATGAACGCGTTGACGAGCAGGTTGATCCGCCGGACCAGGAACTGGCTCGCGGGGTTTCCGAGGGCGTGCGAGAAGGCCTCGAAGTGGAGGACGCCATTGGTCGGCCAGGCCCAGGTGTTGGCCAGCACCAGCCGATCGAAGACGCCCGGCCGCCGCTGCGCGGTGGCCAGTCCGATCACGCCACCCCAGTCCTGCCCGACCAGCGTGACCCCGTCCAGGCCGAGCGCGTCGACGAACCCGGTGACCACCTGCGCGTGCTCCTCGGGCAGGTAGCGGTAGCCGGGCCGCGGCGTCGACAGCCCGAAGCCCGGGTAATCGAGGGCGACGCACCGGAAGTCGTCGCGCAGTGCACGGATCACATCGCGCCAGAGGAACGACCAGGTCGGATTGCCGTGCAGGAACAGCAGTGTGGGTCCGGAACCCTCGTCGACGTAGTGCACGCTGTGCCCGTCGATCTCGGCGAAACGACTCTCGAACGGGAACAGTTCGTCGTCGACCCAGTCGGGCCGCACGCTCTCGGTGGTATCGGCCATGGCGTTCCCCTCTCGCCTCGGTCCTTCGGTAGACTTGAGCCTCTCAAGCGCACTTGAGAATATCAAGCAAAGGAAAATGATGCGCGGTTACGGCCAATACTGCGGGCTCGCCCGATCCCTCGAAGTCGTCGGCGATCGCTGGAACCTGCTCATCGTCCGCCAGCTCCTCATCACCCCCGCCCGCTACCGCGACCTGCTCGACGGCCTGCCCGGCATCGCCACCAACCTGCTCGCCGACCGCCTGCGCGACCTCGAGTCCGCGGGCGTGCTCGAGCGCCGGCTGGCCGGCGCGGGCAGCGTGGTCGAATACGCCCTCACGCCGTGGGGCGCCGAACTGCGCGGGCCGATCGAAAGTCTGATCCGCTGGTCCACCCCGCTGATGGTCCGCGGCCCCGAAGGTGACGCCTTCCGCCCCGAGTGGCTCGCCCTCGCCGTCCCCGCCCTGCTCGATACCCGCGTCGAACCCCGCCCCTCGGCAACGATCGGCCTCGAGATCGGCGGCCCGCTCCTCCAACTCCGCGCTGCACCCACCGGTTTCGAGGTCGGCCCGCACGATGGCGGCGACCTCGACGCCACCGTCCGCACCGATCCGGCCTACGTCCTCGCCCTCTCCGCCGGCGCCCTCACTCTCGGCGACGCCCTCGCCTTCGGGCTGGTCGAGGTCGACGGCGACGAGTCCATCGTTCGCACGGTCTTCGCCGCCTGACGGGTCCGCTCCGTCAGGCGCGCGATGCCGGCATCTCGGGGAGATACCGCACGTGCCACCTCCGGGCGGAGGTCAGGCGAGGCGGACGTCCGCGGTGGCAAGGCCGAAGATCTTACGGCCGGCCGATTTCGCGGTGATGACGACGACGGCCGTTCTGGCGTCGGGGTCGAGGGACTTGATGCGGCCGGTGAATTCCACGATTCCAGGGGAGTCGGATTCGATGATCGCGTAGTTCGAGAGGCGGACGCCGTAGCGGGTGAGCGCGGTCGGGTCGCCCAGCCACGCGGTGACGAATCCCGCGCCCAGGCCCATGGTGAGCATGCCGTGGGCGATGACATCCGGGAGGCCCGCGAGGGCGGCGATCCGGTCGTGCCAGTGGATCGGGTTCACGTCGCCGGAGACTCCGGCGTAGTTGACCAGGTCGCCGCGGGTCAGGCGCACGGAACGGGCGGGCAGCTCGGCGCCGACGGTCAGGTCCTCGAACCGGAGTGCGGTGCGCGGGCTACGCGTGCGGGAGATCGGCGAAAGACGCGCGGCGGGTAGGGAATCCGTTGCTGTCGGCGTCACGGCTTCCGCATCGGCGGATACGGCCGCGGCCCGTGAAGCCGTATCGAGCCCGGTCATGATGACACGCTCGATCGTGTCGCTGATGCCGGCATCGACATCGGCGTCGGTGATGCCCACGACGGTGGTGTGCATGATCTGCACGATGTCACCGGTCTGATCGGTGAAGGTGTTGGTGATGGTGAGCAGATCCCTGCCCGCAATCCGGCGCACCGAGGACAGCTCCACATCGCTGACCAACCGATCACCGGTCACCACGGGCTTGTACACCTCGAAAACCTGATCGGTCTGCACGAACGTGTCGTATCCGGCCATGACCGTATCCAGCAGCCTGCGATTGGCCAGCATCGCGGCGGTCGAAATGAACGTGGTCGGCGCAACCAGCCCGGCATACCCGAGTTCACCCGCGGCCGCCTCACTCCAGTGCACCGGATGAAAATCCTGCACCGCCCGCGCATACTCCCGGATCTTCTCCCGCCCCACTTCGTAGTAGTCGTCCGTCCGGTAACGATGCCCCACCAGTCCGGCCACATCGAACGCCGCTTCCACCAAAACTCTCCTCCATCAGGTCCTTCACCACCCGTAACCGACTCCGGCAACACCGGATCCACGAGTGAAGCCCCACCTTCTCACACGACCGCGCCCCCGAACACGTCGGCGGCAAGGGTTGGCCACTGCGGTGAATGACGCTCGGGTCGTTGGCGTTTCGGCAAACGGTGGTGGTCGGTACACACTCCCGACTAACGTGGTGTGTTGATGGATGAAGGCCTCAGTGACCCGGCTCGGTTGTCGCTATCTGATCGGAGGACCGCTTCGCGGAGCGGGGCGTCCAGAGCAGAAGAAGGGCAGCATGTAGTGAATCTTCGTGACGTCCCGTGCGGACCCGGGCGTGTGCCGATTCTCGGACACGGCTGGAGAATGCGGCGTGATCCGGTCCAGTTCATGGCGGATCTGGCTGGCGTCGGAAAAATAGTTCGTGTCGATATCGGCACTCGCGTTGTCTATGTCGTTACCGATTTCAAATTACTTCACAAGATGTTGGTAGAGAACCCGGACGCCTACGAGCGGGGCCTCCTCTTCGAACGCATCCGGCTCATTTTCGAGGAATCGCTGATCGTCGCGGACGGTCAGCAGCACAAGGATATTCGTCGTCTGGTGCAACCAGCGTTTCATCGAGCGGAGCTGGAAGGCTACGCGCCGATCTCGAAGCGTAACGCGGATGCGCTGGCGAGTTCATGGCGGCCGGGCGAGATTGTCGAGACCCGTTCCGCGCTGTTGGATCTGGTGATTACCGACCTGCTCGAGTCCATGTTCTCGCACGAGCCCGATGCCGACGAGCTGCAACTCATCTCGGGCCTGATCGAGAGCATAGGCGCGGGCGCCATAGTGGGCAGTGTGCTGCCGAAGCGACTGGCGAGCCTGCCCTTGCCGGTGAACCGCAAATTCCTGTCGGCCGGCACGCGACTGCGGGACTACTGCCGGGAGTTGATCGTGGCGCGCCGGCGCAGCGGTGTGCGCCGGAACGACCTGATCGATATCCTGCTGAATTCGCCTGGTGTCGAAGACCGTAGCGACAAGTTCCTGGCGGAGCAGGCCGTGACGATCCTCTTCGGCGGAATCGACGCCTTGACCGCCACGCTGACCTGGGCACTGTACGAGCTGTCCCAACGTCCGGAGGTGGCTTCGACACTGCGGCGCGAGATCTTGGATGCGGAAGGACTCGACCCCAGAAAACTCGATCAGCTCGACTACCTGAACTGTTTCCTGAACGAGGTCACGCGAATCCATTCGCCGATACTGCAGACCAGACGCAGTGTCGCCACGGTCGAACTCGATGGATTCACATTTCCCGCCGGAACCGATATCGGATACAGCATTGCGGCGGTTCACTACAACCCCCGTATTTTCGCCGAGCCGAACACCTTTGATCC